>CAZNVM010000307.1:0-7562 GCA_964576215.1 uncultured Planctomycetaceae bacterium
CGAAACGTGATGGCCTTTCTTCGGGATGCGATTTTCAGTTTTCTGCATGGGCTTGCTCCGCCTTCTTTACTTCCGAACAATTGTCCGCTAAAATGATCCTATCACGCCGCTGAGAACGTAGGCGGCGTGAACGGATACAAATAATGAAACACATGGATATTTTGGTTTTTTCGAAGTTCAAGCAGTTCCATGCCATCGAGCAGGGTTTCATAGACACCATCCGCTACACGACTACCGAAAGTTGTTGTATGGTAATACTCTTTAATTTCCCAAAGAGCAATGGGATTATTTGTTGAAGGAAACGCTCCGTCAACACGACGAGTCAGGGTTTGAAGAGGAATTCCGTTTTTCGTAATAACCGTCAATTGCCGAGGATCAAAGTCACATTCCGATGTTCCAATACCGGCTTCGATAATCATATTGACTATCCCCGTAAGATAGGCTTCCGTTCTCTTCTTTCCTTTTTGTTTGTTCATCGGAAGAGGACACGATGGATTCAACTTTTTCTTGAAAATTTCAAATTCTTTTTTTGCCCTATCGGCATCCATTAATCTGGGACGAACGAAGTTCTCGAGAACATCGGCTCTGTATTGAAAGTAATCATGAAGTTTTTTTCCTTCACAAGTTAATTCTTCATTTTTCGAAACAAGATAAGTCGAATCCAAAGAGCGTTTTTCCATTGCACGTTTCATTTGTTCGGCAGTCGGAACCAAAATATTTCCACGTTCCGAAGGTTTACGGTTTGTGTACCCGGCTCCTTCACTGATTGCACGAACTTGGGCCCAAAAAGTGGGGGATAAATCAGCAAATTGATTATTGGCTTTCATGGATAGTCTCCTCAAACTTTTGAATAAACTCTGTCAAGGAAATGTTCAAAGCCAAACAAATTTGATATAATTCCACAGTATCAAGTCGTCGTTCTCCTGATTCGTATTTACTAACGAATGATTGGGGTTCGCCGAGCAGTGCCGCCAGATCATGTTGGCGCAACCCAAGGCTAACTCGAATGTCTCGTAGGTGAGAACAAAGAATTTTATTGGCCTGAGAATAAATTGTTTTATCCACGCTATGAAAATAATTATTAAAAGTGTTTGACGAAACTGAATTATGCCTCCCATTGACAAATATCCCAAAACAGGATATTCTCTTTCTGTTAACCTAGTGGTCCCGTTTTTTGAGTGTAGTATGCCAGTTCAAACTCTGTTTTCTGAAGAGCGTATTACCGTTCCCTTTAGAACACAACTTCTCAAGTGGATTGGGAATAAGCAGCGTTTTGCCCATGAGATTATTTCCTATTTTCCGGAAAATTATCGTTTCTACCACGAACCATTTCTTGGAAGCGGGGCGATTTTAGGAACGTTATACCCGACACGAGCTTTTGCTTCGGATATTTTTGAACCACTCATTCAAATTTGGACAACGTTGCACGATAATCCGGACCTGCTCAAAACGTGGTATAAAGATCGTTGGATCAGAATGGAAAAGAAGGAAAAAGCAACGGTTTACGAAGAAATTAAAACTTCCTACAATCGTTCTCCCAACGCGGCGGACCTTTTATTTTTATGTCGAGCCTGTTATGGAGGAGTGGTTCGATTTAGAAAAATCGATGGTTTTATGTCAACTCCTTGCGGTATTCATCGACCCATTGATCCCATGACCTTTTCCCATCGAGTTGACCTTTGGCGAGAGCGGACAAAGAACGTGTTTTTTCGTCGCTTGGATTATCGAGATGCGTTGCGAGAGACTCAAAAAGGTGATTTAGTCTATTGTGATCCGCCGTATAGTGATTCACAATCAATTCTTTATGGGGCACAAAATTTTGATTTGAATGAACTTTTTTTGGAAATTGAACGCTGTAAACGAAAAGGGGTGCATGTTGTATTAAGTATTGACGGGAAAAAAAATTCCGGCAAAAAGGATTGTTTGATCCAGCCGCCGAAAGATTTGTTCGAACGGGAAGTCTTCGTCAACTGCGGCCCTTCCATGCTCAAACGATTCCAAATGGAGGGGAAAACATTGGAAAAATATTGCATTGCAGATCGTCTTTTGTTGACCTACTGAATTAGAATTTCGCTGTCCTGCGAAGCGAAACGTCGCTCATTCAAACGATTGGCCGAAGTGCCAGAAATATCAATGCGAAGGTGATCCTTTACGCCGATAAGGTGACGGATTCCATGCAGCGGGCCATCGACGAAACGGAGCGTCGTCGAAAATTACAACAAGAATACAACGAAAAGCATGGTATCACGCCGGAAACGATCCGCAAGAATATCTCCCGGGGAATCAAAGCGGAAGCCCATCAAAAGGCAAACGCAGCGGTCGGACAAAAGGACGACGACCTGTTTATCACGGCGGAACATATCCACGAGTTGGAAAAGGAGATGCTCGAAGCGGCGGACGCTTTGCAATTCGAGCGGGCCGCCGTGATCCGCGACCGCATCAATGAGTTGAAAAAACACATCGGTCAGCGTTCGAGTGTGGTTGATTTTTCGAAACTCAAATCCGAACGAGGGCGAAAAAAACGACACCCCAAGGGGCGGGTGCCGAAGCCGGAGAAGTAGGAACATTGACCCCGACATTTATCCCGACACTGCGGTATACTCCGTCATGGTCGTGGTTGCGATGTCAACGTATTTATGCCCTGGCCGGCCTTGTCGGATTCTGCCGCTGGGGACAGCGGCAGCTACCTTTCACGCAGTACCTGGCCAAATCCAGCACTACCCCTTTGCAATCTCCGCCGCGTTCTTTTGGATTCGTCGGGCGGCGTCGGCGATGATGTCCATGTTGGTTTTCGGGCCGAGCAACATGTTCTGCGAGAACCAGACTCCCTGCGAAACGACTTTTTGGGCTTGTGGTAACGCGCCGACACGTTCGGCCCAATCGTCGAGCACCGCTTTCGAATAAATACGTTTTCCGGCCGGGGTGGCGTAAGAATTACGGACGAATTCGATCCAATGCTTGGCTGTTCCATAACCATACCCGCCACCGCCGCCGTGGATTCCTTCGGCTCCCATTGCCTGGATAAACAGGTTACGGTCGATTCCGAATTTCTCCGGGTCGATCCGGAACATGTAAAGGTGCCACGCACTCCTCGTACCGTCTTCGGGAATCTTCGTCGGATAGACCCCTGGGATTTCGGCCAACAGTCTGTTCAGGTAACGTCCGTTTTCCTCACGAACCTCTGCGAATTGCTCGATATGCTTGAGCTGTGCCCGAAGAACGGACGCCGGGAATTCCGCCATGCGAAAGTTGAACGCCCGAACCTGGCCCTGCGTGGAATCGAGCGGGTTGGTCCTGCGACCGGAACAATTATTGTGACAGCGGTAAACCCTTTCGGCAAAATCTTCGTCGTTGGTCAGGACCGCTCCCCCTTCGCCGCCGGAAAGATTTTTCGAGACCTGAAAACTGAAGCAACCGGCATGGCCGAGCGTTCCGAGGTTTTTTCCTTTCCATCGGCCAAGGTGAGCCTGGCAGGCGTCTTCAATGACGCGGATGTTCCGTTTTTTACCGACGGCAAGGATGTCGTCCATGTTGGCCGGCAAACCGCCGATGTGAACGGGAAGCAGGCATCGTGTGTTTTCGCTCCAAGCGGCATCGGCGAGTTTGCCGTCGAGCTGGAACGTGTCGGGATCGACGTCAATCGGAACCGGGAGCGCAAAATGGGCGATGATCGAATTGATCGTCGCAATGAACGTGTAAGGGGTCGTGATGACCTCATCGCCTGGCCCGATGTCGAGGGCGGCCAGCGCGGCAATCAACGCACCGGTGCCGTTGGCCGTGGCAACGCACGCTTTGGCACCATTGATGGCCGCAAATTCCTTTTCAAATTCGGCGACCATGCCCTGATTGGAGTATCCGCGAAACCAGTGGCCGGACCTGAGGGTTTCGAGGACGTTTGCTTCCTCGTCTCCTTGCAGGATCGGCCACCCGGAAAAGGAGGCCGTGCTCATGGGGGTTCCTCCGAGGATGGCCGGTTTGTCGGCGGCGGATGTACCGGAACCGACGAGAACCAGCGGAGCGGCACCCAGCATGGCCGTCAGCCCTGCCGAGGTGGAAAGCGAAGTGGAAAGGAAATCACGTCTGGTAAACGGTTTTGTCATGGTAAACTCCTTGGGTTGGGGAATTAAGTCGAACGCTTCCCTCATAAAAAAAAGGGACACTACAGGGGTGTGCCGAGGGTGCTTGAAAACATTGCCTCACGCAACGAAAGCGACTTGCCGGAACTTGTAGCAATCGCTACTCGAATATGCGCCCTCCATTCTATCGCCAAAAAACGACCTGACAACAAAATTGTTGAGCTTTTGGCAAAAAAAACAGGCCGCTAAGTTGGCGATGAATGGCAGCCGGGAGCGCAACGGAGTGAAGCGACCGGACCGAATCGCGGGGAAATCCGGTCACTGCGCTGCGTTTCCGGCTGCCGTTCACAAAATGCGGTTGTTATTTTTATACTGTTCCTTACTCAAACCGTAAACAAATGGTAACTCAAAACAGTCAAGGGCATTGGGAATCGGGCATCGGGAATAGGTGATAAGTGAAAAACTTCCTCCGATTCCCGATTCCCGATTCCCGATGCCCTTAAATTTCAACACTTTCTTCGGTTTCAATACCATTTCGTTTACACTTTGAGTTCCTCAATACGCCTCAACCAGTTCCGATTCCTCCGGTATTTCTTCCGAGACTTCTTCTTCCCCTTTCTTTTTCAGGGGCGTCAGGTCTTTGCCGACCTCTTCGGGAAGTTCGGAGAGCATCATACCGTGAAAGATGAGTTGCTTTTTGCCGCCGACCTCTTTAACCTCGATTGAGACGACCTCTTTTTCCTCGAACTCCCCCTTGAGAAGCTCTTCCGAAAGCGGGTCTTCGATGTTTGCCTCAATTGCCCGGCGGAGCGGTCTGGCCCCGTAATCCAGGTTGCTTCCCCGCTTGATGAGCAGTTTCTTGGCGTCGTCGGTCAGAACCATCCGCAAACCTTGCTCTTCCAAACGCAACCGAACCTTCTTGAGCTCCAGTTCGACGACTTCACCGAGGTCGTTTTCGGTCAGGTGCCGGAACACGATAATATCGTCGCAACGGTTAAGAAATTCAGGCCGGAAGAACTTTTCAACCTGCTCCTTCACCCGGTCTTTCATGCTTTCGTAAGAAGCGTCATCGGTCGGCTTTTGAAAACCGAACGCCGATTCGTTCTTGATTGCGTCCGCTCCCGCATTGGTCGTCATAATGACAATCGTGTTACGGAAATCAACGTGTCGCCCGAAACTGTCGGTCAACCGGCCTTCCTCCATTACTTGCAGAAGCATGTTGAACACGTCCGGGTGGGCTTTTTCGATTTCATCAAGCAGCACCACTGAGTAAGGACGCCGCCGGATTTTTTCGGTCAACTGTCCCCCTTCTTCATAACCGACAAAGCCGGGAGGAGCACCGATCAAGCGGCTGACGTTGTGCTTTTCCATGTACTCGCTCATGTCGATCTGGATGAGCGCGTCGGCATTTCCGAACATAAATTCCGCGAGAGCTTTGGCAAGGAGCGTTTTACCGACCCCGGTTGGTCCGGCGAAAACGAACGAACCGGTGGGACGTTTCGGGTCTTTCAAACCGCTCCGGGAACGCCGCACCGCTTTGGAAATCGCTTTGATCGCTTCGTCCTGACTGATAACGCTTTTGTGGAGTTCCTCCTCCATTTGCATGAGCCGTTTCGTGTCTTCAACGGACATTCGCGTCAACGGAATCCCGGTCATTTTTGAAACGACCTCGGCGATCACAATGTCGTCAACGATCCCGCCGGAATCGGACGATTTCTCACGCCATTCTTTTTGAATTTGAGTTTTTTTCTTTTTGAGCTTGTCCGTTTTATCCCGGAGCGAAGCGGCCTTCTCAAAAAGCTGGTTCGCAACCGCCTCTTCCTTCTCCTTGTTCAATTCTTCAAGCTGCGAGTCAATGTCCTGAAGGTCCGGCGGGCGGGTCATCGATTTAAGGTGAACCCGTGCGCCCGCTTCATCGATCACGTCAATCGCTTTGTCCGGCAAACAGCGGCCCGTGATGTACCGGTTCGAAAGTTCAACGGCGGACCGCAGCGCACTGTCGGTAATTTTGACGTGATGGTGCTTTTCGTACCGATCCCGGAGTCCTTTAAGAATTTCGACCGCTTCTTTCGCGCTCGGCGGTTCGACGATCACGCTTTGGAAACGGCGTTCCAGGGCACTGTCTTTTTCGACGTATTTACGGTACTCGTCAAGCGTCGTCGCCCCGATGCACTGCATTTCCCCCCGCGACAAGGCCGGTTTGAGGACATTGGAAGCGTCAATCGCTCCTTCGGCCCCGCCGGCCCCGACAAGCGTGTGAAGCTCATCGATGAACAGGATAATTTTTTGGTACTTCTTCACTTCGTTCATAATCGCTTTGATTCGTTCCTCGAATTGACCGCGATATTTCGTCCCGGCGACCATCATCGCCAGGTCAAGGACGACGATCCGGCGGTCCATAAGGATTTCCGGCACATCTCCTTCGACGACTTTTTGGGCAAACCCTTCGACAATGGCGGTTTTCCCAACCCCTGCTTCGCCGATGAGCACCGGATTGTTTTTGGTACGTCTGGCAAGAATCTGCATGGTCCGCTCGATTTCATTTTCGCGGCCAATCACCGGATCGAGTTTTTTCTGCCGGGCCAATTCGGTCAAATCGCGTCCAAAGCTGTCCAGAGCGGGCGTTTTCGACTTCCCTTGTCGCGGAGCATCGTCGCCGCTCCCCATTCCATGAACGACGCCAACCAACTCCGCTCCCCGCGGATCGTCCCCCATGTTGTCAAGTCCGTGTCCGAGAAGGTTGAGGATTTCGCGGCGAACTTCTTCCAGTTTCAGACCGAGATTCATCAAAACCTGTGCGGCGGCTCCTTCCTGTTCCCGGAGCAGGCCGAGAAGGAGGTGTTCCGTCCCCACGTAATTGTGACTGAGCATTCGGGCTTCTTCCAGCGAGTATTCGATCACTTTTTTGGCACGCGGCGTTTGGGGAAGCCGCCCCATCGTGACCAGGTCGGGGCCGCTGCGGACGAGTTTTTCGACTTCGAGTCTGATTTTTCGCAGGTCGATGTCCATATTTTTCAAAACGTTTGCGGCGACCCCGCTTCCTTCCTTGACCAGGCCGAGAAGGAGATGCTCCGTTCCAATGTATTCATGGTTGAAACGTTGAGCTTCCTGGTTGGCCAGTTGCATGACTTTGCGAGCGCGGTCGGTAAATCGTTCGTAAGGCATTTATGATAGAATTCCAAAGGTTTGAAGGGACGGGTCAAAACAATCACGGTCCATTCTACACGGAACTCGCATTTGGGCAAGGTCTGAGGAAAGCGCAAAAAAGAACCGAACCGGGGCCGATAGAAGTTCGCCAATAGCAAGGCAGCCGGGAACGGAGCGGAGCGCAGAACGCAGTAACCGGATTTCCGCGATTCGATCCGGTCGTACTTCAAGCGACCTAAGAGCCGCAAGAGTAGGCGGTACTCCGCCGAAACTTGCGGGTTTTCACGCTGTTCGTTCTTTCTACCGTTAGCCGCGGGGGGGGGCCCCCCCCGCCCTGAC
>CAZNVM010000308.1:0-26560 GCA_964576215.1 uncultured Planctomycetaceae bacterium
CAGATATTTCCAGATGTACTATTTCGATACAACGTGACTGAAATACTTTACTTTCAAGGTCCATTATCTACTTTTCTGTTCCACATACCTCAAAAAACCTATTTTTTTACCCACAGATTCTGGTGGGGAACCGTTTTTTCACGTTGAGATTGTAACATATTTCGCGCAATCTTACGATTGCGTCTCCGTTATTGTTTGTTATGGTTTATTTCCAAAACCCGGTTTGGTTTCTCCTCTTGATTCCGTTGCTCTGTGCATGGGTAACGTGGAAGATACCGTCGCGGCTTTTGACCGGGCTTAGGGTCGCTTTCACGCTTTTGATCGTGATTGCGATGTGCGGGCCGATGCTTTTGATTCCGACCCGGAGCGGGACCGTTGTCGCCGTCGTCGATCTGAGCCGCTCCATGCCACCACAAGCTCGCGATGAATCCATCCGGGCAATCAACCTGATGGTCGAACACGCCGGGATCGACGACAAAATCGGCGTCGTTTCCTTTGGTGCCCTTTCGTTTCCCGAACGGGTGCCCGGTCCCAGGCAGGCCTTTTCCGGGTTCGTCTCCGAAAACTCGCCGGACGCTTCCGACCTTCACGGTGCGATTGAGCAAGCGTTTTCGCTGATCCCCGCCGGGGAAAAAGGGCGAATCGTGCTTTTCACCGACGGACGGTACACCGGCGAAAACCCGATCAATCTGGCGTCACGCCTCATGCAGCGTGAAATCGCCGTCGATTACCGGCTCCTGGAGCGAACCAACGCCGGCGACGTCGCGGTGGTGATGCTGGAAGCACCCCAGGTGGTGGCACCGCGTGAGGCGTTCACCATCAGTGCCTCGCTCCGGGTACCGATCACCCAGAAGGTCCAGTACGAGCTACTCCGCGACTCCCCGACCGGTACACCGGTGGTGATCGGGGCTGGTGTCAGGGAGATGAGCACCGGCGACAACCGCCTCGTCTTCCGCGACCGGGCCCTCAAAGGAGGAACATTAGCGTACACCCTGCGCGTAAGCGGCGAACTCCCTGACCCGGTGCCCGAAAACAATTCCGCCCGGCGTCTGGTCGGAATTGATGGCACCAAGCCGCTTTTGGTACTTGCCCAAAGGTCGGAAAGCGGTCCGCTCCAAACGATTCTGCCGCAACTGTTCACGGCGTCCGGGATCGAAACGGAAGCGGTTGACGCCGAAACGGTCAACTGGTCGCTTCCGTTTCTCAGCGGCTTTAGCGGGATCGTCGTCGAAAATCTTCCGGCGGAAAAGATCGGCAATCGCGGCATGGAATTGATTGCCCAGTGGGTCAAGCAGACCGGGGGCGGTCTCATGCTCGGCGGCGGACGAAGTTCTTACGCACTGGGGGGATATTACCAATCGCCGTTTGACGAAATCATGCCGATCTCCATGGAACTAAGACAGGAGCACCGGAAATTGTCGCTGGCAATCGTCGCGGTGTTGGATCGTTCCGGGAGTATGTCAATGCCTGCCGGAGGAGGGCGTGCAAAAATGGACCTTGCCAACGTGGCAACCGCCGATCTTTTGAAACTGCTGACACCACTGGACGAAGTCGGCGTGATCGCAGTGGACAGCGTTCCGCACACAATCGTGCCGCTGCACTCGAACACGACGCCGGATGCGGACCGTGCGAAAATTCTCCGCATCCAGTCGATGGGGGGCGGCATTTTCGTTTACACCGGACTGAGGGCCGCCGTCGATATGTTGCGCAAATCTTCGGTCGGAACGAAGCACATCATTTTGTTCGCCGACGCCGCCGACGCCGAAGAGCCGGGCGAATACGTCGGGCTTTTGGCCGCTTGCGAGAAAGCGGGAATCACGTGCAGCGTAATCGGACTTGGGTTCCCGACCGATGTGGACGCCGATTTCTTGCGGGACGTGGCAAGGCGGGGAAAAGGGCAAATTTATTTCACGAACGAACCGTCGGAACTGCCGCGATTCTTTGCCCAGGATACGTTCACCATTGCCCGGAGCACGTTTATCGAGGAACCGGTGGACATCCGCTGGACCGGCGGATTGATGGCACTACTGGGACAGCGGTTCGACGATCCGCCGGCAATCGGAGGGTACAATTTGTGTTACTTAAAACCGGGAGCGTTACTTTCCTCGGTGTCACTGGACGAGTACAACTCCCCGATTCTTGCCTCCTGGCAGGCGGGACTTGGCCGGGTTCTCTGCTACACCGCTCAAATCGACGGCGATTACACCGGGCCGATTGCCACGTGGGAGGATTACCAATCGTTTTTGGTCAGCTTGGGACGCTTTACGGCGGGCAAGGATAACAAGCTCCCGAACAACATGATGCTTTCGCAAGAGATTGTCGAAGGGAGTTTGCGGATTCGGCTTGATCTTGACCCGGAGCGGGAAGAGGCGTCGCTTGACACCATACCGCGAATCACGATTTTGAAGCAGACGGCAAATCAACCGTTGGAAATGAACGAATTCCCGATGCGCTGGCTGGAACCGGAACTTCTCGGGGCGACGATTCCGCTGACCGGAAGCGAAACGGTGTTGGCGACGGTGTCATTCAGAGAAGATAGAGGACAGAGGATAGAGGATAGACATACCCTTTCCATTTCGCTTCCGCCGGTTTGCTTGCCTTATTCGCCGGAGTTTCGTCCGGTGGAGCCGGGCAAAGGCCGGGAACTTTTGACGCAGCTTGCCGAATCGACCGGCGGTAAGGAGCGGATCGAAATTGCGGGAATCTGGAACGATATTCCCAAAACACCCCGGTATCACGACCTTTCGCTTTGGTTGATCGTGTTGGCGATTGGCCTGATGACTTCGGAGATTTTCGAGCGGCGAACCGGTTGGCTGTCGGCCTGGCTCAAACGGCTGAAACTTCCTCAGCACAAGGAGGATTCCACGAAGGGGTCGAAAGAAACCGGGCGGCAGATGTCCTGGTTGCGGCAGTACATGCTTTCCCGGTCTCGCAAAAAGAGCGAATCGCAGCTTGACACCATGACACCAACACCGTCGCAACCAGTGGAAAAGAAACAGGAACCGGAGAAACCCGCCCCGAAAAGGACCGGAATGCTCGGTGCCCTCGACCAGGCAAGACGGACGGCGGAGCGGAAGAAGAGAAAGTAATAACTCAAACTCAAACCATAAACAAACGGGTACTCAAAACAGTCAAGGGCATCGGGCATAGAAAAAAAAATCCTGCCGTCTGTTGCCTGCCGTCAGCTGTCTTCCTCCGATGCCCTTAAATTTCAACACCTTTTCCGGCCTCATAACCAACTCGTTTACACTTTGAGATTGTTATTCTTCATCGGGAAACGGATGACAAATCGTACAGGTATTCACGTAAGTCTCTTTCATCAACGGTTTTTCGATGGATTTGTGCGGACTGTGACACATCGTGCATTTTTCAAACGGTTCAAATTTGTGTCCTCGATGCTGCTCGTCGAAATCCTTCAAGGGATGACACGCCAAACAAACCTGGTCTCCCCCAAAAGCACCGGGCAGTATTTCCAGTGTCTCTTCCGCAAGATCATGACATTCAAGACAACGTTTGGGATCGTTCGCAATGGGATGCGTCAATATTTCCAACAAGGAGGGGGGAGGGGGGGGACTTTCCCCGGTGATTTCAGAAACGGAAGCCTCCTGGGGACTTGGAAAATTCCTCCAATCGACCACTTCGAGCCGAATGTTGTAAATCAGGTAAACCAGAAAAATGAGTCCCACGACAAAAACCGGAATTTTCGCCAGCAGTTTCGCTCCCGGCGGATCGGGAACCGGTGCGCCCGGCGGTAGAAGCGATGATCGAATGTCGTTGCCCATTGTACTTAAAATGAGAAATGAGAAATGAGGTTTTTCACAGGAGGATTGCAAAGTCGCTTTTTTCCTGGGAACGCAGGCTTCCAGCCTGCCAGTGAGTTCGTAGGCATCCTACCTGCGCAGGGCGGAGATTCCATTCCGCAACCTTCGCGCAGGCTGGAAGCCTGCGTTCCCAGGGACTTTGCAATCCTCCTGAGTTTTTTCACGGATCACTGATTTGCCGTACTTTCCTTTTCAACAAAAAAACGCTATACTTTCCGTTTGTATTCTACAGTTTCTTCCTCAAATTGAAAGGACATAACCATGAATCGACGCGATTGGCTCTCTGTTCTCGGTGGATCGGCGGCGTTTCTCGCAGCTTCCCAAGTGGAAAGTTTTGCACAACAACAGGGCGGAATTCGCCCCAATAACTCCCGACGGGGAAGACGTACTCTGACCAAATATCCGAACGAACATTTTTACAAAGACGGAAAATTCAACGAAGAGGCCGCGAGAGCCGCTTACAAGGAAATGTTCGATTTCCATCGGTATTCGATCCGCGAGTCCGTTCTTGGCAGCAAGGATTTTTGGACACTCGAATTCGGATTGAATGATTATTCCAACGTCGGTATGGCAGGCATTTTTTTCGTCAACGACAAGGAACACGGTTATTTCGGTCACGAAATTTACCTTTTGCCTGGGCAAATGATTGCCGAACACAAGCATATTCCGGGAGAGGGCAAACCGGCAAAGCACGAGTGTTGGCAGGTACGGCACGGTCAAATTTGGACCTTTGCCGAAGGGGGCACAGCCGCCGATTTGCCGGGCGACGTCGTGCTGCCGAAATCGCAGGACGGTTCTATCACGGCGTTCAAAGTGAAAAAACTTGAGGTCGGCGACATGGACTATCTCAGTGCCCTGGAAGCTCCGCATTTCATGATGGCCGGACCGCAAGGAGCAATCGTTACGGAATACGCTTCCTATCACAGCGGCGAGGGTTTGCGTTTTACGAATCCGAAAGCGAAAGCGTGAAAAAACGGAGTCAGGGCGTTTCCTTTTCGGAAAAAAAGGCTTACAATGAGAGTCGGGAGGATTGCAAAGTCGCTTTTTTCCTGGGAACGCAGGCTTCCAGCCTGCCAGTGAGTTCGTAGGCATCCTACCTACGTAGGACGGAGACTCCATTCCGCAACCTTTGCGCAGGCTGGAAGCCTGCGTTCCCAGGGATTTTGCAATCCTCCTGCAATGAGAGTGTCCTTTCTTTGAGTTTTACTTACGGGTCTGTTTGCTGAAAAATGATGAGCCAGAAACAAACTGCTGTGAATTCCGACGTGTTTGAACCGAAAGTCGTCGCGTTTGTGTGCAATTGGTGCACCTATTTGGGGGCCGATCTTGCCGGAACGAGCCGATTGGAGTATCCGCCGAATATTCGGATCATTCGCCTTCCCTGCACGGGCCGGATTGATTTCAACTTGATTGTCAAAGCGTTCGAGGTGGGAGCGGACGCCGTGCTTGTCAGCGGCTGTCATCCGGGCGATTGCCATTACACGAGCGGAAACTATCACGCCAGACGCCGTTGGATGCTGTTTCGTGAGTTGCTCGACACGCTCGGAATCGACACGGACCGAATCCATTTTTCCTGGATCAGTGCCGCCGAAGGGGCAAAGTTTCAAAAATTTGTTACGGAAATCGTCGAAAAGACCCGCCAAATGGGACCGTACAGGATTTTTTCGCAATCGTGAGCGGTTTATTGCGTGAACAACGAGTTTGTCAACTTTCAAAGCCATGACACCTTACCGACAAGTTTTTTTCCTTTCAATCGCAATTTTTTTCACCGGCTGTAATTCCGAGCAGAAGCCCGACGATGTTGTCGGCGTACCAAACATGGACAACAAGCCGGTGTCAACGCTCAAACAGCTTAAACTCGACAATACCGAGACGGACGACGCGGAGTTGGAAAAAATTTGCCGTACCCATCCGGAACTGGTCGAACTCACGCTCGGCGGGACGAAAGTAACCGACGCTGGCCTGGTGCATTTGGCACAATTGCCAAAATTAAAAAAAGTCCGGCTCAGCAAGACCGCGATCACCGACACCGGGATGAACGCCCTGGCCCAATGCAAACAGCTCGAAGATATTGATGTAAGTCAAACGGTCATCAGCGACGGTGGTGTCAAAGAGTTGGCGGAGTTGTCCCGGTTGAAACGCTTGAATCTTTACCTGACTTTCGTGACCGATGCCGGGCTTGATTTTTTCCCGGCAACCATCGAATGGCTCAACCTCGATAAATGTCCAATCACCGATGAGGGGCTTGCAAAGCTGGTGCCATTGAGCAAACTGGCATGGTTGCATCTGGGAGGAACCGCGATCACGGATGCCGGGCTGGCCGGACTGGCGCAACTTTCGTCGCTCAAGGAAGCGACCGTTACGAAAACCGAAACGACGCTCGAAGGGGTGGAAAAGCTACGTCAAGACCGACCTGACATGAAGCTCCGCGACAACGTCAGCGAGAATACAACGCCGGAAGATATCGAAGAGGCAAGAGAATATCGTACAAGATTAAACGCCCAAGGCCGGTAAACTTGTCCCTTCGTCCGGCTTCGGCTCCGGTTGGCCAGAAAAGGTGCCCCCGGTGGTAACGTGAAAACCGCTTACTCCGTGCGCGGCTCTGATTGGGTGTGGTTCGTTTGTCAATTTATTGATGTTGTAGGAATCGGGACGTCGAACGGCCAATCGGCGTCCTGGAGGGCGTCGCTCTTTCGGAACCAACAGGGAAGATCGCTGAACGAGATGACGGGATCGCGTCCCTCGGATCGTTCGGCAAGAATGAGATCGGCAAGTTCAACGGGAAGCGTTAGTTTTTTCCCGGAGCCCGCGGCTTCCTTAACCTCCTGCCTGGTGTACGGAATCGTAAAACGTAACGTCGGCTTCGCCTTGTCCGTCGGAGCGAAAATCGCAAACCCTCCCTGCGGAGAGAAATAAAAGTAAAACGTTTCTCGTTCCTCCGTAACGGCGGCGTCCTCCTGCCATAATCGGGATTGGCGGATAAACCGGAGTTGATTGATAATCGTCCGTTCATCCGGCTCGGCAAAACACTGAATCGCCAAATCATAAAACGGATAGAAAAACGGTCTGGTGCTTCCCAAGGAAACAAACGGCAAAAGAAGCGGTTCCAAGTTGGCAACCTCCGTCCGGGCCGCACTGATGTTTCCTTCGCTCAACTTCGACGTGATGAGCACTTCCACGCAAAACAGTTGAAGTTCCAGCGGTTCACGACGATAACGGGATCCGCTGGAAGTTTCCGAATCGAATCGCAACAGGAAACGCCGCAACAAATCCAAACCTTCGGCGATTTTCACCGCGTCTTTCTCCTGTTCCCCCCGTTTGAGCAGATAAACGTAATCCGCAACTTGCCGCATCATCGTTGCCCGATGCTGATCGGAACCGAACGCGATTCCCGGTGCCTGGGTCGTCAATTCGTCCAGGATCGTTTTCGCATCGTCCACGGCACCGCTCATCGATTTGACAATGGCCGCTTTGCAACTCATCACGTACCACACGGCCTTGTTGACCGCCTGACTTCGGGAACGCTCGTACAAGTCGGCAGCCAACTTCATGTCGGACGGCGAAATCCGTGAATACGGCGTCCCGAACGACGCTGCTCCGCCGTAAAGCACGCAATCGCCGTACCGTTCCAGCGTGTTGCTGAGCCTCTCGTTCAAACTGCTGAAATAACGCTGTTGCGACGGCTCCTGAAAATCGGTTGGCTTGAGAGCGGCCTCAACTTTTTGGGCAACTTCCGCAAACATCGTTTTCGCGCCTTCGGTATCACCGAGGTATCGCCTGCAAATTGCCAGCCCGTGCTGGTTGTGAAAAACGTAAATCTCCGCCAACGGATTACGGCTACGTTCAAAATTGTTCTTGCGAAAACGGAGAGCTTCGGAAAACTGCTCTTCCGCTTCCTTGAATTTGCATTGATCGATCAAACTCCAGGCAAAGCGTTCGCTGATGTAAGCCCGAAGCGGATGGTCCAACGCGGCAATCTTCGAATCGCTTAAAATTTCGTTCGCCTTTTCAAAAAGCAAATCGTTGTTTTTACTTGCAGCGGTACAATAATCGCCGTAAGCCGTAAAAAATTCGATCAGAAACAGATCGGTCCGTCTCACGTCTTCGAGTGCAAGGATTGTTTCAGCTTCTTTTTCAAACGCGGCAAAATCATTATCGATCCAAAACGAAAGCCGGGCGTGGTCCGATAAGCAGACCATCCGGAGTTGCCGGGCAATTTGACTTTTTTCGCCGTCGCCGCTCTCGGCGGTTTGCGAGTATTTCTCAAGAGCGGTTTTGTACGAATTCCTCGCTTCCAGGGCAAGCGTTTGGTCGCTCGCCTGTTGCGCGATACGGTGCTGGAGAAGCGCAATCGTATGATAGTCGCTCGCGGCAAGTTCGGTTTCCGGCAGTAGTGAAATCGCCGCGTTGTAATCCATGAGCAGATGTCGAAGAACCTGAACCATTTCCTCTTTCTCCAAACGTTTGTCGAACGCCTGATAAACCTGTTCGATCAACGTTTTTTTGTAAGAAGGGAACTCTTTTGCGGTACGATTAACCCACTCCCAAAGGAACTCCCTGGCTTGGCCGACATTCGGGTCCAAATAGGGGAGTGGTGTCGCGGAAATCCATTCGTTTTGCCCGTGCCGCAGCGCATCGGGAACAGCTTCCCGTACGAACGGCAAATACCAGGGCATTTCGACGAACCACCATTGACCGCCGAGACCGGGAAGTTGCACAAGATCGCCGGTGATTTCCTCAAAATTCGGAATTTCCGTAACTTTTTTCGGTGTTTGGATCGGGAGAACCATCGGTGGTTTCGAATCCGAATCGACGGACAACGGTTCTTTCACCGGCTCGTTGAAGGTACGAAAAACAAGAAAACAGACCAATGCGCAAAGGAAAATCAACAGAGCGGGTTTGTATCCGTACCAAAATGAAGGGGACAAGACGTGAAACGACTGATAAATCCCGCGATTACTCCTCGTCGTTCTTTGACTTTGTTCCGAATAGGCGGACCAATCATTGCCGTGAACCGTGTCTTCGTGACCGGTTCGGAAAGCAGGCGTCGATTCCTTGTCCGATTCGAAAGCGACCGGAACCGTCAGGAGCACCGATTTCAGCTCGTTGAAATCGGCAAGCGGCGTAATCGCTTCAAGAAGTTCCGTCGGCGTTTGATACCGATCCGCCGGTTTTCCGGCAACCATTTTTTTCAAGACTTCCACCAGTTCCGGCGGACAATCGGGCCGAAATTTTTCGATGTCCGGAACGCTTCCTTCCAAACGGGCGAGGAGTTTTTGGCGTTGCGACATTGAACCTTCGGCGTCGAGCGGAGCGATTCCGGTCAGCATGAAGAAAAGCGTACACCCCAGGCTGTAAATATCGGCGCGAATATCAACATCGGTTGCGTTTTCCCATTGCTCCGGAGCCATGTAATCGACGGTCCCCATCGTTGCCCCAAATTGGGTCAAAGCCGGTTCCAAAGATTCGTTAAGCCGGTTTTCCGCACGGAATTTGCCCAGGCCGAGATCGAGAATCTTGACGACGCCGGTTTTCGTAATCATCAAATTCGCCGGTTTGAGGTCCCGGTGAACGAGTCCTTGTTCGCAAGCGTGCTCCAATCCGAACGCCGCTTGCCGAATCACTTCCGCCGCCGCTCCAATGGGAATGGTCGAAAAACAAGGTTGTAACGCTTCCTCATCTCGTAATTCGCAATTCGTAATTCGTAATTTTTCTTTCTCTCCCGTCTTTTTGACCAAAACGTGCAAATTGTACCCATCGACGTACTCCATTGCGAGGTAAAGTGTTCCACTGGATTCTCCGGCGTTGAGGGCTTGAACGATGTTCGGGTGATGTAAACCGCCGATCATACGCATTTCCCGGCGGAACCGCGACACGACATGAGCGTCGGAATGGTAATGTTGCGAGAGAACTTTGATTGCGACGGTTTGATCGAGAAAAATTTGACGACCGCGATAGACAATTCCCATACCGCCGCGTCCGATTTCGTCGAGAAGCTCGTAATCACCGAGTTTTTTACGAGAGACGGTTTTTTGGAAGATCGGGTAGATCAACTTCGATTCCAAGGGAAAGCGTTCGAGGTATTCCTCAACGTAAAATTTCTCGTTTTGGGCAACACGGAGTTCGACTTCAATTTCAAGCAATTCCCGAAAGAGCGTGGACCGATTCTTGGGCGATACTTTGCTTAATTGCTGCTCCATCGAGATTGGGTGGGGCGTTTTCCACGATTTCTCGAACTCATCGCAGAGTTGATCGATCAAAATCGAAACCGAACTGTTCGGATGAGTGGGATTCGACAAGACGCTATGTTGAGACGATTCATGGCTCATAGATCGACGGCACCTGGCAAAACTTCCTGTTCAGGAAGAAGGGACGGAATGGTAAACAGGAATCAGAGCCGGGACCTGTGGTTCCGGCTCTGCGGCTTTCCCTCAAATCTCGATCCAGCGTCCTTCTTTGGCACTTTTGAGGACGGCGTCGCAGACCTTTTGTGTTCGCATGGCGGTTCGCATCGACGGTTCAAATTTCGGGCCGCCGTCAAGGCTGAGCAGGAAATCGGCCAAGCCGTTGATGAACGTGTGCTCGTACCCAATCGTCGTGCCGGGTACCCAGTAGTTCTTCATGTACGGATGCTCGCTGTTGGTTACAAGAATCCGTTGCCAACCGGTCAGGTGGTCTTCGATTTTCGTACCGGTCTTCGGGTCGGCATAGCGGAAGAACTCCAGGTAGTCCGGTTCTTCGAGATTGAAGAAAACCGCACCGAGTTCGCCGTTGATCTCCATGGAGCTGTAATTCTTGCGTCCCCGGGCATATCGGGTGGACTCGAATGTTCCGATGGAACCGTTGGCAAACACGGCCAGGAACATGCAGGCGTCGTCGATGGTGATTTTTTCCATCTTGCCGGTTTCCGCGTTCTTTCGCTCCTTGATGAAGATTTCCGTGTACGCGGTTACTTTTTTGATCGGTCCGTTGAGCCACTCCGCCGTGTCGATGGAATGGGCAAGCAAGTCGCCCGTAACACCACTCCCGGCAATTTTCGCGGACAAACGCCAAAGGGCCGCGCCGCCGGCGGGGACCTTTTCGCTGATCGTGTAGTCCTGGTTGTACGTTGCCCGATAATGGAACGGACGTCCGACACGACCTTCGTCGATAATCTGTTTGAACAGGGAAATCGCGGGAACACGGCGGTAGTTGAACGACACCATGTTTGCAACGCCCGCTTTTTCGACCGCTTTCACCATTTCTTCCGCCTCGGCGAGGTTCATTGCGAGCGGTTTTTCGCAGACAATCATTTTGCCCGCTTTGGCGGCGGCGATGACCATATCCTTGTGAAGAAAATTCGGAGCGCAAATATCGACGATATCAATATCTTTTCGTTTGATCAATTTTTCCCAATCGGTCTCGATTTCCTCGTATCCCCACATTTTCTGGAATTTTTTCAAAGCGTTCCTATCTTCTTCCCGACCGTAGCAGACTTTGAGCACCGGTTTGTAAGGGACATCAAAAAAGTGAGCGACCTGACCATAGGCGTTTGAATGGGTTCGTCCCATGAAGCCGCAACCGAGCATACCGACATTAAGCGTTTTCGTCATAAAATTTCCTTTCGATATTAGACCTGTTCTCTAACCCCCCCGCCCGTCGGGAGAGTGAATTTTCGAGTTTGCCTTATTTTATGCAATTGGTTATTGTCCGTCAAGATTGATGCAGATTTCCTCATTTTTGACGATAGGATCATGGATATTACCTCCGAACGGGTTTTGAAAGCCTTAAAATTGAAGCAAGAATCACTCCCACCTTAAGGTTTTGTTTCCAGTGGTCAACCCTACAAAATGAGTCGGACGTTACCTAAACACGGCCACTCCCTTACTTCACTTCGTCGCGTTCCCGGCTGTCATTTACCGCGAGTTCTTCGAATTTTTTCAAAGCGTTGCGGAAGATCACGGCGTGGGGCGAGTACCGGACCACTTGCTTTTGCGTTTCCACCGCTTTATCGTACTCTTTTCCGAGAGCGTACACGTGAGCAAGCGTGTCGAGGATCGCCGGATTGTTCGGCGCGAAATAGACCGCCTTTTTCGCGGCGTTGAGTGCCAATTCGTAATCGCCGTCCGTGTTCGCCAAAAGCCAGGCCGTCCGGTTGAACGGTTCCGAATACTCTTCGACCTGTTCCCCCCTATTCCTATAGCCGCTCATATTCCGTTTGGCGTTGGCAATCAATTGTTTGATATGTTTGTCCGTAACCTCTTTGTACGGAGGATCATCGTTTCCAATACGATAACGCAAAATCAGGCAATCGACTTCCTCCGGTTGAATCAGAATCGCCTCGTCGAGCAGTTTTTTCGCCTCCGCAATTTCACCTCGCTCGACGGCAAGTTCGGCCAAAACGTGCTTATACATCGCCTGGATCAAATTCGTGCTTTCCGAAAACCCATCGTTCTCCCTGTTGAGCGGTTCCGAAATCGCCTGGATGACACCATCAAAAAGTTCCGCCGCCTCTTCCTTTTCGTCGAGATAAATCGATTGCATCGCCGCCGAAAAAATTGCATCCGTCTTCAACTGGGTATCCTTTTTCGCAACCATCAAAAATTCCTTTTTCGCCCATCGATGCAAATACCGTTGCGACAAGTATTTCGCTGCAATATGGTGCGGCATGTAGAAAAAATCAAAGCTCTCCTCCGAAATAATGGGATGTGTCTCCATCGCCTGCAACAACGATTCGTTCAATTCCTCCTGAAGGCCGACGATCTCCTGCAATTCCGCAAGGGCATAGAAAAGCAGGATGTCTGTATCGGTCCCCCGGCGACCTTCGTAATATTCCGAATTGTTACGAAACGCAAGAACGGTTTGCGTGATTTCACGGACCTGTTGCTTCAATTCTTCCGACGCCGGTTGCGGATTTTCGACGAACAACGTTTGGTCGCGGTATTCCATGACCGCTTCCCAAACATCGGCAAACCGGAGGACCGTTTGCAAAAGGAAATCGTCGCCCGGTTCGGTTAACGTTTTTTGGACGGTTTGGAACCATTTTTGACGGAATTCAAATCGAACCGGCGGAACGGCGATGATTTCTCTGGCCGCTTCGGCTCGCACAATTGGTTCCTGTTCGTAGCGCAAGACGCGGCAAAACGCTCCAATGGCCTCTCCGTTACGAAGACCGTATTGACCGTGCCCGGACCAATCGGAGAGGGTGTTCAGTATTGTGAATTTTTCCGGAATCGTTTCCGCATTGGAATACTGGAGCATCCATTCCCGAACTTGCGGTGGGTCGCGCCGATCGACCCAGCTCATTTCGACCAGCCGGAGCAATTCCCTGGCCCGTTCGGAAATTTCCACATCGGCGTCTTTGGTCGCCCTTTGCAATTCTGAAACTGCCCGAAACCCGGCTTTTCGCAGGTTCTCGGACGCTTCCTCCCGTAGACGGTACTCGTCATTGCCAAGCTGCCGAATCCAATCGGAAATCTCCGACGCCTGACCCAAAAACGACGTTATGAAAAGCAGGAACGTTAAAATGACCGATAATCGCATGGGAAATAAGGAACTCAAAGTGTAAACGGATTGGTTTTGAGGCCGGAAAAGGTGTTGAATTTAAGGGCATAGGGCATCGGGCATAGAATTATGACTTGTTCGACCCTCATCCATCGACGAGGAAAAGGTGGAAAATACTACTGCTTTTCCGATGCCCTATGCCCTATGCCCTATGACTGTTTTGAGTCACCATTTGTTTACGGTTTGAGTATCAATGGCAACCGAAAACGGAGCAACCGGATCAACTCACGTTCCCGGCGGGCACGTACAAAATACGGTACTCAAAGTGTAAACGAAATGGTAATGAAACTGGAAAAAGTGTTGAAATTTAAGGGCATCGGGAATCGGGAATCGGAAATTGGAGGAAGTTTTTCACTTATCACCTATTCCCGATGCCCGATTCCCGATGCCCTTGACTGTTTTGAGTCACCATTTGTTTACGGTTTGAGTACGGTAATGCGGTTGCGATTTTAAAACTCAACCTTGACGTCTTTCTCCCGTTGGAGTTGCCCAAGAACGTATCGCGGAACCCGGCAGTGGATCACGGCCCGTGTATTGTCGTATTCCCGTGCCGCGATTTCCCCTTCCTTGGCCAGAAACGCCGGGATTCTGCCGTTTTCTATCGGAATCTCGACCCGAAGATCGACGAACCCTTGCTCCACGAAATCGAACACAGCCCGGGTCAGTTTATCGAGTCCGTCGCCGTTGACCGCACTGACCGGAATCGCACTCGGATACTGCGATAAAAGCGTATCAATTTTTTCGGGCGACTCCAGTGCGTCGGTTTTATTCAAGACAAGCAACACGTCTTTTTCTTGCAACCCGATACTTGCAAGAACCTGGTTGACCGACGTAATCTGGGCGGCAAATTCCGGCGAACTTGCGTCGGCAACGTGAATGAGCAGGTCAGCCTGGTTCGCTTCTTCCAGCGTTGCACGAAATGAGGCGACCAAATGCGTCGGCAAATCCCGAACGAACCCGACCGTATCGCTGAGCAAAACCGTCCCCCAGCCCGGTACGGTCCAACGGCGTGTTCTCGTGTCCAGTGTTGCGAAAAGCTGATCCTTGACATACACGTCCGATTCCGTCAATTTGTTCAGAAGCGTACTTTTTCCGGCGTTGGTGTATCCGACGAGACAAATCATGCTCATTTTTTTCCGGGCGGCAACTTCCCGTTCTCTTCGCGCATGAATCTGCTTGAGTTGATCTTTGAGGTCAATGATCCGCTTTTGCGCAAGCCGACGGTCCACTTCAAGCTGTTTTTCGCCCGGCCCACGTAGTCCCACTCCGCCGACCGCCTGACGTTCCAAATGCGTCCACATTTTGCGAAGTCGCGGCAACGAGTATTCCAACTGGGCCAGCTCCACCGCGAGTCTTGCTTCTTTCGACTGCGCCCGGGACGCAAAAATGTCGAGAATCAGCTCGGTCCGGTCAAGCACTTTGACCTTCAGTATCTCCTCAAGATTTTTCGTTTGTGCCGGGCCGAGATCGTTGTCGAAGATCACAACGTTGGCGTCGGACGCTTGAATAAGCTCTTTGAGTTGTTCGACCTTACCGGAACCGAGATAGGTCGCTCCTTCCGGCTTGCGGCGTCTTTGGATAAGCTCTCCGACGACGGAGGTTCCCGCCGCTTCCGCAAGAGCGCGAAGTTCACTGAGCGGGTTCTTCGCTTTTCCTTCTCCTTCGAGGTAAACGCCGACGATCACCGCCTTTTCGCTCACAACGCTGTCAAGCCGGGTCATCCGGTCCGTATGCGTTGAAGCGTCAAACCGTTCGGTGGTTGCAAGCGAAGAAAAGGCGGTCATCATGGAGACAGGGGGTTCTTTTATTCCAGCGAAATCGCGCCAGCCGGGCAAACATCGACGCAAGCACCGCAACCGCCGCACGTGTCCGGATCGACTTGCGCTTTATCGTTTTTCATTGAGATCGCTTCCAATGGGCACGCAACGACACATTCTCCACAACCGGTGCATTTTTCCTGGTCGATAACAATTGACATGTAAAATCTCCTTGTGAAATTTTGATTTGAACCGAATCTGAAACGAGAGTACAACTGGCACATTGCACCGTCGCATAATTACCAAAGCCCCAAGGTAAGGTACAACCCGTCGAAAATCAAGGGGGAGATGGAAAATGAGAAAGCTGTACTGTCCAATTTATGCGATCATCAAAAACGTTAGAATGACCGATGGATTAACCTTATTCCCTTAGCGATGGAAGAGAGTCTAACAAGTCAAAATTCTATGCCCGATGCCCGATGCCCTTAAATTTCAACACTTTTTCCGGCCTCATAACCAATCCGTTTACACTTTGAATAATTGCCAGGGAGTCATCCCCCGTCCGCCTTGCCGCTCCCCCGCTTTCTCGTTTCAATACCATTTCGTTACCATTTCGTTACCATTTCGTTTACACTTTGGTGCCTTTATACAAAAATATCAGCCGAAAATCAAGGGAACCCGTTTACACGTTGAGTTTACAATCCGTTTTTTTTCGACTATAATGCGGGTCGTGTTTTGGAACTGTTTACTTTTGAATTGAAAGATTGATTTTTATGAAAAAACAAACACTTTTGATCGTCGTTGCCTGTTTCACCGTTTTTTGCGTGTCGTTTTCGCGAGCTCAGGAAAAACCTCAGCCGAAGAACCTTTTTGCTCAACGCGATTTAGCCAAATGGGATTTTTGGTGCGTCGAAAAAGACGTGAAAGTCGAAGACGTCTTTTCGTTCAGCGACGATGGCGTTTTGTCCTGCACGGGCAAGCCGTTTGGATACTTGGCGACTCCGTCGATTTACAAGAACTACAAAATTTCTCTTGAATATGTTTGGCCGGAAGGGGTTGAGCCGACCAACAGCGGCGTGTTTCTGCGAATCAACGCACAGCCGAAAGAGAGTTTTTTGCCTCGCGGTTTTGAAACGCAGCTTCAGCACGGCAACGCCGGCGATCTTTGGGGATTTCACGGCATGAGAATTGACGGACCGAAAGACCGGCATACCGACAATCCCAACCACGAAATCGGACCGATTTGCGGCGTCAAAAAAATCGAAGGGGCCGAGAAGCAGCCGGGTCAGTGGAACCTTGTGGAAATTTTGGTCGTGGACAGTCTGATTGTGGTTTCGGTCAACGGAAAAATCGTCAATTGGACCAATCAGGCGGAAACCACGCCGGGGGAAGTCGGCCTCCAATCCGAAGGTGGACCGATCAAATTCCGAAATTTCTTTCTAACGGAACTGTAGTTTGGGAATTTTTAGGGGTGTAGCTGTGATTCTAGTGGTCCGTCAACACTAAATTTTGAAGTTGACTAAAAAAGTGGCAATTCCGGTATTTTAAGGTTTTGTTCAAAATACTTTTAATAATTACTCAAAGTGTAAACGAAATGGTAATGAAACTGGAAAAGGTGTTGAAATTTAAGGGAATCGGGCATCGGGAATCGGGAATCGGAAATTGGAGGAAGTTTTTCACTTATCACCCATGCCCGATGCCCGATTCCCGATGCCCTTGACTGTTTTGAGTTACCATCTGTTTACGGTTTGAGATAATTACAATTCCAGTCAACTTCAAATTTTAGGCTTGACGCACCACTAGGTAATGTTCGGGATCGTTAAACAACGTTGCTTATCGGCAAAGGAACCTTGTTTTTAGGCTTTCGCCAGAAAATAAAACGTAATTAAGTACGGAAATTGGCATTGACGGCACAGTGCAATCACGCCAAACGCCGTTGTTTGAACGCTTGAGTATTCGCATCCAACCGAAATATTTACGTAAAACTTTCTGGCGAAAGCCTTACCTTATTCCTTATTTTTCCGAACAAAACAACCTTAATTCTTGACGGTTCCTCACTACCGATAAGCGTCAAACATTTTTCGGGTCGTTTCCATGCTGATTTTGAAAACTTCGGCGGCTTTCATGGTGTTGGGCGTCTCTTTTTCGGCGGCTTGTTCGAGCACGATGTGCGGTTTTTTACCGAACTTCGCAACGTGATCGGCGACCCATTGGTAATCGATGTCGCCGTCGCCGAACAGTTCGGTCCAAACGCCGTCCTTCGATTGCCGCAAATGAAATTCGACCACCCGGTCCCCGTAAAGCCGGGCGTGATCGTAAGCGGCAACCGCCGAATTGCCCGATGCACGGAACGACCAGTGAACGTCAAAGCAAAGTCCCAGATTTTCCGGTTTCGTTCCGCAAAGTAAATGGTGAAATTCCCGCCCGGCAAACAGGAGTTCCGTCGTGTGATAGTGGAATGTCAGCTTCGCGCCGAGCTTGCGGATTTCCTCGCCGGCTTTGTCGAAGTTTTGCGATTGCAAAATCAGTTCGGCGTCCGTTTTCCCTTCTTTCACGGCCGGGTTGATGACGATGACTTTCAGACCGTATTCCATCGCTTTTTTCACGGAGGTCAGCACTCGTTCGATTTCCGAATCGCACACGTTTTTGTCGTGGAGATTCACGCTCATGTAGATCGAACGCAATTCCATGTCTTGCTTTTTCAAGGCACTACCATACTTTTCGCTGTCTGCGGCGGTGTGAATCATTGCTTCCAAACCATCGGCTCCGACCGATTTCATTTCGGCCAGACACCGGTCAAGGTTTTGGACAAAATCAACGCCGTCCCGTCCGTAATAGTTCGCAACGGTGTATTGGTTCAACGTAATGTGAAGCCGGTCTGCTTCAGTTGCTGCGGAAACGTTCCGTCCCAGCAGGGATAGGGCCGCAACGGTTCCAATCGAGTTTTTCAAAAAATTTCGTCTTTGCATGTCAGAATGGGGTAAGGGGAAAAAATGAAAACAAACGCGAAGGAAGTATATCAAATTTGGCCGTCGATTGCTACATCCTCCTACTCCCAATTTCCCCCCTCCTGCGGTACAATGCTTCCATGCTTACCGAGATTACCCAACTCCGCGAGGAAATTCGTAAACACGACCGGCTCTATTACGTGGAAGGAACCCCGATCATCTCCGATCTGGAGTACGACCGGCTTATGCAACGGCTTCGGCAGTTGGAGACGCAACACCCGGACTGCATCACGCCGGATTCCCCGACGCAACGGGTCGGCGGCGAACCGATCCGTGAACTGGTGTCCGTGCCGCACCGAACGCCGATGCTCTCGATTGAGAACAGTTACAACATCGGCGAACTCCGTGATTTCGGAAACCGCGTTGCAAAAGTGCTTGGTGATGCTCCGGTTTCTTGGAGCGTCGAGCTGAAAATCGACGGCGTTGCGGCATCCATTCTTTACGAAGACGGAATTCTCGTTCAGGCGTTGACCCGGGGAGACGGTTTGATCGGCGACGATATTACGCACAATATTCGAACGATCAAGGATGTTCCGCTCAAACTGACACCTGGAACCGCAGGCATCTTGCCTGCCCGTCTTGAGGTTCGCGGCGAGGTTTACATGACCAACGCCGATCTCGTGTTGTTAAACGAAACCCAGCGTCAAAGCGGCGAAGCGGTTTACGCCAATACCCGGAATGTTACCGCCGGAAGCATTCGGTTGCTTGACCCGGCGATTTGCGAAAAGCGACGGCTCCGGTTTTTCGTACACAGCGTCGGCGATTGCGAGGGCTTGACGGTGGGCAATCACGCCGCGTTTCTGGAGCAAGTCAAACGCTGGGGCCTTCCGGTCGCACCGCTTGTGCAGTTTTTCCCGACCTTTGAAGAAGCGGTCCGGTATTGCGAATCGTTCCTGTCGGAAGAAAACACGACCCTGGCCGACCTTGATTTTGAGATCGACGGTCTGGTGCTCAAGGTGAACGATTTCACGCAGCGGCAAACGCTTGGCACCACGTCAAAATCGCCCCGGTGGATCATCGCATTCAAGTTTGAAAAGTACGAAGCGACGACGCAGCTCCGAGAAATCCGCGTTCAGGTCGGCAAAACGGGGACGATTACGCCGGTCGCCGAGCTGGAACCGGTCGAAATCGCCGGAACAACGGTGTCACGAGCGAGTTTGCACAACGCCGAGGAAATCGAACGGAAAGATATTCGGGTCGGTGACACCGTTGTCGTTGAAAAAGCAGGCAAAATCATCCCGCACATCGTCAGGGTCGAAAAGCACCTGCGCACCGGTGAATTGCCGCCGTTTGTGTTCCCGACGCAATGCCCGGAGTGCCAAACGGCCCTGACCAAAGACGAAGGGGGCGTTTATATTCGGTGTGCAAACCCGGCTTGCCCGGCACAGGTGAAGGAGCGGATACGGTTTTTCGCTTCTCGTGGAGCGATGGACATCCAGGGCCTCGGCGACAAGCTGATCGACCAGTTGGTCGATTCCGGCTTGGTCCAGTCGTTTGTCGATCTTTACCGGCTTCGGGTTGAGGACGTGATGAAGCTGGAGCGAATGGGCCAAAAATCCGCCGAGAAACTCCTTGAGCAGATCGAAAAAAGCAAAAGCAACCCGTTTTCCAAAATTCTCGTTGCGCTAAGCATCCGGCACGTCGGAAGCAAGACCGCTAAAATCCTTGCCGCTCGATTCGCATCATTTTCCGAATTAAAGTTGGCGTCTGTGGAAGAATTGAGCAATATCGACGAAATCGGTCCGATTATTGCCAGGAGCGTGTATGATTTCTTCCACGAGGAACGGAACGAATTACTAATTACGAATTACGAATTACTGAGTAAGAATTACGAATTACGAATTACGAATTACGAGAAAAATTCGTTGTTCGAAGAATCACTCCCCACTTCTCATTCCCCGCTCTCCGCTCAAACGATTGTTGTTACCGGAACTTTGCAGCGGTTTAAACGTCACGAAATTGAGGAGTTTATTGAGCAACTGGGCGGAAAATGTTCGTCAAGCGTTTCCAGCAAAACCTCGCTTGTCCTCGTCGGCACCGACGCCGGTAGTAAGCTCGAAAAAGCCAAAAAACTCGGCGTACGGGTGGTTACGGAAGAAGAGTTTTTGGAGATGATCGAACCCCGTTAGCGGCGTGGGCTTGCCCCGCGCTGTTCCCAGTGTTGAGTTTACCACACCCCAGCGCGGGGCAAGCCCACGTCGCTAACTGTTTTCTCATTTTTTATTTTTCATTTCTCATTTTTTATTTTTTATGAAGCCAAAACCCTGGGGCTGTGTCCATTACTCCGTTAACAAAATGCCGTAACGGTTAGGGGTTCAACATTCGGGCAAAAACTTTTCCATTCCCTAAAACATGACACGTATTTTTCTGTTACTTTTTCTTGTTTTATCAACTTCGGCTTCGGCGGCGGAAAGCACGTTCGAAATCGACGCTTGGGCGTTCGACCGGGGGAATTTCGCCGTGTATACCGATCAGTACACCGGTGGCGGCCCGCCGATCATCGCCAACGGCGGCGGTCCGCCGTCGGTCGTCGAATTCGATATTCCGTTTCCCGTTGCCGGAACGTACCGGTTTTCCCTACTCGTCGCCCAAATCGAAATTCGGCCCGTCGAAGTTCTTCTGGATGGAAAATCGCTCGGAAAATTCTGTACGGAAAAACAAACGCCGACCTGGAACTCCATCGACGGCGTCTGGGAAACACCGCTGGAACTGCCGATTCCCAACGCGGGATTGCATACGATTCAATTTCGATGCGAACCCCATCCGCCGCCGCACATCGCAAAATTGAAATTCGAAAGCGACCAATCTTTTCCCGACGGTTGGGTGTTGGAGCGACCCAAAGCGAAAAAATTGCCGAAAATCGAGCAGCAGGATCAAGGCGAAGCGAATTTCACCGCTGCCGAACCGAACGTGGACGCCATTCGTCGGGCAATTCTCGATCTGATCGAAACCTGTGGCGAGAAATATCCCGGCGGGCAGGAATATCTGCGCCAACTTGACGAACTTGCGAAATTGGACTCCGAAACGGCAAAGCAGGAACTGGAAAAACTCCGATTCGAAGCGGTGTACAAAAATAACCCGGTGATCGACTTCGACCGGATTTTGCTGGTGCGGCGTCACAACA
This sequence comes from uncultured Planctomycetaceae bacterium, assembly GCA_964576215.1. Lineage (GTDB taxonomy): Bacteria > Planctomycetota > Planctomycetia > Pirellulales > Thermoguttaceae > JAVBSX01. The sequence continues at coordinate 21,254 of CAZNVM010000308.1, forward strand.
AAGGCCCGGCTCTCGGATTTGTCGCAAACTGGGAAAGCAATTCCTCGCTCCCGAAAAGCGGGTACGACGACGAAATCATGCTCCTCGACGCCAAAATGCCGGAAAACGAGTTGACACCATATTACAAGCCGGACCGTGACACACTTGTCAATCACCTGTGTCTTGACTTTGACGCAAGCCGGCTCATGTTTTCCGCCGTCGGCGACAACGACCGCTGGCATCTGTTTGAAATCAAGGGAAAAGAGATTACGCAACTCACGCACGGCGACAAAGACGTTGACTTTTACGACTCCTGTTACTTGCCGGACGGTCGTGTAATGCTCACCTGTACGGCGGCGATGGTCGGCGTGCCTTGCGTTGCCGGATCGTCGCACGTTGCCAACCTGTTTTTGCTTGATCCGCAGTCGGGAACCGTCCGCCAACTTGCGTTCGATCAGGAACACAACTGGAACCCGACGGTGAAAAACGACGGACGAATTTTGTACACCCGCTGGGAATACATTGATATTCCGCATTCGAACTCGCGGCTTCTGTTTCACTGCAATCCGGACGGAACGTCGCAACTGGAGTATTACGGAAGCAACAGTTATTGGCCGAATTCGATCTTTTATGCCAAAGCGATTCCAAACCATCCGACGAAGGTGATCGGTGTCGTTACAGGACATCACGATTTCGGCCAGATGGGGGAACTCGTGATCTTCGACCCGGCAATCTCGCGGTCCGAAGCGGACGGAGCAGTCCAAAGGATTCCCGGTTACGGCAAGAGAGTCGAGGCGAAAGTCGTTGACGGTTTGACCCGAAATGCCTGGCCGAAATTCGTACACCCTGCCCCGCTGTCGGAAAAATACTTCCTCGTTTCCGCCAAGTTGACACCGCAATCGAATTTCGGTATCTATTTCGTCGATGTATTCGACAACATGATTTTGCTCAAGGAACTCCCGGACAACGCACTCGTCGAGCCGACACCACTGAAGGTTACGAAACGACCGCCGATCATCCCGGACCGAATTGATCCGGACCGGGACGACGCCAATATTTTCGTTTCCAATATCTACGAAGGGCCGGGATTGAAAAACATTCCGCCGGGAACCGTCAAGGAATTACGAGTTTTCACGTATCATTTCGCTTATCATGGAGCAGGCGGGCTTTATGGAAGCGTCGGCCAGGACGGTCCGTGGGACGTTCGGGGCGTTTTGGGAACCGTTCCGGTCGAAGAGGATGGTTCCGTTCATTTCCGTGCTCCGGCAAACACGCCGATTGGTGTATTGCCGCTCGACAAAAACGGGCAAGCTCTTCAACTCATGCGAAGCTGGATGACGGCGATGCCGGGCGAAAACCTCCATTGCAACGGGTGTCACGAATCGCAAAACAGTACCCCGCCATCGCTTACGAAACTTCCGCTCGCCATGCAAAAACCGGTCGCGGAAATTCAGCCGTACAATCCGCCCAATCCCGACGGCAACAGTCTTTTACAACAGCTCAACGTTCGCGGATTTTCGTTTCAGGAACAAGTACAGCCAATACTGGACAAATATTGCATTTCATGTCACAACGGCGAATACGAAAACGAGGTGCAAACCGCGATGGTACAGGATCGCCCCGTCGGAACCGCACGGGATGGCAAGCCGTTCGCCCTTGATTTGCGTGGAGACCGCCAAATTGTCGGATGGTCCTCGGTCATCGCCGGCAACTGCGGATCGCACTGGGGGGGCAAATGGACACCGGGGTACGATAATTTGCAACGGTTCGTGCGTCGCCCCGGCATCGAAAGCGATTACGGTCTTCTTTCCCCGATGGAATTTGCGGCCAATACGACGGAGCTGGTCCAGATTCTCAAAGCGGGACACTATGGCGTCAAACTGGACGTCGATTCCTGGAACCGCCTCATCACCTGGATCGACATGAATACGCCGTACCACGGCAACTGGTCCGATATCAACGGCGGTAATCAACTCGACCACATTGCGAAGCGGCGTCTCGATCTCGCCGAAATGTATGGTGCCATTGCGGTGGATTACGAAAGTCGACAGACGATAGAGAGTCGACAGACGGCAGACGGCAGACGACAGAATGCGGACGGCAGGCGGCAGGAAGAGGTGTTTTCCATGATTCCTACCCCTTTGCCTGAGATTCCGGCGGTTTCGGTTCCCAAAACGCTTTCAGAGCCGATGGTGCTTGAACTTGGCGACGGACACGAAATTCGTTTGCGAAAGGTCGGTGATTTCTGGATCGGGGAATACGAAATCACGAACGCCCAGTTCCGCAAGTTCGATTCGACGCACGACAGCGGAATCGAATCGCGACACAACTACCAATTCGGACGGCGGGGTTATGGTGTCAACGACGACGAACTCCCGGTCGTTCGGGTTAACTGGAATCAGGCAAACGAGTTTTGCCGTTGGCTTGCGAAAAAGAGCGGTAAAAACGTACAGTTACCTACCGAACAACAATGGATGCAGGCGGCAGGTGCCGGAGCAAAAACGCCGTTCTGGTTCGGCGATCTTGACACCGATTTTTCACCGTTTGCGAACATGGGAGACATTTCGCTCAAGGAGTTCGCCGCCTGTACGACGTACATGAATTACACGTCCGTTCGGATCATTGACAATCCGAACCCGTTTGACGACCGGGTTCCGAAAGACGAGCGGTTCAACGACGGCAATTTTCTGCACGTAAAACCGGGGCAATACCTGCCGAACCCGTTTGGTCTTTACGACATGCACGGGAACGTTGCCGAGTGGACCCGAAGCGAGCTTGACACCTCCAGCGGCGACAAGGAAAAAATCGTCAAAGGCGGCTCTTGGCACGACCGACCGTACCGTTGCACGACCGACTTTAGAATCTCCTATCCGCCGTACCAACCGGTTTTCGACGTTGGATTTCGAATCGTTGTGGAGTGAACAAACACCAAAGTCAGTTCCCGATTTCCTGCACGATTTGGGCGAATTTGCCTTTGACGGCGCGAAAAACGTCCACCAGGTCCGGGTCGAAATGCGTTCCCGCCCCGTCCTCGATAATTTGACTCGCCGCCTCGTGGCTGAACGCCTCCTTGTACGGACGTGCGGAAATCAACGCATCGTAAACGTCGGCAATCGCCATCAACCGCCCTTCCAAGGGAATGTTGTTCCCCTTGAGTCCCATAGGATAGCCTGTGCCGTCCCATTTTTCATGGTGCGTTCCGACAATGTACAAGGTGTGACGCAGGAAGGCGTGGCCCGGCGTGTTGCTCATGATTTTTTCAATGGCGTCGATCCCCACCGTCACGTGGGTTTTCATGATCTCAAATTCCTCCGGCGTAAGTCTGTCCGGCTTGTTCAGGATTAAGTCGGTAATGGCGATCTTTCCCACGTCATGGAGTGGTACCGAAGGCAGGAAATAATCCATATTCCACTGGGAAATCTCTTCCTGATGAAGCCCTCGACGGATCAGTTCGTCAATTAACGCTTTCATGTAACGCTGAGTGCGGGTGATATGTCCACCGGTGGGCTGATCGCGGAATTCCACCAAGTCCGCCACGGTAACGAGTACGGCGTTTTGAAGGTTGAGCACTTCGGCGGTCTTGGTCCGCACCTTGGTTTCCAGATTTTCCGCATAATCTTTCAGGGCCGCCTGGCTGCGAACGATCAAAAGCTGGTTGGCGATGCGTTTCAGCAGAAGCGGAGCGGAAAAAGGTTTGGAGATATAATCCACCGCTCCGAGGTCCAATCCTTCCAGCTCGCTTTTTTCATCGTTTACGGCCGTGAGAAAAATGACCGGAATTGACGCAAACCGAGCGTCGGCTTTCAGGATTTTGATCGCCTCGAAACCGTCCATCTCCGGCATGACGATGTCCAAAAGGATCAGGTCGGGGAGGACGTTCTCCAGGGTCTCAAAAAGTTTGGCCGCAGACGGTGCCGGAAAGACCTTGTAAAACGTCTTGAGAATGTTTTTGCCCTGTACCAAATTGGCCGGATTGTCGTCCACCAAAATAATCGTCGGTCGTATGTTTTCCATGTTATGACTCCATTTTCAATGTGAGTTGTGAATGGTCAGTAAGGGTCAAATTTCTTCCCGGTGTTTTCGTAGAAACATGGCGGTTTTCGGAAGGCGTTGTGCTTCGAGTGTCACCAGATATTGATCGACCGTTTTGGCTGGTCGCGTCATGTTTTCACGTTGACGTTTGACGAACTTGAGAACCTCGCGATAATCCTCGGCGATCAATCGCATAACAAATTCGTCCGGAGTAACCGCCTGGATACCGTGAGGAACAAGGGCTGCCGACGGAAAGTCTTTGATATTAAACGTCACAATAAAAGAAGCCCTTGTTTTGATTGCGGCGGCAAGGACATGACGGTCTTTCGGGTCAGGGAGTTGTAGAGTTTCAATAAGCGGTTCATATCCAATGACAAGGCAATCATCAACGTAAGCATCCATTAGACTACGTGTCCGTTCCAAATTTTTCGGATTCAAGCCAGGCCGGTTTTTCAGAAGATTTCGTATCCATTCGTCATGAATTTCGTCTGTCCAGCGTGCCTGAAATAAATCGGAACCGGTCAGATACATCAAGAGATCGCGCAGCGGGGCCGGATAAAGAACGCAAGCGTCGAAAATAGCCGTGAATGCGTACATCAATAGCGTGCATCAATAGAGGGCCAGCCGTTGTGATTCTTTCACCATTTCGTCCACTGTTTCGAGTCGGCGATGTTTACGTTCCTGTTTGTATTCGAGAACATCCTGGAGCAGTGTCAACGGTTTACCGTGCACTTTTCGAGAAGCAATTTTACCGGAATCCAGCAAGCCGAGAAAAAACGGTTCCGAAACTCCGAGCAACTCCGCCGCCTGTGGTGGAGTTAATTCGGTCCGAAGCGAAATCCCGGTAACGGCCTGCCCGTCCGCGACCATGCGAAGGGTATCAATGATAATTTCCTGCACCTCCGGCGGAATGACGCGGACCGATTCGTCCGTACCGGATTGAACAATTGCTTCAGCGACCGACTTCGCCAACACACGATCCTCCTCCGGCAAAAAGCAAGGGCCTGTGAAATATCGAGGAGTGGCTACATTGAAAATCGACATCGATTTGCTGCTCAAAAAAAGGACCGGCGTTCCGAGCGAAACATTCACGCAGTGGAACCAATACGGTTATTTTTACAATTTTAACGATTTTCACAAGGCGGGAGTCAGTCCGTCCGTCGACAAGTTTACGATTTTTACTGATTTTACCGTCATTTCGCTTCGCTTCATTCCGGCTTTTATTGGGGGAGATGAATAAAAGCCGGAATGGAGCATCGCGAAATGACGGTCTCATACAAACTTGTCGACGGACTG
>CAZNVM010000309.1:0-2499 GCA_964576215.1 uncultured Planctomycetaceae bacterium
CAACAATGGGTTACTTCGCTTGACAGTCAAGTCAGACTGCCAAGTTACTTAACGGCGTAGCCTGGCGATGGATCGCCCTGGTGCCAAAGAATTATGCAAAGGACGCGACGTGCTTCGACTGTCGAGTGTGGAACAGATGCAGGATATTTTGCGCAACATGCTGACTACGGACCGGATCAAATCGTTTTCGGACGGAACCAAGTACAATGGTGTTGCCCGAAAATTGAACGCACTCCTGCTTCCCGTCGAGTGAAAATTTGGGTAAAATACAAGCCGACGGTGAGCGATTCTCAACGAAGGCGTTTACAGTTTGAGTTCGCTTACAATGGCAAGCTGTTGGTCCTCTTCGGGCTTCCAGAAAATCGAAAACAGGGCATGGGCGATTTTGCGCATCGGTTGTCTCCTTGGGTATGAGTGGTTTCTAACCAAGAATAATCGATGCGCTTTTGATAACAAGGGGCAAAAAACGTAAAATCAACAAAAACTATTTATAACACCACTCATCACGTTTGGGGCAATCGGCTTCGATCCATTGGACGAGTTCTTCCAGCCGCCAGAAGAGTGAAGTGCCGACAGTAACCGGTGGTGGTATCAGACCGCGAAGGTGCCAGTTCCGCCATGTTTTCGGATCAATGCCGCAGGAGTATGCGGCATCCCGGCAGTTGAGCAATAGCCGTTTTCTTTCTTTAGTTTTTGTTGTCATACGCTTGCTTTTACGGGTGTTTGAGGTAAGGTGAAGGCAACACTAAAAAGTCCACAACAAGGAGTTTGCCATGAAAAAAGAGATTCAGCTTGGCCAATGTTGGATGGCACAACTGTCGAAACGTGCCCTTTGCGTCCGACTGGAGTCACGCGATCAGGGCGGCGACTGGACCGCACGTGTGATGTCACATGGTCGGAAGGTCAAGATCAAAAACGCATCGCAATTATTGCACCGATGTGATCGGGACGAGATTCACACGGTCGCGGAGAAGACGAAACCAAATCGCCGTTCGCAGGCCGCTCCGCCACCGAAGGCGGAACCGGCACCGAGAAAACCCTTGCCGAAAAAAGAAAAGGTGGTTGTTGAAGCGACGAACACACCGGAACCGCTTGCGTCCATGTCGCTTCTTGATGCCGCCGCAGTGGTGTTACAGGAATCGCAATCGGCCTTATCGACTCGTGAGATCATCGTTCTGGTGGTGGAACGCAAACTTTGGGAACCGTCTGGTTCCACACCCTGGGCGACGCTCAATGCCGCATTAAACCGCGAGATTCAAGAGAATGGAATGATGTCCCGATTCCAAAAGAAAGAGAGAGGTAAATACTCGTTGCGGTAGCCAAAATGCCTTTGAGATGCTATACTGAGGCAACGGTTTCAATTGCCGTTCGATATTTGACAATAAGTTAGCATCGAAACCCAGGCCGAGGTGAGTACGCGACGAGGTGGAAAGGAACGCGCATGCCATACAGTAGGTTTTCGAGTCAAGAGTCCAGCCGCATTTCAGGTGTTTCCACCTTTCGTCGGAATTGTGGTGGACAGGGCGGGAAAAAACGGCCTCGTGTGGCATTTTTTGGCTTCAACGCCGTGTTGCCCAAGAGAACCGTAACGACGCACACGGTCGATTTGTGGGCAACCGTGTTTGGGCGATAGACCCATTTTACACAATGGCATCTTGATCCAGACCCCGGATGGCATCCCGAATTCGTCTCGTTCCCTGATCCAATTCGTTCAGGAAATTTTCCATGTATTCTGCTTCTTCACTTGCTAATTTGAAACGCACCTCATCAAGAAGCATCACCGCCTTCCTGAGTTTTTCGTTCAAATCGTCGGATAAAGCAAAGTCGTAAAAGTGCAAGTCCGTTTCAGATTTTGTTTTCATGTTTTGCTCCTTGAACCGACGTTCAATCATTTATCGGTCAACAACAATGTGTGCCAGTCACCACCGCAAGCCGGGCGATACCCGGCTAAAAAATGTGGCGATGGTATCAATCCTTCGCCGGGCTTGCCTTGATGACGTAAGGTGGAATCATTTCGTCAGGCATCCGGCACTGAAATAATGCGACCGCAAACTCGGTCAATTCGATCTTGACGTTGGCGTTGCGACAAACCTCAGCAAGGCTATTGATACCGAGGGAATGGGCCTCTTGTCCCAGCTCGGCGAACGTTTTCTTATCAAATCGCCGAGCCTCGTGAATGAGGAAACGTTCATCAATTTCATATTCGGCTTCGGTGTTTGGATCGAATATCTTGTGGCCAATGGTGATGGCAGCTTGATACCCAAAACCTTCACATTGAAGGAATAGTCCCCGATGGTTCCTCTGACCCAACGGTCATAGCCAAGATCAATTTCGGTCTTTTTCCCCGACTTGCCGGGTAGCGGTATTTCGATGATTGTGAATTTCGTTTTCATTGCATTCGCTCCTCATTTGGTAGTGTATTTTTGAATTTTGTAACGATGGTTGGTTGGCCATCGTGACACACTTTACCATCAGGAAATACGATTGCAAGTCCTTTTC
>CAZNVM010000310.1:0-2816 GCA_964576215.1 uncultured Planctomycetaceae bacterium
AAAAGAGGGGTCATGGAAATTCGCATCTGGAACGACAAGGCACATTCCCTGGAACAGCAGCTTCGTGCCCTCAGGGCAAAGTCGGCCTTATTACAGGCGGTGTTCTACCTGGAAATGTACCGAAAAGAACATAACGGCCAGTACCCGACAACCTGGGTTGAGCTGAAAGCGAAATACGGCGACGCGATCCCGGATGACCCTTGTAACACCACCCGGAGCACCGACCGTTCCTTCAAGTACGAGCGACTCAGCGACAGGTACAAACTCTACAGCGTTGGCCCCAACGGAATCGATGAAAACGGGGCGACCTGGCAGGAAAAAAAAGGAAGTGACGATATTACCATTATCAGAGCGGCTACATCTTGTTTTTTCCAGAAACTTCGGTTAGAATAAAAAGAAAAAAGGAGACACCTGCCATGTCAAAATACATCAATCCATACACCGATTTTGGGTTTAAGAAGCTGTTCGGCGAGGAAGGAAATGCGGACCTGCTGATCGACTTTCTGAACACGTTTTTGCCGGAAAGACACCAGATCAAGACGCTGGAATTTCGCGATAAGGAACAACTGGGGCCGACTCCAAGCGACCGGAGGTCCGTTTTCGACATCTTCTGCGAGAACGACAAAGAGGAAAAATTCATCGTCGAAATGCAAAAGGCGGAGGAATCGTATTTCAGGGATCGGTCCCTCTACTATGTTGCTCACCCCATCCGCGCACAGGGCCAGAGGGGCGAATGGGATTTCAACCTCAAAACCGTCTACTTTATCGGCATACTGGATTTCATTTATGATAAGGATGACCCTGACCCGCTTTTGATTCGCGAAGTCGAGCTCAAGGACCAAAACGGCAAGCTGTTCTATGAAAAGCTCAAAATGACCTACATCCAGATGCCGCTTTTTACCAAGACGGAAAAGGAGTTGAAAACGCGTCAGGAAAAGTGGCTGTACTTTTTGAAAAACCTGCCGGACTTGAAGCATATTCCTGCGATTTTGAAGAAAGAAAAAGTTTTTAAAAAAGCGTTTCATATCACCGAGCTTGCGGCAATGCCGGAGAAGGAACGAAACCGGTACGAACACGACCTGCATGAATACTGGTCATATCTCTCCACCCTGGATAAGAGAGCTATGGACACAAAAACAGAAATCGCCTTGAATTTGAAAAACGAAGGTCTTGATCCAGCCCTGATCTCCAGAGCGACTGGCCTTTCGCTGACACAAATCAAACGCCTCAAATAAACCTCCGTTTCCCGCAACAAAAAGGCCGTATCCGTAACCGAACAGATGCGGCTTTTTCTATTTCCGGACCGCATGACTGTAGAACAGGTCGAGTCGTTTGGCACTTGTTTGGAACGGTTCCGGGTCAAGGATAAAGAGATGTTTGGCCGGGTCGTATTGGCGGTGGGCCATGAAAACCAGTAACGAAGCCGATAAAAAAATGCGATGCCGGTGTCCCAAGTGCGGGGGTGAGCTTCATGTCAAAAAGACAAGCAACTACTGCGGAAACGTTGTTGTCCGTAAGCGGGTTTGTTCCGGCTGAGGGTCGCGGTTTCGAACGTCCGAAGTTATCACGGTAAAATCGGCTTACTAATGATACCTGTACAATAAGCCGAAGGGGTAGCAAAACGCTACCCCATCTCACTTGGGCTTTCTTGGTGGTTCGGCGGCGGTTTGGGCCTTGAGTTGCCGTTGCCGAGTTTCGTCAAAAACCCATTGGTCGTGTTTGGCGGTGGTATATTCACGTTGAATTGCCCGGCGTTCTTCTTGGGACGTCTGCTTTTTTTCTTGTGTTGTGCTCATGCTCAAAGGTCTCTGATTTTGTAAATGTCTGTTGTCACCGCCTTAGGGTTTTTCTCGCAAACCGGTGGGATCGGATCAATTCTTCTCGAACTCGTTTGAGACAACTGGGTTTAAAATCCTCCACAGGAGTGCCGTCTCCGTAGAGTTTATGCAGGAAATCCAGAACAATGATACGGTAAAATGAATAATTTGTGGAATCAGAGTTCGCTTTTGTGTGGTCAAGAAACGTAGCGGTAAGCTCACGAACAGTAACATTTTTCTCCTCGCTCGGCGGAAGACCGGCGGGATTCGCTTGTATCTCGGCACAAAAGCGATTATAGGCAGTTAAGGTCTCCGGTGTGCCGTGAAGACCAAAATAGCGAATTTTGCCGTGATAATAGGCAACGGCATACTTTTTCAGCTTCGATAATTTCGGATTGCGGTTGATAAGTTTTGGCATAGTGCGTACCTCCTACAGGAAATAACCCTTACTGTAAGGGTTTTCCAGTAAGCACAAACACAAAACTAAAAATTCAATACAGCCCGCAAACGCTGTAATTTCAAGGCTCAAAGCCAATCGGGGCGAGAGGATTTGAACCTCCGACCTTCTGACCCCCAGTCAGACGCGCTAAACCAGGCTGCGCCACGCCCCGATCTCCAAAGCCCCCTCCTTTTATCAGATTCCTACGTTTCGACAAGCCCCCGCTACACATCTCAAAACCGTAGAGAAAATAGGATATCGAGTGCAAAAAATAGTGGCCGATTTCCAATTTCCCGATTTCCTTAACGGTTACATTCAGGGAACAAGAACCGCTTGGATAACCCGGAAAATGTCGGTGTTGTCAATGTACTTTCCAGAGAACTTCCAAAATTCCGCCGCCTTGACATCGGTGCCCCTAACCCGAATAATTCATAGGGTGGGTGGTTTTAAAGTTGGTCGTTTGTGGTAAGATGTTGTTACTGAACAAGTTGCGACGGAATCGCAACACATTTTGCCCAACAAACGACCAAACAGAGTGTACCATGAAATCGCCCGCTCCG
>CAZNVM010000311.1:0-7230 GCA_964576215.1 uncultured Planctomycetaceae bacterium
TCACAACGGGACCACTGGAAGGATTGAATAACAAAATCAAAACCTTGAAACGCCAATCCTACGGATTCCGAGACCAGGAATACTTCAAACTTAAAATACTCGCCATTCACAGAACAAGGTACGCACTTCTCGGATGAACCCGTTAAGAGATCACCCAATCAGAGCCGCGCACGCAGTAAGCGGTTACTCCGGTGTCAACGTGAAAACCGCTTACTACGTGCGCGGCTCTGATTATGGCAAAGGTAAAACAACCGATTCCTGGACACCATGAGATTCGTAACATTTCTCCTCCTCTTACTTGCAACTCCCTGTTACGCACAATCGACGTTGGCGGATGCGGACGCGGCTTATAAGGTTCGAAAATACGAGACGGCTCTGGAGCTTTATCGGAAAGCCCGCGACACGGAAAGCCGTTCGGACGAACGACAACGCGCAACGGCAATGATCGTTCGCTCGCTCCGAGCGTTGGAGCGGTCGTCGGAATCGTATCAGGAATTTTTCACGCTTTGCCGTGTCGCTCCCTTTTCAACGCATTTCGATTGTATCCCGCTCGTCTGGTTTACGTCCCGAACCTTCACGCCAGTCGCCGTTACGCCGGACGAAAGGCTTGCTCTGGATTGGCTTTCCCCGAAAACGAACCCAAGCGGCGTTGACAATCCGGCGGCGTCATTGCTTGCGGCGTCAATCCTGCTTTCCAGCACGCAGGCAACGAATCGCAGTAAAGCGGTGGAACGGCTGGAGCAATTAACGTTTCCCGGTAATGTGACGGACCGTGAAGGTGCTGTTCGGCAGAAAATTTCGCTCCTGGCCCAAATGCAATTACGTCGGGTGCAAATTGCCGCATTGAAAGAGGAAAGCGAACTCGCCCTCTGGGAATCGACGCTGGAAAAACTTCCGGATTCGCTTCAGGGTGGGCCGTATTACGTGCTCGGCCTGGCTTATGCCAAACTGCAAAACGACGAACAGGCGATTCTCTGCTGGATGCGTGTTCCGATTCTTTTTCCCGAAGACCGTTCGCTTTCGGCCCAGTCGCTTCAGGAAGCCGCCAAAGCACTCCGCCGACTTGGACGCAACGAGGAAGAACAAACGCTTCTCAACGAACTCCGACGGGATTATTCCCCGCCGTAATAGGGAGCTTCTTCGCCGCGAAGAATGTAGAGGGCGTTTTCCGCCGCCCGTTGTTCCGCTTCCTTTTTATTGTTGCCCCAAGCGGACTGGAACGTCATCGAACCGATCCGAACGCCGATTCGAAAGCATTTGCTATGGTCCGGGCCGCAAACTTCCATGATACGGTATTCCGGCGTGTGTCCCATGTCCCGCTGAGCGACCTGTTGCAGGAGCGATTTGTAATTGTCAAGCTCGACGGAATCGGCAAATCGAACAATCGGCTCTTCGAACCACGCTTGAATCCGTTCCCGGGCCGCTTTCATTCCACCGTCCAGATAGATTGCCGCAATCAACGATTCGATGACGTTAGAGAGCATTGACGACGAAACCCGGCCTCCTTTGGACATGCCGCGTCCGACGATCAAACATTCCTCCATTCCGAGCCGCTTGGCAATTTCCTGACAGGTGGAGCGGCTGACGACGGCCGATTTGATTTTCGTCATGTCCCCTTCCCGCAGGTCCGGGAAACGCATGAAAAGCGTTTCGCAAATCACGAAGCCGAAAACGGCGTCGCCGAGAAACTCCATGCGCTCGTTCGACGTCAAGTGCGTATCCGCTCCGGAAGAGTGCGTCAACGCCTCTTTGAGCAAACCCTGATCCTTAAAACGGTATCCGATTCGTTTTTCACAAAGATCAAGTAAAGACTGCATTACGAATTACGAACTATGAATTACGAATTACGAAAAATCTTATTCTTCGCGTTCTTGGAACGATTGCGGGCGGTTGACCCATTGGAAGCCGACGTTTCTTTCGATTTCTTCGATCCATTGAGTTCTCATGGCGTCAAGCGACTCCCCTTTTCCGGCCCCCAAATACTCATCCGACTTTTCTTTGACGAAAAACTGCCAAAGCGACTCTTCGTCCGGTGAAGACTCCACGAGCCGAATCACGAACACAAGCGATTTCGGCTGATTCATTGCGACGGCGGATTCGTTTGGCTGGAGCGAGTACGCCGCTTCCATAAAACCGGCACCCGGTGCTTTGATGTGAACGTTATTGTAATCCGCCGTTCCGAGTGCGACACCCGCTTCACGAACCTCACCGAAAACGAGCGGTGCTCTTCCGTAACCGGCCTGAGCCAAAGATCGGGTAAACCAAGTGAAAGGACCGGTTTCCACGACGGCCACGTCCTGTCCTGCCAACGACACGGTCAGCGATTGATCTTTCGATTGATTGGCCAAATCGGCTAATTCCTGAGCACGTTTTTCCGCCAGTTCCCTTGCGTGAACCATGAGCCAACGATCTCGTACAAGCTCTTTCATTCCTTCGTCGGTAAACTCGGGGATACGCCGGGACTCTTTTTTCGTCGCCCAACCGATGGACTCGATTGGTCCGCCGTCCGGAGACGACAGTTGGGAAGTTTGCCGACCAATGAGGACCTCGTAGGGGGCGGAATTCTCGCTGAACATCTTAACCAAACAGGACCGATAGGCCGCCGTCCGCCAACATTCATGCTGCTGAAGCTCGTAAACGGAGAGCGGCGTTTCGACCGTAATCACATTGAGATGGTACTCGGCGGCAAGCGTGGCCAAATCGAGCGGCTCCATATTTTTCGACTTGGAAATCGTGAAGGCCGTGTAAAACTCCTTCATTTTCTTTTCGATTTCCTTCACCGCCGCATCCATTTTTTGATACGCAAGTATTTGCCGAATCGTGTTTTCCACCTCCTCCAGCGGCTCGTACAAAATGTTCGGATCAAACTTGGGCGTTTCTTCCGGAACTTCTTCGTTCAAAGCCGGCGTTTCCTCTGTTGTCGGTTCCTCTTCCTGACGATAAGCAACGGAATGGTAAACCGCGGGATTCGTAAGCCGGGATTGGGGATCGCTCGGTTGCTCCGCCGGTGTTGGATCAATTCCTTCCGATTCTTGCGGCCGTTCGACCGGTGTTTCCAAGTCGAGGTTCAAACCGGGACCGGGGAGCGAATCCAAGCCTGGGAGCGGGCCAGGCCGATTCGCACCGGGAACGGTGGGAAACAACGTGTCGAAAGGAAGCGAAGCCGGCTGGTCTTGCGAACCTTGCGGCCTTGCGGTGGAGCGAAGAAAATGCGTCGCTTTGTTCTCTTCGTAATACTTTTCAATCTCTTCCCGGGTAATCGAAGCGAGAAGCTGTTCGCTCGGAGTTGCGTCGATGATCTGAAACGCGAATCGTGTCGGAATTTCAAAACCGGAATCGGGCAAGTTCGGATTGTAAACCCTGTTTTTGTTTTCTTCAAAGAATTTTTTCAATTCCGCTTCCGAAGGTTCTTTAACCTCTTTTTGAAACAATTCGACGGGAATCACCGCGACTTCTGCGGTCAAAGAACGGTAAATTCGCTGGTACAGCGTCCATCGGTCAAGAGGCGTCGTCGGGATCATGGACAGGAAAAACGACTGTCTTATGTAACCTGCCAACATTTCTTCCCGGAGCAAGTAGGTGAGATAGCCGTCCGACAGGTCGAGTTGTAGGCAGATTTCGTCCAAAAGCTGGTTGGAGATGTCGCCGCCGGTAATCATTTGGAGTCGTTTCACGATTAACGGATCGGAGATGAGCATCCCTTTTTCCTGAGCGTAACGGGTCAAAAGCCAGTTTTGAATCAGGGTTTCGTCCGAGATTCTCTGCGAGTAATTTTGCTGAATTTGAACAAGGGCAGGATATTTTGCGTAGAACTCCCAAGGATTACCTGCGGTCGTTTGCGACAAGTAGCTGGTAAGGAGGCTGTAAAAGGCCCTGAGTTTCTGGTGATTTTCCCGCAGATTGTGGAGGAGATACTGGTCGACATTTCCATAACCGGCGCGGCGGCAGGTGGCGATAATCCCGTCTCTGCTGGATCGACCGCCACGTTGAAGCATAAAATAAGAAGGGAAAATGACGAAACTGATCATCGCCATAATTCCAAGAGCGGCAAGCGCGTAATTTTGATAAATTCGAAATTTCCTAAATGGATTATAACCGGCCATTCTAACGTACTTCCTTCCCAGTCAATTGGAGGTCAAACGGTTGGGGATACAACGAAAACCCCACCAAAACCGAGATTATAACGAAAGTTTTTGTTTTGACAAACAGGGAATTTACGTTTTTTTGAAATCTTCCAATGAATTTCCCCCTGATTGCTGTTACCGGCCCCCCATCGGTTTTTTTGACTTTTTTCTTGAATTTAAATCTTTTGCTATTGACCGATTTTTAAAAATAATTTAGACTCCCGACCACTGCTGGGGGTTGCAAGGTTGATTCGGAGCAACACCTGAGCGAAAAAGCGAACGGATTCGCAAAGCAAACCGAAAAAATTTTTCGTTCTCCTTTCCGTTTTTTTGGTTTGTTCGAGAAATGGATTTCCTCTCTTCCGCGGAGAAAAAAGTGTCGTATAGCGATTACGACCGAATCAAAGAGCAAATCAAGGACGCAATCGATATTGTCGAATTGGTTTCCCGCTTTGTGCCTCTGAGGCGTGTCGGCCGGCATTACGTCGGCCGATGCCCCTGGCACGACGATTCTCGTCCAAGTCTCCAGGTGAATCCCGAACGCCAATCCTATCGATGCTGGGTCTGCAACGTCGGCGGAGACATCTTCTCGTTCATCATGCAAATGGAGAAGGTCGATTTCAAAGGTGCGTTGGAAATCCTCGCCGATATGACCGGAATTGAGCTTCCCAAAGCCAAACGCGAACGAAAGGAAACGAGCCGCGAACGGAAGAAAACGGACGACCCTAACGACGAATTACATGAGAGCGAAGTTGATGACGCACCGCAACCGATTGATCGGCGGACCTTGTTCAACACGATGGACTGGGTGCAAAAGCAGTACCACGAAGCACTGCTGACACTTGCGGAAGCGGAACATGCACGAATTTATCTGAAAGAACGGGGAATCAACGAGCAAAGTCTCCGCGATTTCCGAATCGGGTATTCGCCGCTCGACGGAAGCTGGTTGATGAACAAAGTCGGCAATCAGCCGCGTCGGATCGAATGTTTGGAAGTTGCCGGTGTGCTGGCAAGATACAAAGACGAAGAAAAAAATACGGAACGTGTTTACGACCGGTTTCGCGGACGATTGATGTTTCCGATCCGCGACACACAAGATCGAACCGTTGCGTTCGGCGGGCGGATTTTGCCGAATTCGTCGCTGAAAAGCTCCGCCAAATACGTTAATTCGCCGGAAACGCCGATTTTTTCCAAGTCGAAACAATTGTACGGTTTGGACATTGCCCGGTTGACAATGCAAAAGACGAAACGGGCCTTGATTATGGAGGGGTACACCGACGCGATCATGGCGCACCAGTGCGGAGTCGGCGACGCCGTTGCGATATTGGGAACCGCCCTCGGTTCGGAGCATGTCAAAATTTTGAAGCGGTTCGCCGAAAAAATGGTGCTTGTTCTCGACGGGGACGAAGCCGGTCAAAAACGAGCGAACGAAGTCCTTGAACTGTTCGTCGCTCAAGGGGCCGATTTGACGATTTTAACGCTCCCCGCCGGAGCGGACCCTTGCGATTTTTTACTGGAGCAGGGGAAAGAGCATTTTGAAGAATTGTTGCGTCAGCAGGGAATTGACGCTTTGGAACATGCGTTTCGGACCGTAACGCGGAATGTAAACCTTGAAAAAGACATTGTCGGGTCAAGCAAGGCTTTGGACAGTTTGCTTTCGCTGATCGCCGCCGCTCCGACGAATTTGGGTGGAGCGGACGACCCGGTGCAGTTACGGCTTGAAAAAACGATTGGAAGGCTTGCCCAGCGGTTTCAAATTGCGGAAACCGAAGTGCGAAAACGCTTGAAACAGTGGAAAGACCGCAAAAAAAACGCCGTCGATTACAGCGTCGATGAAGAGGCGATACCCCAAGAAACGTACAGCCAATCGGGTTGGGCACCGGACGCTTTGGAGCGGGAAATGCTTGAACTGTGGTTTGCCGACCCGACGACGTTTGAGGAATTGGACAATACGATCCCGGACGATTGGATTCAGTCTCCGCTCACGAAAAAGATTCAATCGCTTTGGCGAGAAACCCTTTTGGAGGAACCGGAGTGTTCCTTTGGCAAGATTTTGATTCGTTTTGACGCTCCCGTCGTGAAGAACCTTTTGGTCGACATGGACGAATCGGCAAGCGAAAAAGGGCTTGGCCCCAAAATGGACGCTGAGAAACGGCAGCAATTAATCACCCAAATCATACAAGGGTTCAGCCGCCGAGATCACAAGCGTCGCACCAACAAGGGATTGAGCGACCTGAAAGACGAATCGCTGAGCAAAGAGGAGAAACAACGTATGTTACGGGAAATGTTAGATAGCAGACGGCAATAGTTAGTGGGTAACCACTAACCACTAACCACTAACCACTAACCACTAATCACTAACCACTAACCACTAAAAACTTAAGGAGGAGTTTTTTATGCCAAGGATGGACTTTTTTGAATGTGATTTTCAGGACCTTATTACGAAAGGGAAGAACCAGGGACACCTGACGCTTGATGAAATTATTGAGCGGATGCCGAACGATGATTCGTTCGACTCGATGTACCTTTCGGAATTTATCGATTCGCTTGACCAACAGCATATCGAGTTGACCGATGAGGAGATTTCCGACGAGGAGTTTTACAAACTCCAGGAGGAAGACGACCTTGACACCACCATCGCCGATGAGGCCGAGCCGCTGGAAAAACCGGTGGTGAAACTTCCAGAGGAAGTCGAAAAGTGGAGCAGCGACCCGATCCGTTTGTACCTCAATCAAATGTCAAGCCTCGGCCTGCTCACCAAGGAAGAGGAAATCGTTTGCTCGAAGAAAATCGAACTGACCCGGCGGCTGTTTCGGCGGAGCGTCATGGAAAGTCCGCTCGCTTTGCAAACGGCGTTTGGCGTCCAGACAAAGGTGTATCACGGCAAGCTGCCGTTTGACCGCACCATGAAAATCTCGGCGACCGAGCGGCTGGCGAAAGACCAGATTCTCAAGCGAATGCCGGCCAACCTGAAAACGCTTGCCGCCCTTTTGGAAGCGACGACCAGCGACTTTGAATTATTGGTGCGAAAAAGCACCTCGCCGAAACTCAAGCAACAGGTACGTACCCGATTTCTGCAACGCCGCCGCCGGGCACTGGTGCTTGT
>CAZNVM010000312.1:0-3424 GCA_964576215.1 uncultured Planctomycetaceae bacterium
CCGGGGCAGTCAGGAGGATTGCAAAGTCCCTGGGAACGCAGGCTTCCAGCCTGCGCGAAGGTTGCGGAATGGAGTCTCCGCCCTGCGCACGAACTCACTGGCAGGCTGGAAGCCTGCGTTCCCAGGGACTTTGCAATCCTCCTGCCGGGGCAGACCGCCAGTCAATTAAACAATTAAACACGTCGACCAAAAATCGCTTGACCTGAAAAACACGAAACGCTATAATGGCGGTCGGTCATCAAGACAAAAAACACTCCACTCATTGACAATAGGAAAACCATGAAGCCGACATTTTTTCTCCTGCCGTTCGTTCTGTTATTATTATTATCGCCGTGTATCGATGCCGCCGCATCGGAAACGCTTCGTGTGGGTGCGGCGTCGGTCGATGTGACCGGCGAACCCGGTCCCGACATGGGCGGGTTTCTCGCACGGGTGCAGCCTTCGACATCCATCCGAACCCATTTGTTTGCTCGTGCGGTTTATCTCGAAAACGAACCGGAAACCCTCGTCTGGATCGCCGTCGATTCCCTCGG
Source organism: uncultured Planctomycetaceae bacterium (assembly GCA_964576215.1). Classification (GTDB taxonomy): domain Bacteria; phylum Planctomycetota; class Planctomycetia; order Pirellulales; family Thermoguttaceae; genus JAVBSX01. The sequence goes on from CAZNVM010000312.1 coordinate 534, forward strand.
TTTCGCACCGGAAATCAACACGAGAATCAAAACGATCCTCGCAGGCGAGTTCGGGATCGAACCGTGGCGGATCGTGATTTCCGCGACCCATACGCACAGTGCTCCGGTGGCGTCACGCCTCAGCAGTTGTGGCGAATACTCGGAAAAATACGTCGAGTCCGTTTTGGTTCCCGGTCTGCTCCAAGCCGCACGGGATGCAAAAGCATCGGTTGAAGAATGTTCGATGGTTACGGCAACCGGCGAAATCGAGCTTGCGATTGACCGGCGTAATCAACCGACCAAAAACATTGAAAAACGTGTTCCGGCGGTCGGGTTCAAGCGGGCGGACGGCTCGTTCAAAACGGTTTTGCTCGGCTACACGATGCACCCGGTCTGCTATTGCTCCGGTGCGATTGCCGCCGAGTGGCCCGGTGCCGCCGCCGAGACGGTTCGTGAAATCTTCCCGGGAAAAACGGAACCGTTCGTTTTTCAGGGGGCGTGCGGAAACAACAATCCGCCGAAGCGTGACATCCCGGACGAGGAGATGCAAAGCTGGGGAAAAATGATCGTTGCTTCCGTAGCGGATCAGCTAAAATCTGCCGAGCCGCAAAAAATCGCATTTGCCGTGCGATCACGGCATGTCGCTATGCTGCTGGATTATCCCGACGAAAAAGGGATTCGTGAATTTGCCGAACTGCACCGAAAGGGACTTGCCGGTTCCCCCAAGGGACTTGCGGCGTGTGACGCCTGGGAACAGTGGGCAACGCAATACCGCAACAACGGCGGACCGGATTTCCGCGAGGCGGAAATCGCCGCAATCGTGCTTGGCGACCGGGTTTTCGTAACAGGACCGTTTGAAACGCATTCCTGGATGAACCCGGAACTGATTCAACGGACGAGTAAGGATTGTTTCGCCGTGGGATACACGAACGGGTGCTATGGATATTTACCACATGACGCCGCTTACGACGAAGGGGGATACGAAGTGGCCGCGCATTTGTGGTACCGCAACTTCCGGTTCAAACGCGGAGAACTCGAACGACTCGCCGAAACCTCCGCCTCGTTAGTCCACCAGGCGTTCGAAGCGGCAAAAGGAATTGAGTGTGCCCAATTTTAATCATTCAAATTTATCACATTTTTCCGGCTCTTGGTATTTGACCGGTCCGACGGCGAGCGGGAAAACGTCTCTCGGAATCGCACTGGCAAAACAGTTGCACGCGGAAATTATCTCGATGGATTCCATGGCGATTTATCGTTTCATGGACATCGGAACCGCAAAGCCGACGGTTGCCCAGCGAGCGGAGGTGCCGCACCACCTGATCGATATTCTCGATCCGAGCGAAGAGTTTTCCGTTTCCGATTATCTCCAGGCGGCCAGGCAGGTCGCTTCGGAAATTCGTTCCCGAGGTAAGCAGGTGCTTTTCGTCGGAGGATCGCCGCTTTATCTTAAAGGTTTGCTTCGCGGAATTTTTGAAGGGCCGGGTGCCGATCCAACGCTTCGGGAGGAATTGGCCCGGTTTGCGGATTCCGGTGGCAATCTTCACCAGCGTTTGGCGGAGATTGATCCACTGTCGGCCAAGCGGCTTCATCCGAACGACCGACGGCGCATCATTCGGGCAATCGAGGTTTACGAACGAACGGGCAAACCGATCAGCGTTCACCAAACGCAGTTTGAAACCCCGGCTTCGGAAACGGAGCATCAGGTTTTCGTACTGGATCGGGAGAAAGAGGAACTCAACCGCCGCATTGATCGCCGTGTGGAAATGATGTTCGAGCAGGGATTTTTGGAAGAGGCCCGACAGCTTTTGGAGCGTCCACTTGGCAAAACCGCTTCGCAAGCCGTCGGATACAGGGAATTATTTGACTACTTTGCAAGCGAAACAAAGCAATCGCTTGCTGAGACGATTGCCTTGATCCAACTTCACACACGGCAATTCGCAAAACGCCAACGCACCTGGTTCCGCTCACTGCCGGAATGTCAGTTTGTTCGTGACGAGTTGGTCGTTTTGCGGATGCGGTCCGAGAAAAGTAACGTGTCCGGTGTTAATATCATAAACCGCACCGAGGATTGACAGTTTTCCGCGACGAACCGCTTCACGGAGAACGCCGCTCTTTTTGAGCATGGTTTCCATTTGTACGAAAATGTTTTCCCGACAGCAATCTTCAACGATTTCCCGACCGGTTTTTCCCGTCAAAGTCCTTACCCGTTCCAAGGCGGGATGGATTGACTCCACGAGCGATTGGACATTCGGTTCAAGCCCTGCCAAGTCGGTGCATACCGCAATGACCGCGCCGCACTGGGTATGCCCCAAGACGACACAAAGCGGTATTTCCAAAAATTTTACGCCAAGTTCGATCGCCCCCAATTGGGAATCCCGGCAGACATTACCGGCAATGCGAACGGAGAAAATATCACCGATACCCTGATCGAAAATGATTTCCGGTGGAACCCGGGAATCACTGCACGAGAGAATCGCCGCAATCGGATGCTGACCATTTTCGGCGGTCTCCCGAACACGAACCAAAAAATCGTGCGGATTCGCCCGCTTACCGGCAACAAACCGGGCGTTCCCCTCCTTAAGGGTTTCAATAATCCGACCTTGTTCGTTTTGCATGGTTTTAAATATTTACAGTGGAACCGTACCGCCGAACCTTATTTTTCATCGACCATTCCCGAACACTTGACCAAAACCCCCTGTCCGGCGGGAAGCCAATAGGCTTTTTCCTTCGAGCGGGCAAGCATCTCTGCGTTGTTGACTTGAGGGGCCTTACGTGCTTCGGCGGTGATGATCTCGCGGAAATACGGAGGGTTTTCGCCGGTGGAAACGACAAACAAACGCTCGTTCTCCACGTCGGTTTTCAGGATGAAGCGAGCAGAACGTTCGAGGCTGAGATTGACCACCATAACGTAA
>CAZNVM010000313.1:0-7275 GCA_964576215.1 uncultured Planctomycetaceae bacterium
ATTTGACAGATATTTCCAGATGTACTATTTCGATACAACGTGACTGAAATACTTTACTTTCAAGGTCCATTATCTACTTTTCTGTTCCACATACCTCAAAAAACCTATTTTTTTGCCCACAGATTCTGGTGGGGAACCGAAAATGTTTTCATTCGGAATTATCGGCGGTGGTCTCATGGGGACCGCGATTACCGCGACGCACTTGAAAAACGGGTGTCGCGTGCTTCTCTGTGAGCAGTCCGACGCCGTGCTTGCCGCTTTGCCGCAAAAAATCGCCGCCGAACTGACGCTCCAGGGGGAAGTGAATACGAGAAAGCTTGTCCGGGAGCAACTTGTCCTGACGCAAAAAGTGAACGACCTGGTCTCGTGCGAAATCGTGATGGAGTCGATCCCGGAAAAAATCCGGCTCAAGCAGAAATTGTACCAAACGCTTGAGAATCTCGGTTTTCGCGGGCTGCTCTTCTCGAACACCTCGACGATTGAAGTGTCGAAACTTTCGGAGCATTACTCCGCGAAGGACCGATTTTGCGGATTTCATTTTTTTCATCCGGTCCGAAACCGCTCGCTTTTGGAAATCGTGCGTGGTCAAAGCACCTCGGAGGAAACGATCCGGACAGCTCAGGAACATGCCCGGCGGCTCGACAAAACCCCGTTGGTCGTCGAAGATCGGCCCGGTTTTCTCGTGAACCGCTTGCTCAATCCGATGCTCCGGGAAGCGTTGGCGATGCTTGACGAAGGGATTCCGCTTCGGAAAATCGAAGAGGCCGCCGTTCGTTTTGGGATGCCGATGGGACCGATCCGAATCATGGACGAAATCGGACTCGACGTCACGCTTCACGCCGGTTGGGTGCTCAACAAGGCGTTTCCGGACCGGGCCTACCACTCGCCGACCTTGCTCAAGTTGATCGATCAAGGACGTTTGGGACGCAAAACCGCTTTGGGATTCCTGCGGTATCCCAGCGAAATTTCCTGGGAACAGGAAGGGGAATACGACGAAACGTTGGTGCAGTTTCTCCCGGCAGAGAACGACCGGCTTACCGGTGAACTGATAACGGAACGATTATTTTTGCCGATGTTTTACGAGGCGGTTCGGGCTGTCGAAGAAGGGGTCGTGAAGGATTGGCGGGAGGTGGACCTTGCCGTCGTCTTGGGACTCGGTTTCCCGAAAAGTTGCGGCGGTCTGTTCGCCTGGGCCAAATCGCTCGGATTTTCAAACATCGATTTTCGTACAGAGGCGCAATCGTGAGATTGCGCAACAAAAACGAGCCGCCAACGTTTTTTCTCATTTTCGTCGCCGGGTTACAAAGCCTGCGCCGGTTACTCACCGCTTCTCGCACCCCATTCTTCACTTCTTTGTGAGGATTCCTGGGATTTCGGTTCTTCTTGCGTTTGTGTCGTGTTTTGCCGTTGTGTACGGCGACGAAAGAAATCCTCCTCCAGACCTTCATCATCCGGAGTAAAGTAGTAGTCCAGAATTTCCGCACGGCGGCGAAGCGTTAAAAACGTAAGCCCGAAAATCGCAAAGGAGATTCCGGCAACGATAATCACGATTTTAAGAAATGTCGGGTCAATAAAAAACATGATACAGGCGGTAAACAACAGCCGGCAGAATTCTGAAAGCAGCCGCCCGCCGTCTTATTTCTCGTTAAGCGTTTTGATTTGGTCACGCAGTTCCGAAGCCTTTTCGTAATCTTCCCGGGCGACGGCTTCGTCCAGTTCCCGGCGTAACCGGATCAGGTGGGTCCGGGGATCGTCCGCTTTCCCGCTCCGTTTCGGCCTTTTGCCGACATGTTGCGATTCGCCGTGAATGCCGAGGATCAGCGGATCAAGCTGTTCTCCAAAACAAGTGTAATCGTTGGGGCAACCGAGCCGTCCACGGCTGCGGAAATCGAAGAACGTGATACCACAAATCGTGCAGGTTTTTTGGTCGATCTCCTTGAGTTCCTCCGACGCCTGGGAAAGCGACATTTGTTGTACCATATTTTGGGCCATCGATGCCGACAACCCGGACGCCGCCTCCAGTCCTTCGGAAGACTCGCTCAAATAATGCCGGGCGTGTTCCTCGCATAAATGGAGTTCCTGCGGCTTGTTGCCGGTCAACTCCGTAATATGGAAAGTCGCAGGTCGATCACATTTTTGACACTTCATTTTTCAATTAGGAATCACGAATTCTTTTTATTTCCTGTTTCTTTTTAGTTCTTCCGGTAGTTCCCGGACGACGGTGGGAAATGCCCAGCTGTCGCCTCCTGCGCCCAACGCCCAGCCTCGTTGAGTGTTGTCGCGAGGATTTCTTGTACGTCTCGCGCTAATTTTAATGAAAAACGTTTCCCGGTCCGTTTGTTCCGGAGGCATGAACGTGACTGCATAGAGACATGCGACCATGTCTTTGCCGTCGTCGTAACAATTGAAGAGCGTTTTATAGTACGAAATATCCGCCTGATTCCCCAAGACCCAAAGAGTTTTCATACACGGATCGTTAAGAACTGTAAGAAAACCATTGACGTTTTCCCGCTCTCTTTCCGCGTTATGGGTTAGCTTGGATTTCCACCAATCCTCCGGGGCAACGCCGAGTCTTCTGTACCAGACCGGATTCTGCATTTCGAATACCAATGGGATGTCTTGCGATTTGACGGCATCAAACCATATCTGAAAAAAACGATCCGCTTCCATGCGGACGGTGTACTGGTAGTACGACCACAGAACGGAAACGCCAACCAACGTAAACGTTGCGAAAAAAAGTCCGATCAGAGCCGCAAAGGAACCGAGCAAGGCTCCACGGGACCGTTGGATGCGGAAATACGCCCATAACGCCATCGGAACTCCGACGATTGCCAAAAAGAGACACTCCACGTACAGAAAAGCGACCAGGGAAACGATGCCCAGAACCAGCGAAATCATCGCCAGGATGCTCCATTGACAATAGTTTTCGACTTCCTGGCTTTCTTCGGTCGTTTCCCAATGGGTCGAAAAGAGCGATTTGTGCGGCGTTTGTCCTTCAGGTGTCATATTTCAAATAAAGGAAACGGTGGTTTATTTTTTACTGTAGTTGTTCGGATCGTTTGTGTTGCGGCGGACTTCCATCATAGAGCATTGTTCCACCTTTGGCGTACATATTGTCGAGCAGCATCCAGCGTTTATTGACTTGATCTCTCACGTAGAGCGGCGGATCGTTGTTGTCCCAGATGTTTTCTCCCGTAAAAGGAACGAGCGTTCCTTTGCAAAGAATCCTCATTTTATAGGCGAGGAAATTGCTTTGCCACTCCCCGGTTTGTTGAGAGTTTTCTTTGGGCGGAAAGGGGGCCATCGGAAGCGTGAAGCCGATATTAAAAACGAAATTGCCGAAAATGAGAATCAGAAAAATCCCGTTGCCGACCTGTTCAACGACTTTCGGGAAATGGACCCGGACCCGGGAGAGTTTGTTTGTTACCGTATTGAGCAGGAAAAACATCAACGAAAACAGAAGCCAAAACACGAGAAAATCGTAGAGAAACAGGCCGCCGGCCCAGGCATCCTCGATCAATTTTGCTATCGGCTCAAAATAATTGAGCGTGATAAGCGATGCAAACGTGATGTTGGAACAACAAATCATGTTGCTCCATAGTCCTTCGTTGAGCCGCAAGCCGAAAATCGCAAGCGGTACGGCAATCGTAAAGACGATTCCCAGTGCGAACAAAATATAATTAATCGCGTCGGCCATTTTAATTACGAATTATGAATTACGAATTACGAATCTATTTCCTATTTCCGATCTACATTTTCATGACTCTTGCGAGTTCTTCGACGGAGGTGATTCCTTTAGCGATCAGCAACGAGCCTTCGAAGAGGAACCCTCGTTGTCCGCTTTGGGTGGCAGCTTTGCGGATTGCGTCCACCGTCGGATTGGCGACGAGAATCTTGCGAATTTCGTCGTTGACCTCAATAATTTCGTACATCGCCGTCCGACCGCGATATCCGATGTCGTTGCACGTCAGGCACGGCTTGCGTTTTTCGCCCGGCTGCGGGGCACCGCGAGCACGGTACAATTCGGTGATGCGGTCCGGCGGAAGGCCGAGCCGTTGCAACAGAGCCGGTTGCGGTTCGAAAACTTCTTTGCAGTCGGGACACAACCTGCGAATCAAACGTTGCGCAACGACAGCCGTGATCGTGGACGCAAACAGGGACGGCTGAATTCCCATCGCAAGAAGCCGCATCATCGCATCGGCGGCGTCTCTGGCCCGAATCGTCGTGATAATCAACCGTTCGTTTGCAATTTCGTTACAACAAAGCTCGAATACGTCCGTGCTAATCAGGTCCCGTATCAAGAGCACATGCGGTTCCCGGAAAAAAATGTCCGGCAAAACCGTCATCGGCGTTTCCCCTTTCCGGGAATTGTATTGGTTGAGCATGACGTTTTCGACGAACTGATAGGGATTCTGCACGTCTTCGACCGTTGCAAAGTCCCGGGTAAACCGGTCGGCGGTTCGGGAAACGACGTTCATCGTACTGCGTAATCCATTGGCGGGTGCCGCGGAAAAAACAACCAAGCCCACGGGAGCGTTGATAAGGGACTTGACCTTTTCCTGCATGTCCGTTCTCATGCCGAGTTCGCCGAGCGAGTCGAACGGTACTTTTTGGATGACGAAGGTAATGATCCCCTTTTCCTCTCCGGTCGGCGTTCCCTGAATCACGAAATCGGCGTTAAATTTCGTTTTTTTCCGGACCGTCGCAACGAAACTACCGGCTTGCCGCTTACGAAATTCTTCGGGATTCCCGCCGATCAGATACTTAATCGACGTGTTCAACAGCGGTCCCTTTTCTCTCATAAGCGGAAGAGTCTCGATCCAAACGCCGTCGATCAACTCTTTCACGAGAGTCTGTTCCGCCTGAAATTCAAACATGATTCCGTCCGCATTTCGTTCGAGTGCCTCGTAAACGATTCTGCGAAGATCGTTGAACCCTTCATGGTTTCGGGACAGAACCGTTCGGGCGTTCAGCGTCGGATTGTCGAGATTCACTCCTGCCGCTTCAATTTCAATGGGAGGACCAACCTGATACGACATTTTTTTCTCAATCTTCATCTTAACGCCGAGTTTGCTCAGAGCCACGGCGAACAGATACTTGGTGTGATCGTACGTCATCACCTTTTCGTACGGCGGGAGCGGTTTGTTTCGAACCGAAATGTAACAAAACAGCGGAACAAGCCATGTCATTATCGTAAGCGGATACGAAACGAAGAAAAGAATCGGGTTATCAACCGGCAGATAGAAAAAGATGGTTCCCAGTACCGTAAAGGGAAAAAAATTGAGGATATTCCAGAAAAACCGGGTCGGAATTTTCTGGACTTCGCCGTCGCAACTGACCCAATCGACGGTCAAAACCCACATCCAGAAAACGAAGATAAACAGGAAGATTTTCGTGATGCTCAGATAGTTACCGCTTCCGAGCCAGCCGTTTGTCCTGGCCGCATTAGCACGTTTGGAGGCGGCCTCTTTCGTTGCCACGCCGCCGCCACCGCCCCCCCCACCGCCAGCGGGGGGTTGCGGTACCGGCTGCTGGGTATTTCTTGCTTCCAAGTCTTGTGAAGCAGCCGTAGCCTCTAGCACTTCACCGGTACTAACTTGGGCGCAGACTTGCGAGGTCCCGTCAAAAACGAACCACCCTATTACGGCAAATATCAAAATCAACAACCGCTTCATATATGAGAATTACGAATTACGAATTACGAATTACCAAAATTCACGAAACTATTCAAAAAATAGTAATTCGTAATTCGTAATTCGTAATTAAATTTAAAGTATGCCCGGTTCTTTAACTTCGATCCCCTTGAGGGCCATTTTGAGGGCTTCAACGTTTGGAGCGACTTCAAAGGCGGTGGCCCGGTCGATTTTCTTCGCTTGAACGAGACCTTTCAAACTCATGGTAAAATCCATCATTCCTTCCGAGGCACCAATTCGGATTGCGTCGGAAAGCTTTTCGTCCTTTTCTTCAAGGATCAGTTTCTTGACAATCCCGTTGAAAATCATAATCTCGACCGTCGGAACCCGCGAAACCCCTTCCATGCAGGACGGCAACAGTTTTTGGGCGACGATACATTTCATATTGAACGCCAACGCACTGCGGATCGCTTTGTGCATGTTCGCCGGGAAAAGGTCGAGAATACGGCCAAGCGTACTCGGTGCCGACGACGCGTGAATCGTTCCGAAAACAAGGTGCCCGGTCTCAGCGGCGTGAATCGCCGTCTCGAACGTTTCCCGGTCACGCATTTCGCCGACGAGCATCACGTCCGGGTCTTCACGAACAGCATGTTTCATCCCGATGGAAAAGTCAATCACGTCCTGACCGATTTCCCGCTGGTTAATCAGGCATTTGTCTTCGGTAAACATGAATTCAATCGGATCTTCAAGCGTCAAAATGTGCTTGCGGTAGTTCCGGTTGACGTAGTTAAGCATGGAGGCAATCGTCGTACTTTTACCGGACCCGGTAACGCCGGCCAACAGGACCATACCCTGATAGTGACTGCATTCCCGGTACAGCGACGAGGGAAGATGCAGTTTTTCCAGTTCCGGAATGTGGTTATTGATTCGCCGGGCCACCATGCCGAGGTGTCCCATCTGCGTCAGAACATTGACGCGGAACCGCCAGTTGACGCCGTCCACTTCGGTCAGGTGGGCAAAGTCCGCTCCGCCGGTTTCGTTGAGAATACGGCGGCAGCGTTCGTCCATGATGGCAAGGATCATTCGGGTCATCTCCTCGTCGTCAATCGGTCCGCGATCAAGGGGACGTAGCTCCCCTTTGACACGCACATACGGCGGCCGATCCGCTTTCAAATGAAGATCGCTTCCCTGTAATTTGACCAAAGCGCGAAAAAATTTGTCAATTTCGTAATCCTTTTTCTTCTTGACATACCTTTCGGCTAAGGAACTGACATCGGACATAACGGAATGAACTCTGGAAAACTTAGGACAACGGCAATGATCTTACGAGGAAAAGGGAAATAACGGATGCATTATACTACTTGAAGGAGGTCTTGAGAATCCCCCAAAAAAAGAGAGGGTGAAAATTTGCAGGCCGATAACAAGAAGTTTGCGATCTGTTCCATTTCCTCCCAGGAGGATTGCAAAGTCGCTTTTTTCCTGGGAACGCAGGCTTCCAGCCTGCCAGTCTACGCCGTTAAGTAACTTGTCGCAAAAAAAACGATTGTTTTTTGTTGCAACCATTTATATTACAACAGGTTAGGAAAAAATTCTGTTTTTGTGTTTTTCGACAATAGTGTCGAATGTTAAAATGGGTCGTTTT
>CAZNVM010000314.1:0-1800 GCA_964576215.1 uncultured Planctomycetaceae bacterium
TTTTTCCGGTAATCGCCTGTTTATTGTTCCGATAAGAGAGAATATCATACCGTGTTGGGATTCTTTCTTTTTGAAATGGCCTTACTTCGAATTTTAAGTTGAACTTTGAAACCGGCATAGATCGCTCTAAAAATCAAGATCAGAATTATGTTGAATTTAACATAATCAGCACCAGAAAACATTTAAATCCCCTTCAACATCGGCGCGGGCTTGGGTTCCGTCCAAAATATTTTGCCGAACCCAGATGCCGACGGTGCCGCCTCCCATGAGCAAGTCGACGATAGCGGCTTCCTCTTGGGATTGGCAGAGGTTGAAAGCGATCCCCTCCGGTGCGATGGTGTCCGATTCCGGGTCTTTGAAAAAGCCGCCACTGGGGTGATTGATACCGATGTCGAGATCGGACGCGAGTTCGAGAACATCGCCGTTGGACCACGACATTGCGGTTATACCGCGAAAACCCCGAATTGCGGCGGCGGACGCTTGGGCATACTGAACCCTTCGTAGTTGGGAATAAAATTCCCTTTCGGGAACGTGAGTGTGAAAGTATCCGTATAAGCACTGCTTGGTCGCAGTGATGCAAACGTAACATCGACGAGAATGAACCCGGACAGGTCGTTGGCGTAGACGGCGACATTGGTGGCGTCACCTGTCAAAATTGTTTCCGGCCCGTAAGCGGCGGAGCCCATACGAATCGTAAGTGCCTTCGTGGTGGCGGCATAATAAACCGAGAGCGTTCCTTCACCGAGTAATGCCGACGCTTTTTTGATGGTAATACCGGTGACGTTCGGCCCGTTGACGTTCTCGATCTCCGGATGTTTGCCGGACACTTTCATACTGAGAATTTCCTGACTTGAGGCGTGCTTGCCACCCTTGAAGAGTTTGAGCGTGTCCCCGGCAACCGGTGCCGTCGGGAGCGGTGCGGCAAGTATCAATGTCCGATTGGTGCCGTTCCAATGACGAACGTGGAACGGGACACCACGAAGCGTTGCGCTGGTGCCGCTCCCGCAAAAGTATCCGCTTCCCCCGTTCCAAAACTCGTTCGGCTCGGTCACGTTCGTCAGTGGGATGGTCACTTGCGTTGCGCCAGTCCCGACAACCCGGTCAGGAGAATTGGCACCGGAATTCGGCAAATCACGGGAAGCGTAATAAAGTCCAAGAAGATCAGGAGTAGGAATAGCCATTGTTAAATGAGAAATAAGAAATGAGAAATGAGAAATGAGGAATCAGGGCATAGGGAATCGGGAATCGGGCATAGGGAATCGGGAATCGGGCATAGAGGGAAAAAAGGAAATCGGAAATAGGTTCATCACTTGTTCCTATGCCCGATTCCCGATTCCCTAATTAACTGATACGAAAATTCAATAATCCGCTTATGGTGTCGCGTGTGATCATCAATTGCGGTTTCGCCGGGAGGTCGGCGGCGAAGTGGGCGACCACTTCGTTTTCGGATTCGTTATTGAACTGGTCGACCGATTCGACCCGAAAGGAGTGCCATCTTCCGCCTTTTCCTTCGAGGCGGATCGGGCAATTGATTTCGAGGCGGCCCGACACCGGCGGCACTTCGCAAAGGAGCGTCTCCATCGTTCCACCGTCAAAGATCGTATGGTAAATCCTGTAACAAGTAACCTCATCGACGCCGTTCCAACCGATGGATGGTTCCACGAGTGGTTCCTGTTCGATACTTTGCGGTACGGTGTCATCGTCGAAATCGTGGACCTCGACGAGAAACGTCGTCCCTTCAGGGATCGTGAGAACGATATTCCGTTCTTTCTCCTCTGCGATGAATGGACCGATGGAGAA
>CAZNVM010000315.1:0-1656 GCA_964576215.1 uncultured Planctomycetaceae bacterium
GGCGTACCAACACCGAGGCTTTTTCCGCATTGAACACTGTCGTTGTCTGGCATAAAAATTGAAATGTGAAAAATCTGTTGGAATAAACAAGGGCACGTCCATTCTAACAGAAGGCTGGATCCATGCAACCCCTTATTCTACCAACATTCCAGGACGTGTAACAAGTCACGATGCTTTTGGGTGTAACCGTGGGGTGCGTAAAAAACCATTTGCACTATTTCGCTTGTTTCCAGTATTGCTTCCAATGGCTACTGTACCGGACAGAGCAGATAACGGTCATTCGATTGAGCCGTGGCACCAGCCATCTTGCTCCGTTCTGCTTCAATCGCCGCCCCACCATACTCTTGCACGCACCCTCCACCTGACCACTCCCAATCGCTCGACCCTCCAACAATCGCTCACGATAATTCAACCGCCCAGACTGACCACTCAAATAACCACGCAACAACCGTAACGACTCTCGCCCCTTCGGCTCCCACTCCTCCCCCTTCTCACGCTTCTCTCGCTCCAAACGATCTAACCGTTCCTCAATCAACGAAAAGCCCTCTCGCAAAAACTCTAACTTCGTTTCCTCTTTCCATTGATCATACATTGCCGTCCCCTCGCCATACAATACCTTGCCCGTATCGTTCAAATGTTCCAAGCCGTGATACACATCCAAGCACTCTCGAACATTGCCAAACACCGCCTTACTGATATTCCATATCCACTCCGCACCATCGCCAAGAGTCGAAATATCCTCTCTCGCTCCCAACTGCAAACGAGAACGCCAATCGTTGACACGCTCTTGAAAGAGTTCCTTGCCTTCTATCGCCGCACATGCAATCCGCGCACTCGTCCTCGGTAATCGCCGCGTCTCCAACTCTTCCGGCAACGCACTTTCACCCTGCTCACGCTTGGATATAATCAGTACCTTCGTATCCTTCCAGCCCTCCGTTGTATTCACTTTCGTTGCGTCCATCGTAACTTCGACATGGCCCGGCGCCTCGATAAAATCTTCCTGAATTTCTGAGGACGTTTTCCTCCACTCTTCCATCTTCGGAGATTCTTTATCACAAAGTTTGCGGATGGTCATGTGGGAAATTTTCAATCCGCAATACTCTTGCAGATCGTCTTCGGCATCCTCGAACGACTTTGCTCCACCGGCACGAACAATGAGGCAACGTATTCCAACCGTGTACTTTTCTTTCAAACCAAGAAGAGCATCGGCAACATAGCCTTGTTGCTTGCAGGAATAGCAGGCATCGTAACGCCGTTCAATGATTATTTTTCCGGCGGCGGTCTCGATCTTTTTTCCGGGATAGCCGAGGTGGCGTTTTTTCTGTTGGCAGTGCGGACAGATTTTCGACTCGTCTTTTTTTTCGATGTCGTCGGTGGCTTCTTGGGTGAGCGTTTCTAACGATTGTCGAAGGAGTTCTCGTCCTTTGGACAACACAACGGCTTCGGCGACATTCAGAAACTGTCCGTAGTCGGCACCATGTGCGGTGGTTTTCATCTCATCGTAGTAGGCGGCGGCTTGTTCGAGGAAGTAGTCTTTAGCGGTTTGGTCATCGCGTTTCTTGTGGTCTGGCATGGCAATCCTTTCGGGTTAGGGGGTAAATAAATTACCAGTTTGCCCTATCTTGCCTAATCGCGCAAATGGGTTTTTATGCACCC
>CAZNVM010000316.1:0-11952 GCA_964576215.1 uncultured Planctomycetaceae bacterium
AAAACGACCCATTTTAACATTCGACACTATTGTCGAAAAACACAAAAACAGAATTTTTTCCTAACCTGTTGTAATATAAATGGTTGCAACAAAAAACAATCGTTTTTTTTGCGACAAGTTACTTAACGGCGTAGACTGGCACCAGTCGTATTACGAGGAGGAATCGAACCGCAAGGCCGCTTTGAAGAAAGGGTTGATCTATGAGGCCGGGATAAATACCTATCGCCTGTCGATTGAAGAAAAGCAGCGGATATTATTGAACAATATCTACGGAGTGGACATCGACCCGATCGCGGTGGAGGTGACGAAACTTTCGCTTTATTTGAAGCTGTTGGAAAACGAAACGGAAGAGAGCTGGGGCTTGTTGTTTTCCCATTCTGACTTGAAGATGCTTCCTGACCTGGACCAAAACATCCAATGCGGCAACTCGCTGATCGAAAGCGATTTCTACCGTAACAAAAACCTCACCCTTTTCGGCGATGACGAAATGCGAAAAGTCAACGCCTTCGATTGGCAAAAAGCGTTTCCTCACATCTTCCAAAGCGGCGGACGTAAGCCCCCCGGCCCTGAAGGGTTCGACGTTGTTATCGGGAATCCCCCGTATGTTTTAGTGCAAGGAGATTTCCGTAACGATGATTTTCTTGAATACTATCGGCGAAAATTCTCAATTGCGTCTTACAAAGTGGACCTTTATCATTTGTTTATTGCACAAGGAATTGATCTTTTGTCTGGCGACGGAATGCTTGGTGTTATTACACCCAGTAATTATCTTTCAAACAATGGAGTCGTTGGTCTCCGCAGAAAGATACTCGATGAAACTCATATCGTCACAATTAACAACGTTAGCGGCAAAATTTTTTCCGGATCGGTAGACACGGCGATAACGATTTTATTCAAAGGAAGAAGTAAAGCCAAATCTCAATTTGTCAATTCCCGTTGGATTCGTCAAGATCAATGTTTGGAAACATTAAATTCGTACAAATTTCGACAAAATGACTTGAAACAAAGTCATTCATTGCTTTTTACAGTTCGACCTGATCCGGTGGTCATTCGGAAGAAAACTTTTTTGCTGGGTGACAAGTATTATGTCAATTTCGGAATGCAGCTACGCGACCGGCATTTATTTCCCGAAGATGTCATTGAAAAAGGTGAAAGGAAACGTCTTACAAAATACCATCGGCCGTGTTACACCGGCAAAGACATTCAAAAATGGCACCTCAAATATGGCGAGCTTTTTGCTTACTTCAACCGTGATGCAAAAAGCGGGGGATGCTGGGATGAAAACATTCATTTTGCAAACCCGAAGATTATCATTCGTCAAATTGGCCAAACACCGATTTGTGCTTTGGACACAAAAGGGTACTGCTGCCTTAATACGGTTTTTATGGTTGTTCCCAAAAGCCGGGAAGATTCCACGGAGGAATTAAAGTACATTTTAGCTCTCTTGAATTCCAGGTTTATTGGTTACTATTGGCGCAACCATTTTTCCGATTTACGACAAACTTTCCCTAAAATCAAAGGTTCCTATCTCAAGCAATTGCCGATTCCCGTTATCGATTTGAGCGACAAAAAACAACGTCAAATTCACGACCGCCTTGTTGATTTGGTGGATCAAATGCTCACAACCCAAGCCAGGCGACACCAGGCGATTTCAGACTCCGACCGCCAACTGGCCGAGCAACACATCGCCATCCTCGACAGACAGATTGACTCGCTGGTTTATGAATTGTATGATTTGACGGGAGAGGAGATTGGGATTGTGGAGGGGAGGTGATGCTGTTTTACCCCTCACCAACCCCCAGCGGCGGGTCGTTCATAAAAACCGGCTTGTATCCCCGTTCGGTCAGGAACGCAAAGGCACTGTCCAGACGGTCCCAGTGGTCCGGCAGGTGATTCTTGTAAAACGGCCAAAAATACTGCTCGTGGGTCAACAGGTCAATGAATTCCGCCGTGTTGGGATCGGCGATGACCTCTTCAAGCGTCGGCACAATCTCCTTGAGCGGAACAAGGTTGGCGACCAGATCAATTTTGGAAAAAACAATGCCACTATCAACGTCAAGAAGAAAATCGTGCTTGTTCAAGTAATCGCTACGTGGACCGTCCATCTGGTAATTGACGTAGTATTCCCCGCCTGGACGCCTGGTGAAATAGCCGCTCAGTGCCGTGACACCATGTGTAGCCAGCGGCTTGTACGTCTCCGGTCGGACGGTGCCAAAGTGGATCACCGTTGCCGGAAGATAGGTTTCCTCACCGGCAAAACGCTTGATTTCCCGCTCGATCTCGACAAAATCACCAATGAGCGTCTCCGCCGAAGCGTTTTTGTACGGTTCGCCGGGATGCTCCCGTTTGGCATGGAACGCCAGCCGAAGCCAGTCGGTATTGTCCCGCCACTGGGATTTATATTTGTCCGAAAATTGCGAAAGGTCAAAATGCTCCCTTTCTACAGTGAGGTATTCCTTGTCGCCAGAGGTTTCGTAGAACAAATTCAACGCAACCTTCATCCCATACTTGCGGTGAAGCCGCCGAAGGTTGCCCAAAAATTCGTCCTCAAAAAGACTCTTGTAGCCGCTGCGGTGAATTTCCCGAAGGAAAAAAAGCGTGTCGTCAATCGTAAAACGGTATCGCGGCACCGAATTCTTGAGCCAAAGCACCGTAACGGCGGCCTCCTGAACCTCACCCGACGGAGATTGTGATTTGACAACGATTTCGTTCACTTTTTGGCGAAGTTCGATTTCCGCTTCAAAAGCATTGCCTTTCCGGCGGCAAGCGATCCCGTTCACCGTTACGGCAGCATCCGGTGGTGCTTCACCGGAAACCTTGATTTTCCCGTCAATCACGGCGTCTTTCAACCGGGGATGCAGGACCGCCCCTTGAAAAGGTTGGGCAACGCGGAGTCTGGTGCCGTTCGTCGGCGTTTCCGCAAGCACAATAGGCAGCCCCACCGAAAGACCGGTCAGGGCAGAAAAAAAATCTCGCCGTTTCATGGTGTGTTTTTGCACTTTGAGTTATTCATTTGACAAAATCTTCCCAAAGTCCGTCGATGTCTGCTTCTTGTGGGGTTCCGGCGTAAGCGACGACGCGGTATTTGAACTCCAGACTTTCGCCCTTGCCCACCCGGACCGGTTCCTTGAACCAAAGATGCGGCATCGGCGAATAATTGCCGTAATCCCGCGTGAACCAGGGGCAATCCTTAAATGCCGGGTGCGGCACGTCTTTGTGGAGCAGCATCGCGATCCCCTCGATGGTCTCCGGAGTGAAGCCCGCTCGCTTTCCGAAAAACGTACACCAACGTGCCGGTTTGCCGAGCGTGTCTTTTTCGGTCGTCTGTCCTTCACTGTTAAGAAGCGTTCCGCCGCCGTTGACGCAAATATCCTGTGCACACCGGACCGCAAACCAGGCGTGGTTCGTCTGCTCAAACGTTACGTCCGTCAGCATGTTCAGGAGAAAAGAACAATCGATGTAGTAATTTCCGTTGTCCAGAAGCTGAATTTTGAACTTCCGCGTATCTTGGATGATCGGCTCTTCGCCCGGCTTGCTCCACAAGCACAGGTCGGTCAGTTCGCCGCTCGTTTCGTCAACGTTTCCGAGTTTGATGCCTTGCGAAACGATCTGACCGGTTCCGATGGTCGATTGCCAATAATTTCCGCCGTTGACTTTATCGCAACCGAAAAAGAGCGACCGGTGGTGCGGCCAGGGGAGTCCGGTTTCCGAAGTGAGGGAAAGCCCGGTTTTCGGACCGGCAACCGGATAAAAGTAGGGATACTTTTGCGTCGTATGGGCTCGATAGCTTGTCAAGGCCGTGTTTCCGCGGCGAAACCACGCTTGACGCTCATCGACGACGTAACCGGTCAAATGCTCCACCGGTGCTTCTCCACCGACCGGAGTGAATTTGGAAGCTCTGGCTTTGGCGTCATCCTGAGCTTGGGCAAAATTTCCAAGCAGCGCAATGCCGGTAAGTGCCGTCGTTTTTTTGAGAAAATCCCGTCGATCAAAATTTTGCATGAAGAGTTCCTTTCGTTACAGAGTAGAAATTAAAAACGAATCCACTCCGAAAGTCTACACAACCCCTCCGCTCAGGGCAAGTCCCGCAGGAGGATTGCAAAGTCGCTTTTTTCCTGGGAACGCAGGCTTCCAGCCTGCCAGTGAGTTCGTAGGCATCCTACCTGCGCAGGGCGGGCAACCTTCGCGCAGGCTGGAAGCCTGCGTTCCCAGGGACTTTTGGCAAGTCCCGACATAAAGAACAGTTTTAAAATAACGGGTGTAGCCGCGATTTTAGGTAACGCCCGACTTGTTTTTTAGGGTTGACCACTGGAAACAAAACCTTAGTAACTCAAAAATGGCCCAAAAAACAACCTTATTTCCCTTATTTTGAACCCGAGTGAGAATAAGGGAATAAGGGGCTTATGAGCATAAATCAAACCAACTTCTGGTCTGAATCTTGAAACAAAACGACCTAATTTTGCGGCTACACCCTAAAATAACAACCGCATTTTGTAAACGGTTTCTTAACCGTGGATTTTTGAAAAGAACGCCTCGAAATCGCCGATGTTTGGTTTTACGTTTTTGGCAGGTTCGGCAAACAGCTCGTCCGAGTCTTCCACCGGCTTACGGAGTTTCAACGGCGGACGACTCTTCGCTTTCGGTTCCGAATGAACCCACATACTGCGAAACTCCGGATTTTGAATGCCGTTTTCCCCATCCGACGCCGAAATTTTCCGGCGTTCCCGTTGAAAATCGAGAGTAACCAATTCCTCCTCTTCAGTCGCGGGTTTCGTAAGAAATTTCGGTTTCGATAAAGTGTGTCGGGAAACATCGGGATCAAACCGGAGCGTTTGCTCCCGGCTTTCGCTCTCTTCCAAAAGCGACGCAACCCGTTTGACCGAACGAAACGCGACTCCCTGAGCAAGCGATTGCTGTAACTGCTTGAGTTCCTCCACCAAATCGTCCTGCGACTGCTCTTTCGAGCGAATGGTCGAATGTCGGGCTGTGGAATGAAGGGACCGTGGAACGGAAATTTCCTCTTCAAACGCTTCCTGTAACGTTTTCCGTCGGCTCGATTTCTGGCAAGCAGGCTCCGCTTCATGGCCCAAGTGCAGACGTATCACGGTTGCTTCCGGTCGGAACAGTGGCGTCGGGATATTTTGCTCTTCCCGCTCTTCTTGTACTTCTTGCACTTTTTGCACTTTTTGCACTTCCGGGGCAAAACCGGCGAGCGATTGCCGTGAATCGTCCGTTTTCGCTTCCCCCACAACCATGCCGTACGGAAGAGCGACCGAAGCGGGAACCGGCGCAGTAGCTTTTTGTGCTTGCGATTCCCAAAACGCGGCTTCTTGCGATTGTTTCGTCAAGTCCCGGTGCAGAATTTCACGGTACGGCGTTCCGAAACCACATTCGCCGCATTGAATCTGATGTCCCGGCCCGACCCAATTACACATCGCTTCGGTCGGTCCGTTCGGGTAAGCCGCCTTGTAGAACGACTTCACCTGGTAAACGTGTTCGTTCGGTTTTTGCGGAATCGCTTCGAGTTCTTCGTCGGAAATCAAATCCGTGTCAATTTCGTCGTCGACGTCGCTCGAAAAAAAAGGGGGCGTATATTCTTCCACCTCCTTCGTCGCTGGAGACTCGCTCGAATTTCCAATCGTAAAATCGTCGTCAAGCGTTCCGAATTCAATCACGTTTTCGTTTGACGAAGGAAAACTCTTCGTTTCCGGCTTCGATTCCGGAATCTGCTGTAAACTTGCCCAAGCGGCGCGGACGAACGGTTCGTCAATCGTTTTGGCGTGGTTCGTTTCGCAAGCCAAAACGAGAGCATGATCGCACAGTTGGTTGATGAGCCTCGGAACCCCGCCGGTCAGTTCGTAAATTTTCGTTCGGGCAAGGTCGTCGAACAGCGGAAACTGTTCGCTGTGCCGATGCGGCGGATCAAACCGAAATTTTCGGGACGAATCCGACGCAGATAGTGGGATGGACATTTCGTCCATCTCGCTGTTTCGGGCAATTTGCGTTTGCCAAAGGATGTATTCCGACGTTTCGGTTCGGGTGAGCGGTTCCAGATAGGAACGAGACACGATCCATTGGTTGAACGCTTTAAGTTTCGGATGCGTGAGGCGTTCTTCCAGTGCAAGCGTTCCGGCAATCGCAACGCGGAATCGGGAAAACAGGCCGTTGTCGCAGTTAAGCATTTGCCGGATCTCTTCGAGCACGCTCATGGAAAGCGTTTGTCCTTCGTCAACGAGCAAAATCACGCCGGGGAGCGTGGAACGCCGCAAATGGTCCCAGAGCAAAAGCCGAAGTTCGTTTTCGTCCGAACCGCAAAACGGCTGCTGAAGTTCGAAAAGCACCTGTTGTAAAAACGCTTTCGGGGTTTTCAAACGATGATTCGAGATATTGACGACGGCGTAATCCAAGTGAAACGGTAAGCCAAGCAACCGTAACAGGAGCGTTTTTCCGACGCCGCTTGGTCCGACGATCAACGAAATTCCCTCGCCGCGATGCAAACAGCGCAAAACATTCGTCCGGGCCGACTCGATGGTTTCGCTCGGAAAATAGGATTTAACGTCCGGGACGGCCAAAAAAGGGGGACGCGAAAGTCCGAAATAGGTTTCGATCATGGGATCGGCGGCTTACAGATGAAATTTCCCGATCATTTTGCCTATTCCGCAAGAACGGCGCAGACCAAGGTACTTTTCTTTATCGGCAAGCGGGTTGAGGGGGCTTCAAAGAACCTTTAAGAAAATTTCCGTCGATTCAAGGGCCCGTGTTTAATTTGGGGTGTTTGGGGAAACACGTTCCAGCAGAAACAAAAATTCGCGATTGGTTTTTTCCGCTTCGCTTACCCACTCATGCGTCCACTTCATTGCCGACATGACGTTTTTCTTGTAATCGATTTCCACCGTTTCCAGGAGATGTCCCTGACTGTGAATCGTTTCAAAAAACTCTTTCGCCG
Organism: uncultured Planctomycetaceae bacterium; assembly: GCA_964576215.1. Classification (GTDB taxonomy): domain Bacteria; phylum Planctomycetota; class Planctomycetia; order Pirellulales; family Thermoguttaceae; genus JAVBSX01. Next base: position 6,947 of record CAZNVM010000316.1, read on the forward strand.
TCGATTTGCCCCCGCTACTGTAGGACAGCAAGATATACCTTGCGTTCGTGTGTCGAAGCAAACGTTCAATCGCTTCGACTGCCAGAAAACGACCGCTTTTCCCCCTTCGAAATTCTTCAAAAACCGAAGCGGCTTCCGTGTCTGAAGTGTCTGCCCGGCGTTTTGCCTTACCAAACAATTTTGGCTTGTCGTTCAGGCAAATCGTTGTCCAGAGATGGTAATAAGCACTGTACCGCACCCTCGACGGCGGCATTTTCTCATTGTTTGAACCATACGGTGGGTCAAAGTAGGCAAGATCAAATTCGCGGCCTTTCACGGTTTCAAAAATGTCATTCCGCAAAACAGTATGTCTCTTTTCATTTTGAAAAAGCAGAGGAACTTTCAGTTGCATCGTCCGATACGATCTTGGCGACCAGTTTGCAAGGTAAGACGAGTAATGTCCCAACGTGTTGTCCACTTCGTCCATGGCCAACATTACACTTGTGAGTGCAACGGCTTTGCTAACGGCATCCAAATGCAGCCGGTCAATTTCCAGGCGGATTCCATCGAGTTTTCGAGTGTTGTGAATTTGCCAGGGACGTTTCAAGCCGTCGGTCTGGACGGCCGAACCGGCATTGGAAAGCCCGCCGTAGTGTTCGGTGAACCAGCCGTTTTCGGAAGGAACATGGTTGAGATGTTCGATCAACGGTTCGTATTCCCGGGGTTGTTTTTGATTTTTGAGATAACAGGTTCCGAGAATTTCCGACCAAACGGCGGTATCGTTTGCCGTAACCTGGTAGCCGCATTGGGCCAAGGCTTGCGACACCCGCGTCGAACCGGAAAAACCATCGAGAATCGACCGAACGTTGAGTTGGGAAATGAGGTACAGAATGGGCGACAGAAGTTTCAACTTCGAGCCGGTGTATTTTATCCCCTGTGTTTCCGGCACCCGTACAATTTTTGTGTCAAAAAGGGAACCTGTCATTTTTGAATCGTTTTCACGCAATCCTGGAGGGTTTCCTGTCATCAGAGAAAATAGACCATACACCGTCAATACAGTGACATTTTGATTGAACACGTCAACGAACCAGCCCCAATCAGAGCCGCGCACGGAGCAAGGTTTTCGGTGGCACCGCTTACTGCGTGCGCGGCTCTGATTGGGTTTACGGTGATGAGTATTTCCTATGCCCGATTCCCGATTCCCGACGCCCTTAAACTAAGGAACTAAACGTCACAAATCCGGACGGCCTCACGGAGCGAGGTCAGTTTGTCCTGGCTTTTCGGCGTAAATTCGTGGGCGACGAAACCTTTGAATCCCGTTGCAACAATCGCCCGCATCACGGCAGGGTAAAAAATCTCCTGCTCTTCGTCGAGGTCTTTTCGACCCGGAGCACCGGCGGTGTGATAGTGTCCGATCACATCCTTGTTTTTGCGGATCGTGTCGATCAGGTTCCCCTCCGAAAGTTGCATGTGATAAATGTCGTACAGCAACTTGAAGTTTTCGCTTCCGACTCCCCGTGCGATTTGTGCTCCAAATTCCGTGCGATCCGCATGGTAATCTTTATGACCGAACGGATTGAGCAATTCCATGACGAGCGTAACGCCGTGCTTTTCCGCAATCGGCATAACCCGTTTCAAGCCGGTGATACAGTTTTGGATTCCCTCGTCGTCGCTCTTCCCTTTCCGATTGCCGGAAAAACAGATGATCTGCCTGACACCGGCTTGGCCCGCCCTGGGAATCAAATCGCTGTACAGCTCCAGAAGCTCATCGTGATACTCGACGTGATTGAATCCGTTTCCCATTCCCACCTTTTCTTTGGGGTCAGGTGCCCGCGACAAGGTTACGAGCAAGCCGGTTTTCTGTACGGATTCCCATTCTTCCGGGTTCACCAAATCCAGTCCGAGGATTCCCATTTCGAGAAGCTGCGGAGCAAGAACGTCCAGCGGCATGGAACGGAACGGTCCGTAACAGGTTGCCTGCCGGATGTTGCCCTTCACCGGAGAAGGTGTTCCCTGTCCGAACGCATTCACGCCTCCGGCAAGAAATGGAAGAAGCGAAATGCCTTTCAAAAGGCGACGACGTGAAATGGGTAGGATCATGGTTTAAATGGGAAATGAGAAATGAGAAATGAGTAGGCGGCAGAATTACTGCCGTCTGCCGTCTACTTTCTGCCGACAATCTTCCAGAAAAATTCGGCACATTTTTTAACGTCTTCGACGTTACCGTCCGGATAGATGTGGTCGTATTCAATGATAACGGGGCCGGTGAACTCCTGTGCCATCAGTTCTTTCAGGACGGCTTCCACCTGCCCTTTTCCGGACCCCCAAGCAACGTCTTTGGGTTTTGGGGTGGCTTCCTGGTCGGTACCGTCCAGGTCTTTCAGGTGAACGCTGACCATGCGTCCTTTGAACGCACGGATCACTTCGAGCGGATCGAAGCCGCTACGGATAAAATGTCCCGTGTCCGGGCAAATCCCCAGTGCTGGTGAGCAATCCTGAACCCGTTTCAACGTTTCCTGATAATCCCAATATTTCGTCGGCTTCGCATGATTGTGAAGCGAAAAACGGATGTTATATTCTTCCGCCCGCCTGGAAACCTCGACGAGTTTTTCCACCGGCGGTTCGCCTTGCAGGAATTGGAGTCCCATCTCCTTGGCGAAATCGAAATCTTCGGGCGTTCCCGGACTTCCGCCGAGACTGATGGCACGAACGCCGTTCTCGTCGAGTACCGAGCGAAGTCTTCTTCTTTCTTCGGCATTAAGGGCAACAGAACGCTTCCGTTCTCCTCCCCAAAACGTGTTTCCACCGGCGATTTCCACTTCGTCGATCCCGGCTTCCCGGGTTTTCTTGATTCCTTCTTCAAAATCAAATTGTCGAAGGGTGTACGTTTGAACCGCCAAAGAGATCGCGGCTTTCTTTGCGGTTTGCGCAAAAAGCCTTTGTCCCGGAAACGAGACGGCCGTAGCAGCGAAGAGTCCCGTTTGTAAAAATTGTCTGCGTGTTGTCATGGTCAATAGAATGGTTAGGGAATTACCAAAGGCAGGAAATATCGGACTCGTCAACGAACCGCAAACAGTCAGAGCCGCGCACGGAGTAAGCGGTTTTCACGTTACCACCGGGATTACCGCTTACTCCGTGCGCGGCTCTGATTGTGCGTGGCTCTGATTGTGCGAGGCTCTGATTGGCGTTGAATAGTAAGATGTTGTTATAAAACAAGTTGTGGTAAAAACGCAACAGCATTTTCCCGACAAACGACCAAGCAGAGTGTATCATGAAATCCTCCGTTTTGACAGCCCGGCCCGCCAAAAACAAAAAAATCGGGGCTCTCTTTTCGCCAGGTTGCCGCACCTTTTCTTACATCTGCCAGAATTCTTTTTCGATGACCCGCATCGTTTTCCAGTGTCCCTGCCAAAACCGTGCGAAAAAGATAACGCCGGTGAGAAGAACCCAGAGAGTTAAAACAATCCAACACCAATAAAGTCCGAGTCCGAAAAACCGGATTCCGATGAAACACAACAGCGGAGTGGCGGGAGCAAGGCAAAGCGTTACGAGAAACACGAATTTCGTGTCGCCCGCCCCTTTGATTGCGGAGGAATAAATGATTCCCAAGCCGTCAAACGCAAGATAAAACGCGATGAATCGTAGCAAATACGTTGCAATCGTCCGGGTTTTCTCGAACGATTCCATGTCGGCACTGAACGCAAACCATGCCCAAAACAGGTTGGGAAAAAAGAGGAACAGGATGCCGAATATCAACAAATAGAACATGCCGATTGCGATGACTGTGTTGACCGCTCTTTCGGCCAAGTCCGGTCGGTTGTCGCCAAGCTGATTTCCGACGAGAGTCGCAACGGCGACCCCTGTGCCGACAATCGGTAAAAACGTGAACGTGTTGAGCGTAAAAGCGAACGTTGTCGCATTGTAAGCCTCTTCGCCCAATCCGCCGATCAGGAAAATGAGCAACGAAAAACAAAGCGTATCGAGAAAAATGTGAACACCGCTCCCCAAGCCGTAATACATAAGCCTTTTAAAGAGCGGAAAATCGAATTTCAGGCCGGAAGTGAGGCAATACTGTTTTTCCTTTCCGTCGGCAAAAAGCATCAACGCGATAAAAATGGCCAAGCGAATCCACTGGGTGAGGGCGGTTGCGACGGCGGTCCCTTCGAGTTCCCAACGGGGAAACCCGAGTACTCCGAACGCCCAACAGAGGGCAAGGTAAGCGTTTACGAACACGCAAAAGAGGTTGACGTTCATCACGATTTTCATTTTGCCGCGACCGTAGAAGAACGACGCGGCGGCTTCGCTGGCGATGACCGCTCCGCTTCCGAGAAGGACCAGGCGGAAATAAGAACATTCCAATGTCAGAATCTGCTGATCGTGTCCGAAAAAGAGGAAAATGACCTTTCCGAGCGGTTCCAAAAGCAAAAGAAGCGGCATCATCAGAATTCCGAAAACGATTCCGTGCCAAACGACCGGGCCGATTCGGTGAAAATGTTTACTGCCGTTGTATTGGGAAACGAACGTGTTCGTGTAGGCGGCAACGCTCATCGGGAGCGACACGAGCGTCCAAAAGAGCAGGCCCCCCTGCATCGACGCCGACATTGCCGTTGGGGAGATCACGTAAAGGATCATGCGATCCGTAAAGTTCATCAGCGACATTGATCCGGCGGAGACGATCAGCGGGATCGCATATCGCATTACTTCGAAACCGCCACACGGCCTCGTCCACCAACCGGTTTCGGATTTCGGGCCTGGTTCGGCGGCGGTTGTGGAGGAGTTGTCGGAATACGGCATGGAGAATGGGGACGATGATACGATCAAACTCCGGGCCATCGTACCATCTTTTCTTCAAAACACAATCCCGGAACGAGTCCTGTTGGCAGAACAACCAGTCCGTCGACAAGTTTGTATCGAGACCGTCATTTCGCGATGCTCCATTCCGGCTTTTATTCATCTCCCCCAATAAAAGCCGGAATGAAGCGAAGCGAAATGACGGTAAAATCAGTAAAAATCGTAAACTTGTCGAC
>CAZNVM010000317.1:0-1724 GCA_964576215.1 uncultured Planctomycetaceae bacterium
AAGTTTCTTGTGAAATTCCTGGAGTTTGTTTTTGTTCGACTTGCATTTTTCAAACTCCGCACGCAAATCCTCCAAAAACAACGGACGAATAACCTTCATAATGTTTTCTTCCGTCGTGTAATGCGCTCCGCAATGCCGCCGGATTTCCGGGGCCATTTGATCTTCTGGCTGGCCGGGTTTGCCAAAAGTGATGGCATGAATTCGTTCATAGAATTCGGCGAGTGTTTCCAACTCAGTTCTCATGGACAGTCATTTTTTTATACAAATCAAACAAAAATTCCTGCCGTTCCCGTTCATCCTTAAACGCTTGGGAACGATAACACCGATCAACAGCTTTGTCGAGTTCGCGATGCGCCTTTGAAAGGGCGGGTGGCATACATGTTGGATCGTACATATCGGCCAGGGAACTGTCAGAGAACAGCTTGCGAACGTCTAAAATGGCTTTGGCTTTTTCTTCGACTCGCTTCCGGTTCGTTTCAGAAACATTCGACGGCCACGGAAAATTATTGTAAACGAGATTGACTGAATACTGATAATCGGACTTGAGTCTACCACCGATTTGCCGATTCCAAGCCATGTGCATTGCAGAAGTCAATATCCCGAAATGCCATAGCGTTGCACCACGCAGGATACGCAGTTTATTACTTGCAATAACGCTCGGCGGCAAAAACGCAATAGGAATGTAAGTCCGACGCTCCGAACTGACCTCCGGGATGATCAAACATCTCTTTTTTGGCATATTCTCGACGTGAAAACGAGTCGGTTTGTCCGCGATTTTTTGTGTCGGAATGCTTTTGCTGTTTAATCGGTACTGGCGAACAGCTTCCACTCGTTTCTTAACTTCGGGCATACTGCGTATCTCGTTCGGAGAGCAATCACCTAACCAAAGACACCAGCGATTCCATCCGTTAATAAATTCGTCCGCTCCCAACCATTTTCTAAATAGCGGAGCCGCTTTCGGTTCAAGTCGGATAAATTCCGCTTTCTCCGCGTCGGAAAAAAGATACTCCCCTCCATCTATCGGCTTATTGCCGATGGCTAGTTTTGGAACAGCGCACAAGGGTTCACTGCGATTTGTAACAACAATATCGTCAGCATCGATAAGATAGCGGTTGATTTGTGAGACTTCGCGTTTCGTCAATTTATTACCATCGGATTCAAATATCCAGCGTTTGGCCGGTTCTGATAACGAGAACCCGACAATTACGCAATGAACGTGTGCCTTTCCGCGTGCCTCGCTGCTCCAAACGAAAGTACGATAGGCAAAACGAATATTGATTCCCTTTGCAAAAAGATGAGACCATAACACCCCGACCTGTTCACCTTGCGTAATCGAATTCGTCGAAACGAAACCGACGTGAATCGACGTATTTTGAATATACTCCGCCGCCTTGAAATACCAGCAAGCAACGTAGTCGAGCAATCCTGCGTTCGGCGTCTTTCCGAGAACAAGCCTTGCGTCGTCTTTTTGTACAGTATCTTGATATTTCGCTCCCACATAAGGCGGGTTGCCGAGAATGTACGAGCACTTCTCCTTTGGCAACACGTCGTTCCAATCGATCCGCAGAGCGTTGTCATGAACGATCTTCGCCGACTTCGTAAGCGGCAAACGCACGTAGTATTGTCCAAAACGTTCCGACGCGAGAACGTTCATCTGGTGATCCATCAACCATAACGCCGTTTCCGCAATTCGTACAGGAAACTCGACGATTTCGATTCCGTAA
>CAZNVM010000318.1:0-1533 GCA_964576215.1 uncultured Planctomycetaceae bacterium
AATAAGTGACCTCCGGTAGAACCGGAGGTATTGAGTGTGAACCGCTCAAAGCGGTTGTTTTTGTGAACGTTTTATCAATAAATCCATTGTTTGGCCGTCAACCTTAACCCATTGTCCATTTCGAGTTCAAACCCGAATCGGCACATCGTTGCCGTGTTGGTCGGTAACGTCAAAGCAAGCAGGTGTCCGCTCGTTCAAAATGGAAAACGAAAGGCTTCCACCCAAACTCGTCCACAGGAAAAATGGTTGCCATACAAGGGGCTACGGTCATGTTTCAGGTTGAGTTCCGACTGTTTTCAAAACACTACGTCGATCAGGAAACGATTCCCGGAACTGTCAAACTTTGTAAGTCCCCCGGCAAAGCCGGGGGTTTTCCCAAGATAATAATCGTTCCGGCGAAAAAACCGAAACCGATTGAATATAATTCGGTATTTGAAAAACTGACGAACTCTTCCTGTCTTTTGCATTTAACACACATTAACATTCAGATTCTATCTATTCTACCAAATAAATTACGGCACTCCCTCTTAGAGTGGCCGTCGCAATTTAGTCGCTTTAGAAAAATTGTTCTTGCGTGCTTTTGAGAAATGAGGTCATCTTCGCTCCGCTTGAAGCAAATCGCAGTAATTCGCTAACGTTTCTAAAGGGATAGAAAAAAACATGACCGCAACGATCATCCGTAAACCGTACAAAACGGATTTGACCGATGAGCAATGGATTTTACTCCAGCCGCTCTTGATTTTGCCTGAAGGAGGACGCCCCAAAACCCCTAACCTCCGCGAAGTCATCAACGGTATTTTTTACCAACTGAAAACCGGTTGCCAATGGGATATGTTGCCTCATGAGTTTCCTCCCGAAGGGACAGTCAGACGTTACTTTCCTTACTTCAAGTTTACCAACCAATTCGAGAAAATCAATGACGTTTTTCGCCAGGCGGTCCGAGTCAAGGAAGGCCGCAACAAGGAGCCGAGTTTGGCGGTCATCGACAGTCAAACGGTGAAAGCGACTCGAACCCGTGGACAACGCGGGTTCGACGTGGGAAAAAAAATCAACGGAATCAAGCGTCATTTTATGGTTGACGTGTTGGGATTATTGCTTTGTGTGGTGTTACACACGGCGAACATCCAAGAGCGGGCAGGAGCGAAAATGTTGTTGGCAAAGGCGGCGAACAAAGGGTTGCCCTGTTTGAAAAAAGGTGTTGGCGGATGATGGATATTCCGGTCAACCGATGAAGGAATTTGTGCAAAAAGAACACGGCTGGGAATTCGAAAGTGTCAAGCGAACGGAGTTACATCAGTTCAAAGTGATGCCGCAGCGATGGGGGGTAGAGCGAACGATCGGATGGATGAACAATTTTCGCGGGTTGAGCAAGCATTACGATTTTGATTGACGAACGGGCGAGGCGAAAGTGATGCTCGGTTCGATTTACTATTTGTCCCGACGGTTGACGAAACCGCCTTCTCCTCCAAGATACGAGATTTGTCACGAACGTGACAAAAGGCTTGCCCAACTTGCCAAAAAATAAACCTAAAC
>CAZNVM010000319.1:0-26366 GCA_964576215.1 uncultured Planctomycetaceae bacterium
TGGATCATCACGGTTCTGGCGGCGGTTTACGGTTTCGTGAGTCTGTTCGTCCCACGGCATCTGCGATACTGCGTCGGCTATGCGGTGTTACTGACAATGCTGATCCTCCCGGCGATCACCTGCTTTCTGTTCGATCCGATCGAAGTGAAAATTTTAAAAAGAGCCGGAGGTGAAGCGCAGCGAAGCCTCCGGGTTGCCCCTGCGATTGACGGTGATACCCGGAGGTTGCGCTCCGCTCCACCCCCGGCTCTTTTGGGGGCGAATGATTATTCGGACGCTCAAAGGCAGTTTCTTGCCGGTGCGTTGGAAATTTTGTACCCAAAAACAGAGCCGGTTTCTGTGAAACCGGTGCTTACTTTCGAAAAACCGGCCAAACCGTTCCACTGGACAGAAGCTCTGTATTGGCAAGGCAGTCTGCCGGTTTTGGCGTCGCTGTGGTGTCTCGGCGTTACGGTCTGCTCCTTGCGGCTATTGCCGGAATGGTTTGCTTTGCGGCGGTTGCGCAAAACCGCTATGATACTTGAAGACGGTCTCTGGGTTGACCGCCTGCGACGCTTGACGCCACGCAAAATTCTGCTGGCCACCTCGGAGCAGCTTGATTCGCCGATCCTGATCGGGCTGGTGAAGCCGATGATTCTTGTCCCGATGTGCGTGCTTTCCGGCATGACACCGGCACAGATTGACCTGATTTTGGCCCATGAACTGATGCACATCCGCCGTTACGATTATCTGGCGAACCTGGTGCAACTGTTTGTGGAAACATTGTTGTTTTACCACCCGCTCGTCTGGTGGGTTTCCCGGCAGGTCCGCCGCGACCGGGAATATCTCTGCGACGATCTCGTCGTCGCCTCGGCGGAAACGGACCGTGTCCTTTACGCAAAAACGCTGCTTCATTTGGAGCAATTACGCCTTAACCTTTCAGGAGAGAACACCATGAAACGACTGCTTTCCACCCCTGCGGCGGCGGCCCGACCGCTGATGAACCGGGTCCAACGGATTCTCGGCATTCCGGCCACGCCCACCGATTGTCGTACCTTCAGCGGAGCCACTTGTGCGATTCTGCTTGCCGTACTCATTGTGACGCCGCTCGTGTTTTATTGTACGAAAAACGGATTCACGCAAGGAGCGGCAGCGCAAGGAGCCGCTCCACCCCCGGTTCCTTCAGGCCCCATGGCACCACCTCCGGCTCCTTCAGAACCCGTACAAGAGCCGATGAACCCGATGAACCCGCCTCAGGTCTACTATCCTAACGCAAAACCAAACGTTGATATGTCAACTGTGATCCGCGTTTATTCGCTCAAGGAAATGCTCGACGGGATCGATATTAGGCCGGAAGATCAGTATGCGCAGGGACCCAGTATACATGCACTTGTTTGCAATATCATGAGCGAGCAACTGATGAACGTATTTCCGAATGAAAAAATCCGGTTTTATCAGCTCCCCGGCAAACCGGCGATCATCATTGCCGCTTCGCAACGGGTGCATGATACCACCGCGACCCTGTTCGAAAACCTCGAGGAAGTTTGCGAAACGCTGAAAAAAATGGAGGGTGGAGAATTGAGGATAGAGGATAAAATACCTGGACCAGCGGTAGTGGAAGAGTACACATTGCAGATTCCAGTGCGGGAAGTGATGGAAGATGGCGTGGTAACACGACTTCTCACGGAAACCAGACAACGTCGACGTCCCACGATGACACCGGCTCATGATCCACCCCAAGAAGCCATTCCGCTGAATTCCGTAACAACATTATTACCAGGACCATCACCAAGTCCGCTTTGGATCAAGATTGAAGTGACGGAAACGAAGCTGGAAAATATCAACGTTGGAGTCAAACTTGAAAACGTAACGCTTCGTGAACTTGCTGCCGGCCTTAACACCACGTTTGGCATTTACGCAAGTATCAACGAACCGTCGCTTGAAGATGCGGGGATAAATATTGATGGGGCGACTGTTACGGTTGACACCAAAGATATACCTCTTTGGCTTGCTTTGAACCGGGTACTCAAGCCGCTGGGGTTGATCTACACGATCAACGAGGACGGCGATCTTGTTATCACAACCCCGGAAGGCGAAAAAGAGATGGTACTTACCCGGGTTTATAAGGTCGAGGGAAATCCCGTGATGGTGGTCTCGGCACTTTCCAATACGGCGTTGCGTGGCTCTGCGTCCCAAATGGGAGTAATGATGCCGGACAAGTTGGTCCTGGACGCTCCGTACAGCGTTCACAAAAAAGTCGAAAAGATTCTGGCGTCGATGTAGAAACAGGGAATTTAGCCGGGATTGTTTTGCTCTGGAAAATGGGATATAAATGAGGTTTACGTTCGCGGTTCGATAAATCTCATTACCCCGTTTTGACATGACTTTCAAGCAGTACGTTTTTGGTTTGGCACTGATTTTGGGAACCTCCTGGATGCACGCCGCCGAGCGTTCCGAGGTGCTCCTCAACACCAAAGACACCGGTTTTCGCGGCATCTGGTACTACAACCAGAAGCTGGACAACGAATACGTTTACAAATACAGCGGCGGACTTGGCACTTATTGTACGAATCATTACCCGTTTTCGGTGTACGCGCCGCAGGTCGATAAAACGTTCTTCTGCTACGGCGGCACCGATCAGAAAGCTCACGAAAACGACGCTAAAACAGGAACGCTTCTGCACGAAGTCTCCTATTTCGACCACAAGACGGGACAGGTTGCAAGACCGACAATCCTGCTCGACAAGAAAACTTCGGACGCGCACGATAATCCGGTCCTGAGCATCGACGAAGAAGGTTATCTCTGGATTTTTTCGACTTCGCACGGCACAGGCCGACCGTCCTACATCAGCCGGAGCAAAAAGCCGTACTGCATCGACGAATTTGAACTCGTTCCGGTAACGAAGCAAATGGACGGAAAAGACGTACCGATGGACAATTTTTCGTATTTTCAGGTTTGGAACGTGCCGGGCAAAGGGTTCATCGTGTTTTTCACCACTTACGACAATCGCATCCTCAACGATCCCAAATCCAAGGCGATTCGCGTTGCCTGTTTTATGACAAGCCGCGATGGTATCACCTGGTCCGAATGGAAGCCGATTGCGGGTATCGTGTTGGGGCATTACCAAAACGGGGCCGTTTGGCAGGATAAAAAAGTCGGTTCCGCGTTCAATTACCACCCGAACGATCCGCCGCGAGTCGGGCTGAATTACCGTACGAATTTGTATTACGTCGAAAGCACGGATTTCGGCGAGACGTGGCAGACCGTCGATGGAACGCCGCTTGAGATGCCGTTGCGTGACAAAGACATCGACTCTCCGGCACGGATTCGTGATTATCGTTCACAAAATCTTAATGTTTACGTGATGGACCTGGTGTACGATCAAGCGGGCCGGCCTGTAATTCTTTACATGACCAGCCGGGGGTACGAATCCGGGCCGGAAAACGACCCGCGAACTTGGTACGTGGCACGCTGGAACGGCGAGGCATGGGATTTCAGCGAAGTCACCGACACGGATAATAATTATGATTACGGCTCGCTGTTTCTCGGCGAAAACGGGACGTGGCACATCGTCGGTACACCGGGAATCGGTCCGCAAGCATACAATACCGGCGGGGAAGTCAGCTTGTGGGTCAGCCGCGACGACGGCAAAACCTGGGCACTGGAACGTCAAATGACCGAAAACAGCGAGTACAATCACTGTTTCCCGCGACGAACAGTCAACGCACATCCCGATTTTTACGCGATTTGGGCCGATGGACATGGACGCCAAAAATCCAAATCACGCCTCTATTTTTGTAATGAAAAGGGTGACGTTTTCCGCTTGCCCGAAGTGATGACCGGCGATTTTGCGTTCCCGGAAAAACTCGGACAATGAGTACAACCGGTATTTTTGTTATAAGCTACGGTGGGGAAACAAGCCTACACCGATTCTGTCCCAAGAATCGCCTCTTGTCTTTGTGGTAAACGGAAATATAATGGGCGAATGAAAGGTTCGACGTGTCTGTTCTCCGCCCTGAGATGATGACACCCGGCCAGGGCAATTACGGATTGTATTTTCTCATAAATTCGTAATTCGAAATTCGTATTTCACAATCCGTCATTCACATGGATTTTTCTCCCACCATTTTCGGGCCGAGCACGCTTGTTGAGCTGGTCCAATACCGGGCTTCCGTCCAGGCGGACGATCTTGCTTTCATTTATCTTGCCAACGGAATTGATGATGAGATTCCACTCACCAATGCCGAGTTGGACCGAAGGGCCAGACGAATCGCCGCCTGGCTTCAGGAACACAATTGCCAGGGGGAACGTATTTTGCTCCTTTACCCGCCGGGCCTGGATTTCATCACGGCGTTCTTCGGTTGCCTTTATGCCGGAGCGATTGCCGTTCCGATTTATCCGCCCCGCAAAAACCGCTCCATGCTTCGCATCCAGGCGGTCGCCCAAAACGCCACGGCAAAAATCGCTCTGACAACCCGTGATACCCTGGAGCGGGTCGGAACCCTGATTCACGAAGCACCGGACTTGCAAAACATCCTTTGGTTTGCAACGGACACCATGCCGAACGGCGGCGAAGATTTGTGGAGGCAACCCGACATCAGCGAAAAAACGATTGCGTTCCTGCAATACACTTCCGGTTCGACCGGAACGCCGAAGGGGGTCGTTCTGTCTCATGGTAATATGATTCACAATTCACGGCTGATCCAGCTCGGTTTCGAGCACACACGGCACGATCTTGGCGTCTTTTGGTTGCCGAGTTACCACGACATGGGTCTGATCGGCGGAGTCCTTCAACCGCTTTATTGCGGCCGTCCGAACGTGCTGATATCACCACTTTCGTTTTTGCAAAAGCCGTTTCGTTGGCTTGCGGCAATTACGCGATACGGTGCAACGACCAGCGGCGGACCGAACTTCGCTTACGACCTTTGCGTTCGGCAAATCAAGGACGAACTTCTCGACCAACTCGATTTAAGTACATGGAAAGTCGCTTTCAACGGGGCCGAACCGATTCAACCGGAAACGCTGGAAAATTTCACGCGAAAATTTGAACGGTGCGGATTTCGGTACAACGCCTTTTACCCCTGTTTTGGTTTGGCCGAAGCAACGCTGATTGTGTCCGGCGGGTATGCGTCGGACCCTCCCTTAATCAAATCCTTCGAGATCGACGCATTATCGCACGGAAAAGTCGTGGAAAGCCGCGGCGATTCGAAGGAAAGTAAGCGATTCGTTTCAAGCGGAACAAATTTTTCCGACCAAATCATCCGAATCGTCAACCCGGAGACCTTGAAAGCGTGTCCAGGCGACGAAGTCGGTGAAATTTGGGTCAAAGGCCCGAGCATGGCGCAAGGGTACTGGAAAGCTCCCGAAGCGACGGAAACGACGTTTCGTGCCAGATTGTCTGACACCGGAGAAGGCCCGTTCATGCGGACCGGCGACCTCGGCTTTCTGGACGGCGAAGAGCTTTTCGTAACAGGCCGGATCAAAGATATGATTATCATTCGTGGTGTCAACATCTACCCGCAGGACATCGAGGAGACGGTCTGGAAAAGCGACCCGCATTTGCGAGTCCACTGCGGTGCCGCCTTCATGATTGAAGACGGCATGGCGGAACGGCTCGTCATCGTTCAGGAAGTCGAACGGCGTTTCAAAGGGGATATGACGCCGCTGTTCGAAGCGGTCCGTACGTCGATTGCAACGGAACACGAATTTCCGGTGGATGCCATCGTGTTTGTCAAGACCGGAAGCATTCCCAAGACCTCCAGCGGCAAAATTCAGCGGCACGCTTGTCGAAAAGGCTTTCTTGAAGGAACGCTTTCCCACTTGGATTCCTGGGAATCGTCCGAAATGACGGTGAAATTCGTACCGAAAGAGGCCGTCATCCAGGACGACGTTCTCGGCGGCGACGGACGTGGTGTCATTCAACCGGTCGTTCGTCCGCCAGCGGAACAGAGTCCACCGGCGAAAAGTGATACCGTAAAAACGCCGAATCGTTCGTTCGCCGAAGCACTCAAGCACGAAAGAGCCGAAGCGGAGAAACGGTTGCAGGAAGCCGGAATAACCAAGGTCGTCGTCCCCGCCGGAGAAAACAAACCGGTGTCACCGCCTTCCACAATACCGCTCGGAAGCGACGAGGAAATCGTCGCCGTCGTCGTCGAGATCGTCAAGCTGGTCGCAAAAGACCGGGCCGCCGGAATGGAAATCAATACCGATATTACGACGCTGGGACTCGATTCGCTCGAACGGATGGAGATACTGGCGTCACTGGAAGACCGCTTCGGCGGACGATTCCCGGAACAGATTTTACCGGACCTGCTCACCGCCAGGCAGGTTGCCGACGCCGCAAGAAAATACCTCGGCGTCGGAGCGGACGCTTCCGAGTTCAAAGCGTACGACAATTCACGGATGTTCGAAGAGAAGCCGGTCGACCGCCGTTTTGCCAGACCGCTGACGTACAATCTCCAGCCGGACGGCGAGATCACGGAAGAACGTTACAAGTTCGAACAGTTCCCGGAATACAAGCTCCTGCACGGCAAGCTCGAACTGGTCCGCAATCTCGGACTGAATCACTTTTTCGATGTTCACGAAGGTACCACGCGCGACACCACCGTTATCGGCGGGAAGGAGTACATCAACTTTTCCAGTTACAATTACGTCGACACGTCCGGCGACCCGGCTGTCGTCCGGGCGGCACAGGAGGCTTGCGAAAAATTCGGGACGAGCGTTTCCGCATCGCGGATGGTGTCAGGTGAAAAACCGGTCCACCGCGAACTGGAAACGGCGATTTCCCGGTTTTTGGGGACGGAAGACACGATTGTCATGGTCGGCGGACACTCGACGAACGAGTCCGTGATCGGGCACCTGCTCAGTGCCGAGGATATGATCCTCCATGACGCCCTTGCACACAACAGCATCGTGCAGGGGGCGATTCTTTCCGGAGCGAGACGGCGGCCGTTTCCGCACAACAATTGGGAGGCGGCGGAAGAAATTCTTTCGCGGCATCGTAACGAATACCGCCGTGTGATGATAATCGTCGAAGGGGTATATAGCATGGACGGCGATTATCCCGATCTGCCGAAACTGATCGAGGTGAAGAAGCGGCACAAGGCGATGCTCATGGTCGATGAAGCGCATTCCATCGGCGTCCTGGGCAAAACGGGACGCGGGATCGGCGAGCATTTTCCGATTGACCGCAAGGACGTCGATGTTTGGATGAGCACGCTCAGCAAAACGTTCGGCTCCTGCGGCGGTTACATTTCCGGCAGTCGGGAACTGATCGAATACCTGAAGTACACGGCTCCCGGTTTCGTGTTCAGTGTCGGGATTTCCCCGCCGAACGCCGCCGCCGCTTTGGCGTCACTGCAATTATTGGAACGGGAACCGGAGCGGGTGGAACGGCTCCGGCAAAACGCGGCTCTCTTGTTGCAGTTGGCGAAAGACAAGGGACTCAACACCGGCTTGAGCAGGGATTCCGCCGTCGTGCCGGTCATCATCGGAAATTCCATGCTCTGCTTACAGCTTTCAAAGGCGTTGTTTGATCGTGGTATCAACGTGCAACCGATTCTCCACCCGGCGGTCGAGGAAAAAGCGGCCCGACTGCGATTTTTCGTCTGCTCGTCGCACAAGGAGGAGCAAATCCGCTTTACGATTGACGCCACGGCGGAAGAATTGGAGCAGTTGAAAAAGGCGTAAGGAACTATCAAGAATTAAAATATCCGTTCAATAGGATTTTGAGAGGACTTGCAGTAGTGCACCCTTAGTAACGGCGACCACTGATCAATGTGCCCTTATTCCCTTATTTTTGTATCAATAATGGAATAAGGGCGCAGTAATTGGTGGCGGTTAACGAACCGATGAAGAACGCTTGACCAGTTCGATCAATTCCTCGCGGTAGTTATCGTCGCCCGCTCCGCTAAGTCCCGACTGTGCGAGTTCCAGCACGGTGTCCCAATTTCCGTCGCCGCTGTACCGGCTGTCGCGGAGCAACATGCCAAACAGGGCAACGGCGGCGGCGAACTCGAAATCGCTTGACATCGCTTCCGGCTTCGCGGCGACCGGCGTTTCGAGTAATTCGCTCTTGTTACCATCAGGAGCCTTGTAGCGAAGTTTGACGAACATTAACTCATCACCATAAGGAACCGGAGACGCAGCGGTACTCCGCGCAGTCTCCGGGTTTTCGTTTTCATTATTAACGGCGTACCGCGATTGATCGACGCTTCCCGGGACCGCCACGCCGACCGGGACGATCTCGTACAACGCCGTCACGGAATGTCCGGCCCCGATCTCACCAGCGTCAACCCTGTCGTTGTGGAAATCCTCGTCCCGCAACTTTCGGTTTTCGTAACCAAGCAACCGATACGCCGCGACCCGGTTCGGGTTGAAGTCGATCTGAATCTTCACGTCCTTCGCAATGGTAATCAGCGTTCCCGCCAATCCTTCGACCAGCAGCTTCTTGGCTTCCTCAATGGTGTCAATGTACCCGTAATTCCCGTTCCCCTTCGTGGAGAGAATTTTGAGCATCGCGTCGTTGTGGTTTCCCATGCCGAAGCCGAGGACCGTCAGAAAGACGCCGCTTTTCGCTCGCTCTTCAATCAGGCGTTGGAGCGAAGCGTTGTCGCTGATGCCGACGTTGAAATCGCCGTCGGTGCAGAGAATCACCCGGTTTTGACCGTTTTTCGTGAAATTCTTCTCCGCCAGTTCGTAAGCCGCTTGGATACCGCCGGCACCGTTCGTGGAACCGCCGGCACTGAGCGAAGCGATGGAGTCGTTGATCGCCTGCTTTTCCCGACCGGAGACCGAAGGCAATGCCACTCGGGTATCCCCAGCGTAGGTAACAATGCCGACCCGATCCCGCTCCGTTATCATCTTGGTCAACTCGACCAACGCATCTTTGACGAGCGGCAAGCGGTTTGAACCGGACATGGAGCCGGAAACGTCAATCAGGAATACCAGGTTGAGCGGCGGTCGGTCGTCTTGGGGGATTTCTTTCCCTTTGAGAGCGACCCGAGCCAACAGGTGGGAAGAATTCCAGGGGCAAGTCGCCACGTCCACATAAGTCGCAAACGGCTTCCCGTCGGTCGGCGGAGCGTAATGGTAGTCGAAGTAATTGATGAACTCTTCGAGCCGTACGGAGTCGGCAGGCGGGCGTTGATTCCGCTCCATCAAATAACGCCGGGCCACCGAGTACGAGGCGGTGTCAACGTCGACCGAAAACGTCGAAAACGGCGCATCCTGAGGACGCAAAAACTCGTTTTCCTTGAACGCCGAAAAATGGGTGTTCGTCGGGGAGTCGTAAGGATCGTGTATTCCTTTTAGCCGGTACTCCGCGCATTCCTCCTCCTCTTCCTGAATGAGCACTCGTGGTGTCACCATGAGTTGGAGGCTTCGCGCTTCTTGTGGAACGATCCCTGGGCGGCCTGCGACGCCACGATTTGAATTTGCCGGGGATTCTGACCGTATTGGTATACCACCCATTAGCACCTTTCCCTCGCCAGGCACGGTTACGGTGTGGGACATCGGGGCCGATGCCCTTTCCATTTCAGGTGGATTGTATGCTCTGTTTTCATCTCCACGTCTGCGGGATTCAACCGTTGCCGGTCTGACATCCGCTACTTCGGCTGATGTAGACGGCATCGGTACCGGAGAGTGTTTCTCGTCGGCAAGACTATCGAATTGTGCGACTTCTATTGCCCTATGTCTTGCGGGCATGAGCAATCCCGCAGCGAGCGTTCCGAGAATGAGAACGACAACAAGTGGACCGATCAACGTAAACCGTCGTTTTGGTTTTTTCAGCGGTAGGTCGATCTGCGCCGGGGTACGCGGAGTACCGGCTAAAAGTGGTTCCTCGTTGAGGTACTCTTTGAGCTGTTGGGCCGTTTGTCGGATGTCGTTGACTTCCCGTTGCAGTTCAGGATCGGCGTCGATGGCCGTTTGGATTTCTTTTGCGTCGCTTTCGGAGAGTTCCCCGAGCACAAACGCGGTCAGTTTTGGATTATCGTATTTCATTGTATTAGTAAGGAAATAGGGAATCGGGAATAGGGAATCGGGCATAGGAAATCTATTCCCGATGCCCGATGCCCGATGCCCTTAATTCTGTCCGTAATTTCAAAATCGCCTCATGCAGCAGCCAGCCGATGGTGGCGACGGTTTCGTTCATAATTTGTGCGATCTCGGTGTAGGTTAATCCTTCCTGAAATTTCAGTCGGATCGCTTCCCGGTGCCGCGGCGAAAGTTTGTTGAGTTTTTCGTGTAACATTTCGGTTTGTTCTTTCTGCTGGGCCTGGTCCACCGGTCGGAAGCAGGTCGATTCGTCCGGAAGCGAATCAGGCAGCTCCTCCACCGTTCCCAAGCGGTCCCGTTTTCGAAAATAATCGATCACCAGATTCCGGGCAGTCCGATACGCCCAAGCTCGCTCGTTTTGGATCGCTTTTTGCGTCTGTCGCCGCAGGTAAACCTCCTGGGCCACATCCTGCGCAAGCTCCCGGTCGCCAAGCAACCGCCAAGCGTAACGTAACACTGCCTGATACAAAGGATCCGATGTCATATTTTTAGGCCTCCAAATAGAAAGACGTTCCAGTAGCGAAAGTCATAGAGAAAAAATTTCGGGAATCGGGAATCGGGCATAGGGAATCGGGCATAGGGCATAGATTTCTCATTTCTCATTTCTCATTTCTCACTTATCACTTTTTTTCCCATGCCCTATGCCCTGTGCCCTGTGCCCTGTATACTGGGTGCTTGTACTTTTTCACATCCCCCTCTCACCAAGGAAAGTCAAAATGACAAAGCCTGTTAATACTCAAAGACGGCAATTCTTGAAAAGTGCCGCATTGTTCGGGGCCGCCGTTTCCGTCCCCTATTATGTCCCCGGTACCCTGCTCGGAAAAGACGGGGCCGTTGCACCAAGCGAACGCATCACCCTCGGCGGTCTCGGCATCGGTGGTCGCGGCCAACACGATTTGAGCGTGTTCCTGAAAGAAAAAGTCGTTCAATTCCTTGCGATTGCCGATACCCGTGAGTCCCGACGACACGACATCAAAAACATGGCGGACCAGTTCTACGGGAACAAAGACTGCCAAATGTATGGTAACATGTTTGAACTGCTCGACCGGCCCGACATCGACGCCGTTTTGATTGCGACTGGCGACCGTTGGCACACGATGGCGTCGATCTGTGCGGCGAAAGCAGGCAAAGACATCTACTGCGAAAAACCGCTTTCCTTGACCATTGCCGAAAGCCGGGCGGTGGAACAGGCCGTGAACCGATACGGTCGTGTTTTCCAGGCGGGAACGCAACGCCGCAACATCGGCAATTTCCAGCTTGCCGCGAAAATGGCACACGAAGGGAAACTCGGCAAGCTGACCGAGGTTCATGCCAACACGCTGAATCCGCCGACGATCCACGATTGGCTTCCCGCCGAAAAAGAGCCGCCGAAGGAAGAAGTCGATTGGGACATGTGGCTCGGCCCGTGCCCCTGGCGGCCTTACAATCAACGCTACATTCGCGGCGAATGGCGGGGCTTTTTCGATTTTCACGGCGGCGGAATCCTCGAATGGGGTTCGCACACCGTCGATCTTTGCCAATGGGGAAACCAGTCCGACGAAACCGTTCCGATTGAATACTGGCCGGTTCTCGACGACAACGGGAACAAAAACGACCGGGTGGAAGCCTTGTACGCCAACGGGGTCAAGCTGGTGATGCGGGAACACGGCTGGCGGGGGCTGGGAACCTGCTCTTGCCTTTACGTCGGCGAAGAAGGTTGGGTCGAAACCGGCGATTCGGGCCGTATGGCCGTTTCGTCCGACGCTTTGCGGAGCGAACTCAAATTTTTCGGCATCCCGGGTACCGATCCGGTCAACCATATCCGCGAATTTCTCGAATGTTGCAAAACCCGGCGCAACCCGGCGTCGAACGCCAACGTCGCCGCTTGGGCCCATATCGCGTCCCACTGCGGTTACATCGCCTGGCAGCTTGGCCGCAAGGTTACGTTCGACCCGGCCACGGAATCGTTTGTCAACGATGAGGAAGCCAACCGGATGCGCTCCCGGGCCTTGCGGGAACCGTGGAAATTTTAACCATTTTCCTGCGATTCATTCGGTTTTCCGTTTCGCTTTGTCTCACAACCGTTTTTCAAAATTCCTCATGCACGACCAACTGAAAGAACTGATTCGTGAAAAATCGTTAAAGTTCGGCGATTTTACGCTTGCCTCCGGGAAGAAAGCGACGTATTACCTCGATGGTAAACAGGTAACGCTCGATGCTCTTGGCGCGAAGCTGATCGGAGAGGGAATACTTGACGTGATTCGCAGTGAAACGGAATTTCTCAGTGCCGACGGAAAATTGCCGGACGCCGTCGGCGGAATGTCAATCGGAGCCGACCCGATCACCGCCGCGACGATTGTAATGGCTGCGGTTCACGGAATCCCGATGTGTGGATTCATGGTTCGCAAACAGAGCAAAGGGCATGGCACCAATCAGTACATCGAGGGCCCGGTCAAGAGCGGCGACCGCGTCGTGATTGTCGAAGACGTTGTTACGACCGGCGGGTCGTCGTTGGAAGCGATCCGGCGGGTCGAAGATGCCGGGCTGAAAGTCGTCGGCGTCGTTGCAATCATCGACCGCATGGAAGGGGGTGCCGAAGCGTTTACCGAAAAAGGCTACCCCTTCCGTTCACTGCTGACCATCAAGGATTTTGGAATACTCCCGCCGAACGGGAGCCGGTAACTATATCACCGCGATTGCCGGGAGATCGTCCTCAAACACACGGTTCCAGAAATCGGTTTTCTCTTCCGGTTTGCCGAAATCAAACCATTCGTCGGCGAACAACTCGCTGTCTGCAAAAACTGCATCCGTGACGCGGTTTGATTGTTGTCCGAAATTCCGTTGGTCCAGATCAAGCATTTGCCGCAGCCGCATGGCTTCCGTAGCGTTCTCTTCGACGAACTCAATGCGACTCTCGCCTGGCAGCGGTGAAGCGGCAAGGGAAGAAAGAACCTGCGGTTCTTCCTGCAACGCAAATTCCGGTTCCGCTTCCATGACCCTTGCCTGGACCGTGTAGGTGCCGACGACGGTGGTCATGATGATACCGAAAAAGTCGGTCGTCGAGGCGGTCACCGTGTACGTTCCCGGTTCACGGAAGAAATGCGCAACGGAAACCCGGCTTCGCGGTCCGCCGAGGATTTGCGTGTTTTCCGAGCCGTCACCCCAGTGGATTTCCCAGTCCCGGATCGGGCCGGACGAAGTGGTGTCCGCCGAAAATTCCCAGTAAGTCAACGACTTTTCGTACAATTCGTCTTCCGTCGGGGTGGAAACTTCGTACACCGGCGATGCCAGGATGGGATTCATGACAATCACCGGAGCGGCGGGGGCGGCGGTCGTCGGCAGGACGCTTTCAATATACGCGATGATTTCTTCGGACATTGTTCTTGTCGAAGCGGACGTAATAAGCAACCGCGTCAAGTCGTCGCCGGTATAGCCGAAGAGCCATCGCAACAGCAAATTCGCATCGGTGGCATTGACCTTTCCGTCGCCGTCAATGTCGAAAACCATGTGGTTCGCTTTGATGTAATCGACGATTTCGTTCGCCGGTTGCGTCGTCAGCAGCCGCGTCAAATCCTCGCCGCGATAGTTGAAGAGATAGCGTAACAGCAAGTTTACATCGATGGTATCAAAGGTGCCGCTACCAGTGACATTCAGTGTCGGAGCGGTTTGTGTTATTGCCGATTTCGCGGCGGAGGGATCAGAGCCGCTGTATGCTCCGGTGCCGTTGGCTGTGACACGGACGTAATAGAGCGTTTTCGCTTTGAGACCTGTAATGGTTGCCGTGGTGATCGATTGCGAACCGACCATGACCGTGCCAACGCCGGCGGTGAAAGCTGCGTTGGTGGCATACTGAACCGTGTAACCGCCGGCGTTTGACACGGCATTCCACGCAACGCTGATCGTGCTACTGCCGGTCGCAGTCACGTTGCCGAGTGTTGGGACGGTCAGTTTGATCTTGTCTGTCACAGCCGATTTCGCGGTAGAGGGACTGGAGTTACTGTACGTTCCGGTGCCGGTGGCCGTGATTCGAACGTAATAGAGTGTGTTCGCATTAAGGCCGGTGACGGTTGTCGAAGTGGTCGATTGCGAACTGATCGTAATCGTGCCGACGCCGGTGGTAAATCCCGCATTGGTGGCATACTCGACGACGTAACCACTCGCGTTTGTCTCCGCATTCCACGCAACGCTGATCGTGCTGCTGCCGGTCGCAAGTACATTGCCAAGCGTCGGAACAGGTAGCTTGATCTTGTTCGTCGTTGCCGATTTCGCGGTAGAGGGATTGGAGTTACTGTACGTTCCGGTGCCGGTGGCTGTGATTCGGACGTAATAGAGTGTGTTCGCATTAAGGCCGGTGATGTTTACCGTTGTGGTCGATTGCGAATCGACCGTGATCGTGCCAACGTCGGTGGTGAATCCCACATTGGTGGCATACTCGACAACGTAACCACTCGCGTTTGTGTCTGCGTTCCACGCGACACTGATTTCACTACTACTCAGAGCAAGCACGTTACCGAGTGTCGGCGTGGTCAGCTTGATCTTGTTCGTCGTGGCATCCGTCGTCGAGGAAGCACCACCACTTGCGTTCATTGCCGTCAATTGAAAATCATACGTCGTGTTTGCCGCCAGACCGGTGATCGTTGCGCTCGTTGCCAAGATACCCGGTGCGGGCGTCCACAATGTCCAAGTTGAATCAGCCGATTTTTTGTACTCCAATACGTAACGGGTCAAGTTAGACTGAGAATCCCATGCCAGTGCTACGGAATTTGACGTTTGGGCCGTACTCCTGAAATTTGTCGGGACGCCGGGATACGTCGTTGTCGATTTTGTGGTGGAGAGACTGGAGTCGGTGTACGCTCCGGTACCGGTGGCTGTAATACGGACGTAGTAGAGCGTGTTTGCATTGAGGCCGGTGATATTCGCTGTTGTGGTCGATGAATCGACCGTGATCGTGTCGACACCGGTGGTGAAAGCCGCGTTGGTGGCATAGTGGACCGTGTAACCGTTTGCGTTTGACACCGCGCTCCACGCAACGCTGATGGTGCTGCTGTTGATTGCGAGTACATTGCCAAGCGTCGGCGTGGGCAGCTTGATCGGGCCTGTCTTGGCGTCCGTCGTCGAAAAGGCACTACCGCTTGCGTTCATTGCCGTCAATTGAAAGTCATAAGCCGTGTTTGCGGTCAAACCGGTGATCGTTGCGCTCGTTGCGGAAACTCCCGGGGCAGACGTCCAAACCGTCCAAGCCGAATCGGTCGATTTTTTGTACTCCAATATGTAGCCGCTCAAATCGGGTTGGGCATCCCACGCCAGTGCTATGGAATTTGACATTTGCGTCGTGCTACGGAAGTTCGCCGGTGCTGTCGGAGCGGCAGGCAACGTCTTTGCGTTGGCGATTACCCAATCGGACGAGCCGATCGCATTTGTTGCCCGGACGCGGAAATTGTAGGCCGTATTCACCGCTAACCCGATGATTGTGGCCGACGTGCCGGTTGGAGCGGGGGCCGTTGTCCAGGCGGTGTCGGTCGCTTTCTTGTACTGCAACACGTAACCTGTCGCGTTCGTTACAGTGCCCCAAGCCAGTGTCACCGAGTTTAACGTTTGAGCTGTACTCCCGAAATTGGTCGGTGTCGCCAGAGCAGCAACCAACGTCGTTGCGTTCACCGTTGAGGAAGCACTGCCACCGGTGTTGATCGCCGTCAACCGAAAGTTATATGTCGAGTTTGACACCAAGTCGGTTATCGTCGCGGTTGTCGCCGAAGTTCCCGGTGCCGGTGTCCAGGTTGTCCACGTCGATGCCGTTGCTAGCTTGTATTCCAGCGTATAACTGGTCAGGTTGCTTTGCGAATTCCAACTCAGCGTTACGGAATTCGACGTTTGCGATGTACTTCTGAAGTTGACCGGTGCCGTCGGAGCGTTAGCCTTCGTCGCTACGTTGACGGTGGCCCAATCGGACGGGCCGCCTGCATTTATCGCTTGGATGCGGAAATTGTAGGCCGTGTTCACACGTAGTCCGGTTACGGTGGCCGTCAATACTCCGCTCGCAACGGTTACCTCCTTCCAGGAGCTGCTGGTTCCCCTTTTGTATTGTAACACGTAGCCCGTCGCACCAGGCACGGCATTCCAAGCCAATGTTATGGAGGTCGTCGTTTGGCTCGTACTGATGAAGTTCGCCGGAGCTGGCGGAAGTGTCGTTGCGTCCGTTATCGAAGAAGCACTACCCCCTGCGTTCTTTGCCGTCAATCGAAAATCATATTTTGTGTTCGCGGCTAAATCAGTGATCGTTGCGCTCGTTGCGGATGCGTTTGGAGCAGATGTCCAAACCGTCCAGGTCAAATCGGTCGATTTTTTGTATTCTAATGTGTAGCCAGTCAAATTGGATTGGGTATTCCAAGCTAATGTTACGGAATTTGACGTTCGGTCCGTACTCCTGAAGTTTCCCGGAATGACTGGTGGGGTAACGAGTGTCGTGGCCTCCGTTGTCGAAGAAGCACTACCGCTCGCGTTCGTTGCCGTCAATCGAAAATCATAAGCCGTGTTTGCGGTCAAGCCGGTGATCGTTGCGCTCGTTGCGGAAACTGTCGGGGCGGGCGTCCAAACCGTCCAAGTCAAATCCGTCGATTTTTTGTACTCTAACGTGTAGCCGGTCAAATTACCTTGGGCATTCCAAGTCAGCGTTACAGAACCGGCTGTTCGGTCCGTACTGAGGAAGTTCACCGGGGCAACGAGAACACTGTATTCATACGCCCCGATGTCAACGATGTCATTAACAATCCGGGGAGTGCCTGCAAGATCAGTGTCGCCAATAACGTAAGAGTTGTTCCCTTTGTCAATCGCCTGCGAACCGGAAGCCAAACGGTAATTGCCGCTTGCGGCGTTCACAAACAGCAGTATGCCGGAATTGTAGAGAATGTTGTTGATACTAACGTCCCAAGCATCAAATGCGGTCAGATTGTTAAAGCCTGAAACGGTCCCGCTTTGTCGATCAATATCACTCCCCGAATTTTCGACGACAATCGTATTGCGAAGCTCCAAGACACCGTTACTACAAATCCCACCGCCGTTAGTAGCGGAGTTGTCAGAAATCGTGCTATTCGTTATCTTCAGAGTACCACTGTTGTAAATTCCGCCGCCGGCAAAAGCCGAGTTGTCGAAAATCACGCTGTTCATTACCGTCAAAGTACCGCCGTTGTAAATCCCGCCGCCGCCGCTGGTCGTGTATCCACCTGTGATCGTCACCCCCATCAGGGTAACGGTCGCGTGTTCGTCAATATTGAACACCCGTGATTTTCCGTCGGCACTAATGGTGATGTTCGTCCCGGTAGCGTTAATGGTGATATTTTTGTCAATGTAAAGCTCGTTGCCGCCTAGTTTTATGGTTTTACCATGCTGCGATGTGGCGAACGTAATCGTATCACCCGGCTGCGCGTATTCAATTGCTTCGCGGAGCGAAATTTTGCCGTCTCTCGGATTGACGGTATCGTCCAGAGTCGTTACGACAGTGGAAGGCTGTTCGTCTCTGGTCATGGCGGTGTACATGACATCAAAGATGCTCGTGTTGTCGATGTACGATCCGTCCCAGCCATTGAATCCGGCAACAGCATGCCACTTGTTTGCAGCCGTCGTGTCAATACCATAAATGTACTGTTCAAAGAGGTCCGATCCGGCACCCGCTGCCCATAACGGGACCAAGGCGTTCGTGTGATCGGTATATAAACCGGCGAAACCAGTTGTAGCGGTACTGGTTGGCACATTATAAGCCCCACCCGCTCCCCAAACATCGCCGGTTTCATGGTCTGCGGTCACAATCAAGAGCGTATTTTCCCACATATCGTTTACCGTGATCCACTCATAAACCGCCAAAACGGCTTTAAAGTAATCATTCACCTCGGCAAGAAGGTTAGATTTAGCGGCATTTGTACTCACGCCTGCGTGCGCCGCCCAGTCAATTCCGCCCCCTTCAAGCATCACGAAAAAGCCGTCGTCCGAAGTGTTGAGGATATTCAGTGCGGCAAGCGACATCGTTGTCAAATCCGGCAACGCATCGTACGCAGCAGTCCCTTGCTGGAGAAGTGTGTTATATCGGGAGTCGCGGGCATTAAAAACGCCGGCCACTTTGTCTTTTGTACTATCCGCCCAATCTTTGGTACCGTCTGCATAAGCTTGGAAATCCTCTTTCGACCGAAGCAGTTCGTAGGAAGTGCCGTTAATCGGGGTTCCACTCGTCAGGCTATTCCATGTGCTTGCACCAACGATGTACGTATTATTGTTGGAAGTGGCCGGGCCGGTAGGATCTCCGCCCCCGAAAACGAGATCCAAGTTTTCGATCATTTCATCAAAAAGCACCTGATAAAGGTTGCGATTCGGGTTGTGAGCTCCGACCCCTGCCGGTGTGGCGTGAGACGCCGGTACGGTCGTGACCGCTCCGGTCATTTTTCCATCTTCGTTCGCAATATCGGCAATGTTTTCCAGCCTGCCGCCGGTACCATAGAGATTGTTCCAACTGACCCCCTGCGGCGATATTTTTTCGCCGGTAACCATTGCCGTAATCGCCTGCTCGGAGTCGGCAGTCCTCACACCCTGTCCCGATACCGGTTGATAGCGATTGTTGACATTACTGCCATTCCAATACCGAGTCGGGTCGTAACCGTAATCCTCATCAAGGTAGTACAGTGCATTTTCAGTGAGACCGTAGGTCGTAACGCCGAGAGATACAGGAAACATGTCATTGAGCAGAGCGGCTACATTAGAATTTCCCAAGAGTCCAAGTTGGGCCGTATTGAATCCCATACCGTCACCGATCATGAGGATGATATTCTTGGCCGGGCCTTGTGAATCCGCCGTCAATAAAGCGTCGGCCCGAAGTGGAACGTCCGATGGTTCCGGCCTGACCTCCAATGAGAGCGGGTTCATGGAGAGCATTTCCCGGCATTCCAGCGGTTCGATCCGCAATTGCCGTTTTTGCGGGGTGTTACTTTTTTGCTCCTTGCGATTGTTGTTTCCGTTGTTACCAAAAATTCTTTGGAAAAATGTCATGATGGAAATGGGAAAGAGGGAAAAAAAGCATGAAGTTTGGAATGGGATGAATAAAACGCAAGGTACAACGACACCGCATTTCGGAACCGGAGCCAGTTTCCCTATTTTGCCCTATTTTGCGGTTTTGACAAAACAGGTAAGTTTTCCGACAATGCCGATCGTACAATATATTATAGTCAGTCGAAAAGGCCGATGCAATAGTTGGATCGCAAATTTCCCGGAAAAAAACGCGGAGTACCCAGGAGGATTGCAAGCCTGCGCGAAGGTTGCGGAATGGAGTCTCTGCCCTCAGATAGGATGCCTACGAACTCACTGGCAGGCTGGAAGCCTGCGTTCCCAGGAAAAAAGCGACTTTGCAATCCTCCTGGCGGAATACCGGCAAAAAAACGCCCCCTGTTTCTTTTTGCCGGTTTTTTTGTTAGGATACCGTCAGGATTTCACCCGCATTTTCGTTCCTCCTTCAACAAGAAAGGACCATCGTCCATGTCCGCTGTAACAAGTCGCCGCCAATTTTTGAAAACCACCGGAATCGCCGCCGTCGGAACGGCACTAGCCGCCCAAGCCGTCCCCCGGGTTCACGCTGCCGAAGAAAATACGATCCAAATCGCCCTGATTGGTTGCGGCGGTCGCGGAAACGGAGCAATTCTCCAGGCACTCAACACGAAGTCAGGCCCCACCAAACTCGTCGCAATGGGAGACGTGTTCGAAGATCGGGTCGTCAATTCCCGAAAAGCCCTCCAAGAACATTTTGGAGAAGAACAAATCGACGTTCCTCAGGACCGGGTCTTTCACGGCTTCGATTGTTACAAGAAAGCGATGGACTGCCTAAAGCCCGGCGACGCCGTCATTCTCGCAACCGCTTGCGGTTTCCGGCCGCTTCACGTTGACTACGCCATCGAAAAAGGCTTGCATATTTTCATGGAAAAACCGTTCGCCGTCGATTCGCCGGGAACACGCCGCATTGCCGCCGCCGCCAAAAAAGCGGACGAAAAAAATCTCAAACTCGCCTGCGGTCTCATGTGGAGACACTGCAAAGCCCGTGAAGCCGTGATCGAACGGATTCACAACGGCGAAATCGGCGACGTTCTGCATCTGCGGGGATTCCGGATGCACGGTCCCATCTGGGCGGGCCACACTCGTGGCAACGTGACCAACGAAATCGCCTACCAAGTTCGCAATTTTCACTATTTCGACTGGGCCGGTGGAAATATCTTTATTGATTACTGTATTCACAACATCGACGTCGCCTGCTGGGCAAAAGGGGCTTGGCCGGTTCGTGCGATGGGAATGGGCGGTCGCACCGATTTCGTTCCCGGCACCGGATACGACACGTACTACACGGAATTCGAGTTTGCCGACGGAAGCCATTTGACTTCACACGGCCGTTACAACGCCGGTTGTTATAATCAATACAGCGATTTCGCACACGGTACGAAAGGTTCGGCGGTCCTCATGGACAACCTCGGTGGTGCCAATTCCCGGATTTACAAAAACCACAACATGACCGACGCGAATCTCGCCTGGAGATTCAGCGAACCGGAACCGGACCCGTATCAGAGAGAGCAGGACCTTTTCTTTGACGCAATACGCAACGACAAGAAGTACAACGAGGGACACCGGGCGGCGGACGCGAACTTTGCCTCGTTGCTTTCCCGTGCGGCAATCAATTCCGGTCAGATTGTAACTTGGGAACAGGTGGTCAATTCCGACGTCGAGTTGTTTCCCGGCGGCGTTGAAAACATCACTTGGGACAGCAAACCGCCGGTTTTGCCGGACGAGAATGGGAACTACCCCATCGTCATTCCGGGAAAAGGATACGCGATTTAGTTTTCACGTTACCTCGGGGGCACCGCTTACTGCGTGCGTGGCTCTGATTGGCGTTGAATAATATAACATTTTGGGAGCGGCTTGCAACAAAATGACGGCTTGATTTTCGGCGGGATTCGGATAGAATAAGGTGAGTTGTATTAGTGGCGACTTCGTGCCTTCTCTTTCATAACAACCTATTCCACCGAGAACTTTATGGATTCCTTTCGCCCAGACATTCTTACCTATATCAATGATCTCAGACGCGATGTCGATCAGAGCCTCGACGAATATTCCGAACCGAAACCGGGAGTTCCCAAGCGGCTCGGCGAAGCGATGCGGTACAGCCTTTTGGCACCGGGAAAACGAATTCGTCCACTCCTGACGCTTCTCGCCGGCGACCTTTGCGGCGCACCGCGACATCTGAGTTTACCGGCGGCGTGTGCCGTGGAAATGGTTCATGCGTACTCGCTCATTCACGATGATCTTCCGGCAATGGACGACGATCCGCTCCGCCGGGGCCGTCCGACTTGCCACGTTCAGTTCGACGAAGGGACCGCGATTCTTGCCGGTGACGCTTTGTTGGCACTCGCTTTTGAAACGCTGTCCCATCGTATTAAACCGCAATCGATGGCTGGCGATTGTTGTGCCGTGTTGTCCCATGCCGCCGGACCGGCCCAGTTGGTCGGAGGACAGGCCGACGACCTTGACGCCGCAGACAATCCGACCATTGCCGGGGATTACGAGGCCTCGGTGAAATTTCTCGAATCGATTCATCTCCGTAAGACCGGAGCAATGATTCGGGCGTCGCTCCGGCTCGGCGGACTGGTCGGTAATGCGAACGAAGAACAAATTTTGGCATTGGAGGAATACGGTATCAATTTTGGTCTGGCGTTCCAGATTACCGACGATTTGCTCGACTGGATCGGCGATGAGGATGCGGTTGGTAAACGGGTGCGGAAGGATTCGGAGAACAACAAACTTACTTTTCCAGCGGTGCTCGGCGTCGACGAAAGCCGTTGCGAAGCGGCGGAAAAGGTCCAGAAGGCGTGTTTGGCACTCGACATTTTCAAGCCGCTCATCGAGTCGGAGCCGACCAATCCCCATGGTGTTTCCCGGCGGCTCGTTCACGATACGCTCGTTGCCCTCGCCCGGTATTTGGTCGAACGACGAAGTTAATACAAATCTCAAAGTGTAAACGGATTGGTTATGAAACCGAAAAGGCTCTTACCCGGTTCCGGGTTGATGGAAGTTTTATGGTGTGAAACTTACCCAAATTGTCATGAATACAAAAGAAAAGACTTAAAATAGGTGATTTACGTATGACTTTTTGGTAAAATAGGCAGGTATTATTGTCGGTTTTATGTTTTGGCCAAATCGTCAACCCGGAATCGGTGAAGAGTCTTGACATTTTGCTTGGATTCGCCAACGAACCAGACCCAATCAGAGCCGCGCACGGAGTAAGCGGTTTAAACGCTTCACGCCGGGGGGGGAGTGAAATCGTTGCAAGAATATGGTAAACTTCGCCTATTATGATGATTGACACTGCATTTAACCGTTTACTTTAGTCATGAAACGCAGGTATTTGAATTTTGCCCTCTGGGGGATTGTGCTCTTTTTTGGAGCGACGGTTTCGATTTTGGCGCAACACGTTGCGATTACACCAGTCGATAAAACAGACGATTGGTGGGTCAAACGGCACGCCGAAAACGTCGAACGAATGAACAAAGGGGACATCGACCTGTTGATGATCGGCGATTCGATCACTCACGGTTGGGATGGAAACTATTGGGAAATGTATTACGCTCATCGCAAGCCGATCAACCTCGGCTTCAGCGGCGACCGAACCGAACACGTTCTTTGGCGGCTCAACAACCTGCCGCTCGACAAAATTTCGCCGAAAGCCGCGATGGTGATGATCGGCACAAACAACGTCGGACACGGCAGCACGACCCCGAAAGAAACGGCCGAGGGGATCAAAGCGATTGTGAATCGGCTTCAAAAAGCGTTCCCGGAAATGCAAATTCTCGTGTTAAATGTTTTTCCGCGGGACAAAAAACCGGACGGCAAACTGCGAAAAAAAGTTGACAGAATTAACTCGTACCTCCCAGGTCTTCTCAAAAACGAGAAAAACGTAACGCTTCTCGACATCAACCCGAAATTTCTGGAAGCCGACGGGACGCTCGCCCCGGAAATCATGCCGGATTTCCTGCATCCGAAAGCAATCGGCTACGGAATTTGGGCGAGAACCGTCGATCCGGTCTTGAGCAAGCTGCTTGACGAACAGAATCCGGCCGTCGAACCGGCGGACCGTTTGAGCGACCAATGGTGGAGAGACCGCCAGGCCGCAAACGCCGCCCAAATCGCAAAAGGCGAGGTCGGCTTGCTGATGATCGGCGATTCCATCACGCACGGTTGGGACGGTCAAAAGGAACTTTGGGACGAAACGTTCGGCAAGTACCAACCGATCAATCTCGGTTTTGGCGGCGACCAGACGCAGCATGTGCTTTGGCGGCTCGACCGGCTTCCGCTTGATAAAATCAATCCCAAAGTCGCGGAAATCATGATTGGAACGAACAACATCGGCAATCCGAACAGCAAAAACACGCCGTACCAGGTTGCCGTCGGAATCCGGGCCATTGCCGAAAAACTGCAGACGCAATACCCGGAAATGAAGATTTTGGTTCTCAAAATTTTTCCCCGGTCGGAAGCACCGGACGATTGGCGGCGTTTGAAAGTGAACGAAATCAATGCGTGTTTGCCGATTGTGCTTGACGGCATGAAAAACGTGCAGATCGTCGATTTCGGTGAAAAATTTCTCGCGTCCGATGGAACGCTTCCGAAAGAAATGATGCCGGATTTCCTGCACCTGTCTCCCGAGGGATACAAAATTTGGGCCGATTCCATCGCGGCGGAATTGGAGAAGGCGATGAAGTGAAAAAAAGCCGCAGTGGAGCGTAGCAATGACGGTCTCACCGGTTGACCGTCATTACGGCGGAGTACCGCCTTCATTCCGGCTTTTATTGGGAGGTTTTTGTTATTCGGTTTTGTGAAATGTATAATACACCGATTGCCGATTTTTTGACGTTTACGGTACGCGGCTCCTGGCGACACGGGGATTCTCGCGGATCATGGAAGCGCAACGGTCAATTCGTTGCACCTGACCCAAATATCACCGCCGCTCCAAATAAGAACCTGCCGCATTATTTCAACGAGGAAGAACGTCGAATCATCGAAAGTGCCATGGAAGAGGTTTGCGCAGAGCGTCAATGGATATTGCATCAAAAAAGCGTTTTGAGCAATCATGTTCACATTGTTGTAACGGCACCGGATATTTTAGCCGAGAACGTGATGAAATTGCTCAAAGCGAAAGCGACGATGCGTTTACGTAAAGGCGGTTTTGTTGGCGAGGAAGAAAAAATATGGACACAGCTCGGCAGCACAAAGTATTTGTTCGACGAAGAAGCACTTCAAACGGTATGTGAGTATGTTCACGTCCAACCAACAAAAGCCGGAATGGAGCCGGTACTCCGGCAAAATGACGGTCAATAACCGGCCATAAATCCGTCATTACGACACTTTTGGTTCCGTCATTGCCTTGCCGTCTTGCCGCCGAACCCCAGTGATGCGATAGAAATGTTCCGGTATTACTCCGAAAAATCGGCACCGTTTCATACGAAGATCAAGCTGCTCCCCTGGGATTTTCTGATGTACGTTGAAGAATTCGAGATGCTACAATCCCTCCTGTTGAAACATTCCGACGAATGCGATAACATGGAACCAATGTTGAATCGCCTGGACGAGGTTGTCGAAAGAGCATCCAATCTGGAAAACAAGGTTGTCCCGTTTTACCAGACGTTTCTCGTTCGTGTCACGAAAAACAATACCCTGTTTACAAAGACCTATCAAATCGACATGCTCCAACGGGCGCAAAAATACTTTGACAAGCACCAACGGAGCGATTTAACGCTCCAGGCGAGAGCGGTCATTAAAAGACTTGAACAGGAAGGAAAAGAGCACGACAAACGATACCAGGATTTTCTTGATACGTTGGATTAAGAGAAAATCGTAGTTGCGCTCTGCTCTTGGTTCTTTGAGGCAACATTCGCTACCTTTTGTAACTCAAATGATACGATATAATGGTAGCAGAAGTCAGAGTTCGGCTGTTTTATTTTTCATTTAAAAATGATTTCCCTAACCTGTTCTTGCGGTAAACCGTACACATTTAAGGAAAAGTTCCTGGGGCAGAAGTTTCGTTGCAGCGATTGTGCAACGGAACTGACGGTTGAGGAACAGGTCGAGGTTCCGTCGATTCCGGAGCCGGACTTTCCGACGGAATTGGCGTTGAACCCGGAGAAAGCGATTT
The DNA here is from genome assembly GCA_964576215.1 of uncultured Planctomycetaceae bacterium. GTDB lineage: Bacteria > Planctomycetota > Planctomycetia > Pirellulales > Thermoguttaceae > JAVBSX01. The sequence continues at coordinate 25,217 of CAZNVM010000319.1, forward strand.
CACTGAGAGCTCCGCAACCGAAGCAGCAAGCCGTTCAGCAGGAAGCCGCTCCGCTGACGCCGGATTACGAAAATATCGTTGTGCCGAAACCGGAACCCGTCTTCATGGGGGAAGAAGAATATATTCTCATTTCCGACAGTGCCCCGGAATTTCTTAATGAAATCGCAATGCAGGTTTCAGAGGACACCGGCCCCAAGTCGGAAGCCCTTTCGATGGTCCTTGGCCGTGCGGCGGTCGCAGAACGTTTGAAACATTGGGAAGACACGCTCGGTATCCGGGTGACGCCGGTTCCCGTTCCGGTCGGCCCTCAGAATAAGCGGCGCAAAAAACGGGAGGACTCGGAGATCGACCAAGCGCAGTCGCAATCGCAACTGCCGATTCTGCATCACACGGAACAAAAGAATCCCAACCAATTGATCCTCACGTTGTTGATTATCATCGGCATCCTGGTTCTGGGGATACTCATACTGCTTTTCCTGAAGAATTAGGAGCCGTTTACAAACAACAACGACCGCAGACCGGACGTATCTTCAGATTCTTTTGCTACGGCTGCGTTTTTTCTTGATGGCACTCCATTCTTTGGTGAGCGTTTCAAAAACTTCGGGGGTTTCGTAGCGAACAACTCCCCCGGTTTCCGGCATTGGGCCGATCAAACCACGTAAAACCGGGCAACCCCGGATGCTTAAATCCGAACTACAATCATCGATTCCAATTTGAAGGTGTCGTTTCAAGACAGCTTCTTCCGAATCATAATCCCGAATTTTGAGTTCGCCCTCTGTTCCCCGGGACACGACTCGATACGTTTCGCGTTTCATAATGATTTCCATCAACAGAATTGAAGCGCGACATCCTTTCTCCCTTATCTAATCCCCCTGTCTCGAATTCCATTCTCTTTCCTAAAAGGGGAGACAGATTCCCCTACGCTCTATCCTTTTTCGGCCAGACGCCAATGAAATTCCAGTCTCTCGGTTTACACCGATAAGAAACGTACAAGTCGTTTTATCGTTAGCCTGAATAATTCATTGGGCGGGTGGTTTTAAAGTTGGCCGTTTGTTGTAAGATGCTGTCACTAAACAAGTTGCGACGAAATCGCAACACATTTTTTCCAACAAACGACCGAACAGAGTGTACCATGAAATCGCCCGCTCCG
>CAZNVM010000320.1:0-6835 GCA_964576215.1 uncultured Planctomycetaceae bacterium
CAGCCGAATTTTTAAATTTAAATTGGGCAATTTTACAAAGTGCCCAATTGCCGCACAACCGCCATTTTTCGCTACCTATATTGCACAATTTGTGTAAATTAGTGTAAAAAATGCGAGTAAATATTCGGCTGAAATGTTACCGATTTCCTAATTCCTATTTCCTATTTCCTATTTCCCAGAAAAAACCCGTAGCTTTTTTCCGGAAAGTTGATACGTACATCCTACCGGATCAAGCGTTGCACGCAAGAGGTCGTGAATGTCCGTCTGGTTGCGTTGAAACGAAATCCGCTCGTCCAGCGAAATTCCCTTGTCCCGCAACGATTTTTCGTCAACGGTAATCTGTAAATCCCAATTGTCTGAAAAATACTGGAGAACTTCGTTGACGGTTTTATTTTGCACCTCAAACGACTGAAAACGCTGCTTCTCAAGCGGAACCTCTTTCTTTGAGGAGGATGTTGCTTTGGGACGGTTCGGCTTCGTTTCGGTAACGACCGGTAAATTGTCCGGTAATGGTACGAAGGTGATTCCCCGATCACCGATTTCGAATGTCAGGTCGAACCCGATTAAAAGGACCGAAAGCAATTCACAGGCGTCGGCCTCCGGAAAATCGAGCTCCGGCCAAAGATCGTGCGGAATTCGGTCGGGATTGACGATTTTCGTCTTCATTTTTTGCGAAACCTGATGCAAAATTTCCAGCGGAGTATCCAATTTTTCCGTTTTGAGTCGGATTTTTTGCGACAGCATTCGCCTCAGTTCCGTCGGGGAATTGGAAAGAGCTTGCCGTTTGATCGCGTGGATTCGCTCCAGTTTCACGGCGGCTTCTTTCGGTCCGAGGTAAGCGATTGGGCCGATTTGGCAAAACCCAAGCTTCATTTGGTCGGCCAAAAGGACGAACAGTTCCATTCCGGCAACCTTTTGTGCCTCGAATTTCAACGGTTGCCCCGGATCGATACGTCGGTCCAGCAGGAACCCGACACGTTGTGTTTTGGCGTACTGATTGAGCGTTTCCCGTAATTCGACTCCGGAAAAACTCACGCTGGCCGTTTGTGCTACACAGAAATCAAAGAAAGCCGGCAGACAGCAGACGGCAGGTAAGACGACAGACGACAGACGACAGACGACAGACGACAGAATTTTATTTCTCATTTCTCTTTTTTTATTTTTTATTTCTCATTTTCTATGTCCGATTCCCGATTCCCGATGCCCTAATTTCAGCCCAAAACTTTGTCGGGGCAGTTCGGTTCTCGTCGAATTCCGGCTGGATGGGGTTGGGGGTGAAGCCGATCAGGATAAACGCCAGAGTTGCGATCCCGAGCGTCGTACGAAAAAAACCTAACTTCATGGCGTCGTTTTGCGTCGGCGGATGTTGCGTTCCCAAAAAAGCCAAAAGAAGTAACATGAGCGACCAAGCCCAGAGTTGAAAATAAATGACCAGAAAAATCAAAACGTAGAACAGGATCGCAGAGTAAGTAGCAGACTTCCTTTTGAAAATGGCGTAAAAAACATGTCCGCCGTCCAATTGTCCGATGGGAAGCAGGTTTAACGACGTAATGAGCAGTCCGACCCAACCGGCGAAAGCGAACGGATGCTGGTACAAACAGACGTCTGCCGGTAATGGACCGTAAATTTGATACGTCAACCAATCGAGGAGTAGCGGTTGTCCAAACAGAAGTCCGGGAGAATTGGAGAGGATCGGTCCGATGTGCGAATATTTGATGCCGTACCAGCAGAAAAACAGGGTCGGAACCAAGCCGGCAAGCGGACCAGAAATGCCAATGTCGAAAAGTGCGCGAATGTGTGGAATACGTCCATCCATTCGAATGATTGCGCCCATTGTCCCGATGGGGCCAAACGGCATCGGAATAAAGTACGGCAAACTGGATCGGACCTTGTACCGAAGCGTTTGGAGAAAATGACCCATCTCGTGACACGTTAAAATCAGCATCACGGCCAGCGAAAACAGATACCCGTCTGCGCCGAACGCCTCTTTTCCGGCGTACCAGGTTGTGTAGCACGTCAGGGCGAACAGGATCAGCGGCGTTTGCCAATAACGCTGTTTGGCTCGTGCCGCTTCGGCCCGGTCCCACGTTTCCGCTTGAACGACGAAGTTTTGATCCCACGGCGGCGGAAAAGGGGGGGAAAAGGGGGGAGGAAAAGGAGGAAAAGAGGGAGAAAATGGCGGCTGCCAGGGACCGGATGGACGATTTTCGACGGTGCCGTAATGAATTTTTGCTCCGTCAGGTCCGTAAGCACCGAGAGCGTAAAAGCTGAGGTGACGGTACGTTTCATCTTGTTGCGGAGAATCTTCGAGAGCATCGCGTGCGTTTTGAGAGGGAGGATTCTCTTCTCCCGCCGCATAAACGTCGATGATGTCAGACTCGTACTTGTTCATTGCGTTCTCTGTTCGCTAACATGGAAAAGAACAACCGTAACTCATCCCCGACTTTTTTCGTACCATTCCTCGATGAGGCGTATCACCATTTGCGGGTTGATCGGTTTGCTGCAATAGGCGTCCATTCCGGCGTTGAGACATTTTTGGACATCGTCCTTGGTTGCGTTGGCCGTAAGAGCAATGATCGGCAAGCGTCTCTTTCCCTGTTCGCGTTCCCAGCTTCGAATCAGGTCCGTCGCTTCATATCCGTCCATTTCCGGCATTTGACAGTCCATTAAAACGATGTCGTAATGCTTGTTTCGAACGGCACTACATGCCTCGATACCATTGATGGCGACATCGCAGGTAAAACCGACTTCCTCCAGAAGGTTTTTTGCGACGATTTGGTTGACCCGATTGTCTTCGACGACAAGAATGTGCACTTTTCCACTCAAAGGCGATTGCAATCGATTGATGGATTCCAACGTGGCCCTGGTCGTCTGAATTCTCGTCCTCGTCGTCTTTTCCTTGCTTAACGTGTCGGGATTGAGGACTCCGGTATTGATTTTTTCCTGAATTTCGGCGGAAAAAACACGGTTGATGACGGCATCGAACAGCGCAGAGGTGAAAATCGGTTTACTGATGGATTCCGCCCCGATTTTTTCCAAAAACTCCTGGTCGGGTTCCTTTTCCAAAAACGAACGGAGCAGGATGATCGGCACCATTTTTCCGCTACCATGCGTTTTATAATGCTCGAACAGTTTGTGAGCCAAAGCGACGCCCGGTCCATCGGCAATGGTGTTGTCGATAATGACGAGATCGAACGGTTTTTTACGGTTTTGGTAATCGTCCAATAACGGAATTGCGTCCTTGCCGGAATCGGAGGTCATACAAACCATCTTCCAATTCTGGAGTTGGGCACAGAGTGCGTCACTCTGGATTCTGTTTTTGTTGACAATAAGAACGGAACGTCCTTTGAGACTGTATTCGCCGCCGATTTCCCGGTTCATGAAAGCGACACAGTAATTTCCATCAACATTGGGACAATCCGGAAACTGACATTCCTCCGCATTCGTTTGAATGCAAGGGACGGTTTGGGAATCGTATTCGAACGGAATTCGGAACCAAAAGATGGAACCTTGTCCTTCCTCGCTTTCGACGCCGATTTCTCCGTTCATGAGTTGCACCAACTTCATGGAAATCGCCAGGCCAAGTCCGGTGCCGCCATAAATGCGTGCCGAGGAGACATCCACTTGCGAAAACGCCTTAAAGAGGCGGTCGATTCTCGTCTTGGGAATACCGATTCCCGTGTCAATAACATTGAACTTGACGACCAGGGAAGTGTCGCCGATGGACTCAACCATCACGTCGATCCGGACTCCGCCCTGATCCGTGAACTTGATGGCATTGCTGACCAGGTTAAGCAAAACCTGGCGAATCCGGCCCGAATCCCCACGAACGATTCGGGGAAAATTCCGGCTGAACGAAACGGCCATGTCCAGATTTTTTCCGTCGGCACGCGACATGAGGATGGCAAGGACCGACTCGACCGTTGTGGGAAGATCGAACGGTTCCGAATCAATTTCGAGTTTTCCCGCTTCAATCTTCGAGAAGTCGAGAATATCGTTGATGAGGAAAAGCAACGACGCACCGGAGTCCTGGATCAGTTGCACATATTCCCGCTGTTGCGAATCCAATTTCGTGCCGATTAACAGTTCCGAAAGCCCAATGACACCGTTGAGCGGCGTGCGAATTTCATGACTCATGTGGGCGAGAAATTCGCTCTTGGCTTTGTTCGCCGTTTCCGCTTCCAATTTCGCAAGTTCCAGATCCTCCGCATACCGTTTGCGATTCAACTGGCTTGCCAAACCCTGGCCGAGCAAGATCAATTGTTTTGAGTCGATGTCGGTGTAGGGGGTTGCTTTATTGCCGACGCCGATGATCCCGATGGCGTTGTCGCCGTCGTAAATCGGAAAATTCATGTGGGAATGGATCGGATAGTGCCCCTCAGGAAACATCCGTTTTCCCGGCAGTGTCGCAAGATCGTCCTGAATGGTCACTTGCCGAGTCGTAATACACTCCGTCAAAAAGGCGGAGAGCGTGTGCGGTGTCCCCTGTTCCGTCGTCAACGGCAAAAGACAGTTGGCCTTTTTGTCAAACAGCAACGAGCGGAACGGCTGCACATCTTTCGCATGTTCGAACAAGACGACATAGCCCACCGTACTGTTGGTGAGCGACGCAACCGACTCGATCACAAAATCGGTGATCTCTTCCTGAGTATGGTTGGTCATTTGGGCCAATTCGAGGAGTCTGCTCACTCGTCGTTGATTCAGTTCCAATATGGCTTCATTATTCCTGACCTCCCGTAAATCGCGAGTGTAGGCGGCAATGATATAACGATTGTCCATGTGGACTTTCACCGCCGTGATTTCCGTGGGGATCGGCGTGCCGTCCAGCTTTTGATGTGTCCATTCAAATACGAGGCGTCCGGTTCGAAACACTTTCTGGATCAACAGGGGAACTTTCTCTCGGGATAGTTCACCGTTCGGCTGATATTCCGGCGACAACTCGAAAAACCGGTCAAGATATTCCTGCTTGTTTTTCAATTCGAACAGCTTGACTGCATCTTCATTGCAATCGATACATTCGTAATGCTCGTCCCAAAGCGCACAGCACAACGGAGTTGTGTCGAGCATGATCCGGGTTCGTTCGTTTGCCTTGTGGATTTCGGCAAGCATCCTCTTTTGTTCCCGCAGGTCGCGGGTATAAGCGAGGACGACATCCTTGCCGTCTTGCCGTAGTCGAACGAGCGTAACCTCGGCGGGAAGCGGCGTTCCATCGAGTTTTTGGTGCATCCATTCGAAGCGGTAATATCCGTCTTGAAGTGCAATCCGGATACGTTGAAGAATTTCTTCCGTAGTGGGGCGTCCGTTCGGTTGAAATTCCGGCGACAGCTCGAAAAAGCGATCAATATATTCCTGTTTGTCTTTCAACTCGAACAGATCGACCGATTCCTGGTTGCAATCGATGAGGTTGAGTTGATCGTCCCAGAAACCGCAACTGAGCGGTGTCGTATCAAACATGAGCCGGATACGGTCGTCCGCTTTCCGTATTTCCGTGAGCGTTTCCAGTTGTTTCCGCAAGTCCCGAATGTAAGCGACGACAATGGCGGTACTCCCTTGCTGGACACGGACGAGCGTAATCTCGGTGGGAAGCGGCGTTCCATCGAGTTTCTGGTGCATCCACTCGAAGACGACGCGACCGGTTTTGAATGCTTGTATGAGCCGTTGCGTTACGAGTTTCTTTGAAGGCGGACCATCTGGTTGAAATTCCGGCGACAGCTCGAGAAACCGGTCGAGATATTCCTGCTTGTCCTTCAATTCGAACAACTCGACAGTTCTGTGGTTGCAGTCGATAAGATTGAGCTGTTCGTCCCAGAAATTGCAACACAACGGGGTTACTTCGAGCATGACTCTGGTTCGTTCTTCCGCCTCCCGCATCTCGGTGAACATTTTTTGGTGTTCCCGCAGGTCACGGATATAGGCAACAACGATGAACCCTTTCTTTCGAGGGACACGGACGAGCGTAATCTCGGTGGGGATCAGCGTACCGTCGAACATTTGGTGCATCCATTCGATGGTGATTCGTCCGGTTTCAAATGCCTGCTTGACCCATTGGATCGCCTTGTCACGTGACCGCAGACCATTCGGCTGAAATTCCGGCGACAGGTCGAAAAAGTGGTCGATGTATTCCTGTTTGTTTTTCAAACCGAACAACTTGACCGTTTCGTAGTTGCAATCGATCAGCTTGAGACGCTCATCCCAAAAGTTGCAACTCAGCGGAGTCGCATCAAGCATGATTCGGATTCGTTCGTTCTCCTCAGCAACCAGAAGTAGTTTTTTCTGTTTTCTTAACTGGTACTCGGCCAAAACGGCAAGAATAATGATGCAGAGCGAAAAAAAGAGGATCGCGTTCAGTAGCGGATAACGACCGATTTTGAAGAGGAACATCGGGGAACCGGTGTAAGGCGTCACATCTGCATTGCCGTCCGCAGCCAAAGCCACCAACGTGGCCTGCAGTGCCAGAGCTTCGACATTTTCGTCAAAATGCCGCGAAAACGAAATGTTCCACGCTCCGTAACAAAGAATGAACAAAGTGAGACACCAACCCAGGAAAACGTAATTTCTGGGATAACGTCGCCGATAAGCCAACAAGGAAAAAACGAAAATTCCAGGAAGACAAACGGCAATCAGTATCAGTGTTAATTCGTCAAAGTAGGAAAGCGGCACGAAAAAGCGATTTTCTAAGGGGCGATGAGCCCGGCAGGAGGATTGCAAAGTCCCTGGGAACGCAGGCTTCCAGCCTGCGCGAAGGTTGCGGAATGAAGTCTCCGCCCCGCGCAGGTAGGATGCCTACGAACTCACTGGCAGGCTGGAAGCCTGCGTTCCCAGGAAAAAAGCGACT
>CAZNVM010000321.1:0-6335 GCA_964576215.1 uncultured Planctomycetaceae bacterium
GTCGACAAGTTTGTATCGAGACCGTCATTTCGCGATGCTCCATTCCGGCTTTTATTCATCTCCCCCAATAAAAGCCGGAATGAAGCGAAGCGAAATGACGGTAAAATCAGTAAAAATCGTAAACTTGTCGACGGACTGATAATACCGGGTTCTCTTTTCGTTCTTTCCTTCCACTTGAGTAAGCAGATGTCCAAAGAAGAATCAACCGGAACCGGCGTCGTTCTCGAAGCCTCCCGACGCGAAAAATTACGCAAAATCGAAGAACTCGGATTCGATCCCTGGGGCCAACGCTTCGAAGGGCACATGGCGACGGCGGAAATTCGTGCCCGACAGTCGGAAATCCAAACCGATCCGAACGACCACAACGCCCAAACCGGTCCGAAAGTCCGAGCCGCCGGACGAATCATTTTGCAGCGAAAAAAAGGAAAACTGCTTTTTCTCGACATTTGGGACTGGTCCGGAAAAATTCAGGTTCTCATCGGTGCAAGTCAGGTCGGTGAAACCAACTGGGAACTCGCCCAGTGTTTCGACCTCGGCGATATTATCGGCGTTGATGGGGAACTGCGAACGACGCGAACCGGCGAATTGTCGATCTTCGCGGAAAACCTGCACTTTCTCAGCAAATCCATCGAAACGCCCCCAGCAAAGTTTCACGGTTTGACTGATCCGGAATTGCGAAGCCGCTTGCGGTACATGGACCTCGTTCACACCGACGGCGTTCTGGAACGGATGCTCAACCGAACGAAAATCGTCCATTCGATCCGGCAAACGCTTGCCGACGAGCGGTTCGTCGAAGTCGAAGGCCCAACGCTTCACGCAATCGCCGGAGGTGCCGCTGCGAGACCGTTTACCACGCATCACAATGCGCTCGGAATTGACTTGTACCTTCGAATCGCCTTGGAACTCCACCTGAAGCGACTCATGGTCGGCGGAATCGAACGTGTCTACGAAATGGGGCGTGTTTTCCGTAACGAAGGGATCGACCAAACGCACAATCCGGAATTTACGATGCTCGAACTGTATCAGGCTTACGGTGATTATCGGAGCATGATGGAAATTACGGAAAAAATCATCACCGGCGCGATCCGCTCAACCGGCCAGGATTTGAAAATTCCCTGGAACGACAAGGTGATTGATTTCACGCCGCCGTTTGAAAGGAAAACCTATTTCGAGTTGTTCAAGGAACACACCGCCGTCGATCCAATGGATGAAGCCGCCGTGTTCGATTACGCCCGGTCGATCCATTTGGACCCTAACGGCAAGCACCCGGACGTGGTACGGAATGAAATTTTCGAAGCAAAAATCGAAGACGCTCTTGTCGGCCCGGTTTTTGTGATGGATTATCCGGCGAGTCTTTGTCCGCTGACCAAGCGAAAAAAAGGGAACCCGGAAATCGCGGAGCGGTTCGAGCTGTTCGTTCACGGAATGGAAGTCGCCAACGCTTACACGGAACTGAACGATCCTGACTTGCAGGAACAACTTTTCCGCAAGCAGTTGGCCGGGCAAAAAGCGGAAGACAGCATGTCGAAAATGGACCACGATTTCATCCGGGCACTCCGGCACGGAATGCCCCCTGCCGGCGGACTCGGCATCGGAATCGACCGCCTCGTGATGATTTTGACGAACACCACCTCGATCCGTGAAGTGATCTTGTTCCCATTACTGCGACCGGAAGCAAGTGTCGGGTGCGCGCAAATTGAAATGTGAGATTAAGTAAACCCAATCAGAGCCGCGCACAATCAGAGCCGCGCACAATCAGAGCCGCGCACAATCAGAGCCGCGCATAATCAGAGCCGCGCATAATCAGAGCCGCGCACGCAGTAAGCGGTAACCCCGGTGACAACGTAAAAACCGTTTACTGCGTGCGCGGCTCTGATTGGTGCGGCTCTGATTGTTTGTGGTTCGTTGACTTTCCAGACCGTTTCATTTACAATTGGGGTGTGTGCGCCGGTTCTCATTTCTCACTTCTCATTTCTCATTCGACTGTGGAATTCAATCTCGACATGGACCGTGCCCGGCGTTGCGGGTTTCCTGAAGTGGTTTACGCCGAAGGAAAACCTGTACCGACGCTCAAGAATATCTTTGAAAAGCAAATCGAACAGAAAATCGAGGTGTTCGCAACCCGAATGGATCAGGCGAAGGCGGAGCAGCTTTTGCCCTGTTTTCCGACGGCCAGGTACAATCCGATTGCTCGCACGTTTCGGATTCCCAGCGGTTTGCCTCGTGAAAAGACGGGCAAAATCGCGGTCGTGAGTGCCGGGACCAGCGATATGCCGGTCGCAGAAGAGGCAAAGGAGACCGCCGAGTGGACCGGCGCGGAGGTCGTTTACATCCAGGACGTCGGCGTTGCCGGGCCGCATCGGTTCCGGGAAGCCTTGCCGCTCCTGGAAGACGTCGCCGTGATTATCGTCGTTGCCGGCATGGAAGGCGCACTTCCAAGCGTCGTCGGCGGATACGTGTCGTGTCCGGTGATTGCGGTCCCGACCAGCGTCGGGTATGGTGCCAGTTTCGGTGGCATCGCCGCACTGCTCGGAATGCTCAACAGTTGCGCGTCCAACGTTACGGTCGTCAACATCGACGCCGGATTCAAAGCCGGTTACGTCGCCGGATTGATCGCCAAAAACGTACGCCAAATGAGAAATGAATGAAAAACGAACCGCTCGACCACGTGTTGTGATATTTCCCGACCGCTTCGTCGAGCGGCTCTTTTTGTTGCGCAATCTTACGATTTCCGCCATCACTTATCACCGATTACTATCGCCGTTGTCGAATAACGCGGCAACGTTGTCGGTAGACTTTCCAGAGGAACCGTCGTGATGCGGTCCGGGGCGGTCCAGTGGTTGATAATTTCAAGCTGCCCCCTGTTTTTCGTGTCGATCACCATCGCACCGGACTGAAAACGCAGGGTATCTTTCCCATCGCCGAAGTCGAAACGAACATCAACCGGGTGCCGGTTCGTGTTGACGAGGAACAGTGACACCGTCTTTCCGTCTTCGGAAGCACAGGCGAACGTATCGACCCCCGGCGGCGAAGATTCCACCGTCAACGGGACCGGCAGGAAATGGTCGGCGTACAATTTCGTCGTGTGGTAAAACGGCGTGGTCATCACCGCTCCCGGTTTGGTCATAATCGTTCCCCCTTCAAAGCTGTTCGAAATGTTGGAACGGCAGGCGAGAACGACGTAATCCGAATGACGCATCATCAAATTGAAATACTGGGCACTGTACAAGCCGGAATAAAGCGATTGCAGCCGGGCACGACCGTTTCCCCAGTCCCCGGCCGTAAAGCTCCATTCCGTGATACCAAGTCGGATATGGTCGCAATTCGGCGTCGAGCGAAGCATGTTGACGAGGTTGTTCATTTCCCGCTCATGATCGGCAAAATGCGGCGTGTAATGATGCGGACAAACGAAAGCGATTTCTTTGCCGACGAGATCGAACAAGCGTTGCGAGGGATACGAAGCGGCAAGAAGAAGATCGGGATCGACCGCCTTCATCGCTTTGCAAAAGGCGACGCATTTTTCGGCGTAATCGTCACCCCCCAGTTCGTTACCGAGTTGAAAAATGTATCCTCAGCCCCCCTGGGATGCCGACTTTCCGAGGGTTTTTTATGCGCGGTCCGCTCCTCTGTACTTTTTCCTTTTTGTCCGTTATATTGGGGCGGCTGTTGCGCTGCACAGGGTGCAGCTGTTGCGCCGCACAGGGTGCGGCGGCTAACTTCCGGCGTCCAAACCTTCCAAACGATGAAAAAGAATTCCAAATCCACGTCTGCCAAAGAAAACGTCAAGGCCAAGCCTGCCGACGAAAGTATTTCTTCGTTCCGTTCGCTTCGGGAAGGGATCGAAACTCTCGCAATCGCGGTGGTTTTGTGCTTTCTTTTCAAAACGTTTGAAGCGGAAGCGTTCGTCATTCCGACCGGTTCCATGGCTCCCACCCTGATGGGAGCCCACAAAGACCTCAACTGTCCTCAATGCGGCTTTCGGTACAAAATCAGTGCCAGCGAAGAGGTTGATGAAGGAAATCGCGGTACAACGACGGCGAGGCTTCGCATGAAGCAAGCTCCGCCGAAAGTGGTCGGTGGAACTTGTCCACAGTGCCGTTTTACCGCCTATTTCGGAAATGAAAACGGTCAGGAAGAAGTGCCCCGCACGTATGCCGGAGATCGGATTTTCGTTTACAAGTATCTTTACGATCAGATACAACCGCAACGTTGGGCCGTCACGGTGTTCCGCTTTCCCGGTGGACCGCAGACGAATTTTATCAAACGGCTCGTCGGTCTGGAAAACGAAACGTTGCGTATCCACAACGGTAACCTCTTCATCAAGCCGGACGGAGAGGAACGTTTTAAAATTGCCCGAAAACCGTCGCGGCATCTTCTTGCGATGCTGCAAGTCGTCAACGACAACGATTACGTCAATCCGAAGCTGCACGACGCCGGTTGGCCGATGTCCTGGGCGGACGAAAACGCTTCGGAACCGGCGTGGATTCCGTCGGGCGGTCTTCAATCGTTTCGGACCGACGGAACTTCGCCAACGATGCGTTGGCTAAACTATCGGCATATCGTTCCGAGTACCACCGATTGGATCGCGTTGCGGCAAAACCGGTTGCCGGAGTACGGCGTGGTCAACAATCCGCGGTTAATTACTGATTTTTGCGCCTATAATTCGGGGATCGTGAAAGACCCGGAACACTCCGGCGGTTCGAGTGATGCGACGTTTCACCTTTCCCAGGTCCGAATGGGGAGCGGCGAACAAACGATTTGTCGTGCGGACCCGGAAAGCGTCGGATTCAACTGGAACGGCGAACTGGCCGTGCAATGCGAACTCGACGTAATGCATGCGCAGGGTCAGTTCGCACTCCGCTTGATTCAAGGGGGCGTCCCGTTTCTGTGCGAAATCGACTTGGCCAGTGGAACCGCAACGCTGTCGATTCAAGGTTGCGAAGATATTTTTCCGCCGATCACGGTGTTAACACCGATCCGCGAGCCGGGAAAATACCAGATTCGTTTTGCGAACATTGATGAGCAGTTACGATTATGGGTCAACGAAAAGGAGTTGACGCTTGAGCGGGATGGCGAATACGACGAACTTTGCGAGCGATCCGGTTCTCCGCTTCGCCGGGACCGAAGTCCGACGGTGCTTGATCTGACGCCGGTGTCTCTCGGATCGCAAGGGGCCCAAGTTCAAGTGAACCATTTACGAGTTTATCGGGACATTTATTATATTGCGATTGATCCTTCTTCGCCTGGCAGCGGACTCTGCGATTTGATTCAGTATCCCTTCTATTCGGCATCTTTCGCAGAGGCCGAGAAGAAAAACGCAAGCATCCTTTCCGATCCCGCCGCTTGGTACGTTTTCGGCAAAACGCGAACGGTGGAATTTTCCCTGGGAGAGGGCCAATTTTTCATGATGGGGGACAACAGTGCCAAAAGCATGGACGCACGGGTTTGGCGGTCCATGCCCGGCGGCGGACAGTATGTTTCCCGAAACCAAATGGTTGGCTATGCCGCAGCGGTCTATTGGCCGCACGGATACCATATTCCTTACTTTGCACCTCTCGCCTGGTTCCCCAACTTCAAGGATATGAGGTTTATTGATTAGCGCGGAAAGGGTTTTGTTTCCTCAAAAACACTTGCCAAGCACGCCGAATACAGATACAATACAATGGGTGGATGTAAGTATGGCAAAAAGAAAGCTCAAAATCGAACAGGAAGACGACTTGATTCTCAAGCCGACTTCCGATATTTTTACAGCCGTTCTCTGGTCGCCGCCGGAAAACGAACCGATTTTGCGCTCGTTTATCAACGCCGTTTTGCTCGACATCGGGATGAGACCGATCACGAGAGCGATCGTCCTTAACCCGTTTAATATCAAGGAGTTCGCGGTCGATAAAGCGATTGTCCTTGACGTTCGGGTCAAAGACGAGAATGAACGATGGTTCGATATTGAGATTCAGGTTGCCTCGCATCCGGCTTTTGCAAACCGGGTGTTGTACTATTGGTCGGATATTTACACGCAACAACTTCAAGTGGGAAAAGGATATGAAACGCTCCGTCCGGTCATCAGTATCATATTGACGGAATTTGCGATTTTTCCCATGTTGTCAAACGTGCATAACGTATTCCAAATCACAGCAAAGGAAGACCCGAACGTCCTATTAACGGACCATTTTCAGATTCATTTCCTGCGATTGTCGGACTACGCCGTTAAGTAACTTGGCAGTCTGACTTGACTGTCAAGCGAAGTAACCCATTGTTGTAAAAGGATTTGCGTGATTTTTAATTGCCAAGTGTTTTGCGTTTGTTTTTTTACCAGATTGCTGAAAAACCTTGCATTT
>CAZNVM010000322.1:0-14693 GCA_964576215.1 uncultured Planctomycetaceae bacterium
GTCCGTCGACAAGTTTACGATTTTTACTGATTTTACCGTCATTTCGCTTCGCTTCATTCCGGCTTTTATTGGGGGAGATGAATAAAAGCCGGAATGGAGCATCGCGAAATGACGGTCTCGATACAAACTTCGACGGACTGCCCTGTAATGGGTGGTCTTGAATTTTACCGTTCTCTCCGATACGATAATGGAAGCTCATTTGCCTCCTTTTTCATTCCGCCCTATGTCGCTTGCCAAAACCGCCGCGTTTTTTGAAGAGTTTATCGACAACCGCCTCAATCCGATTCTCGTTCGAGAATTGCGGCAAATGGTCCGAAGCCGGTTCATCGTCGTTATGCTCAACCTGTACGTCGGGCTTTTAACGCTCGTCTGCCTGGGATTCGTCATGTTTTCCGCCTTTCTTCAGGAAGAAGGGACCGGATTGGTTCTCTTTGGAAACCTGGCGGCGATCATGGGATTTTCCAGCTTCTTCGTCGTGATCCTCTACACCGGGATCGTGACCGCAAGCGAACGAATCAACGCCGACCTGATGTACGCTTCGGCAATCAAACCCTGGCAGGTTGTCCTCGGCAAGTTCTTTTCCGGCTTGATCTTGTCGTTGCTTTTGTTCAGTGCGGTTTTCCCGTTTTTTACGCTCGCCTATCTGCTTCGCGGACTCGATTTTTATACGTTTTTAACGACGACTTACCTGATCTTTCTCGCCATTCACACGGCCAATTCGGTCGTGCTTTTTCTTGCCTGCGCTTTGCGAACGATGGTGCAGATGATTTTTGCCGGGTTCCTTTTCTTCTTTTTTTTCTTCCCGAGTGCCTATGGTGTGATAGGCACACTCGTTTTTGTGGGATCGCCCTTTCTTGGGTCCGGCCTCCCGGGCTACTGGGAAGTCCTCATTTATCCCACGCTTTTCTCGCTAAGCATTATCGGTTTCTTTTTGATTGCCGGAATCGTGATCGTTTCGCCCCCTTCTTCAAACCGGATGCTTCCGATGCGGCTGTTTTTGTCGCTTTGGTTTTTGCTTTCCTTCGCGTTCGTTCTGTACCTCAAACGGGCTTACGGAACCGTGTTTACCAATCCGGATATTGTTAATGTTTGGTGCGTCCTTCATTTGGGGATGCTTACGGCGTTTATTGTGTTCTTCGCTTCGGAACGTGATACGTGGAATTTTCGAATCCGCCGCACGATTCCCCGGTTTTCGGTGCTTCGGTTACTGGTGTTCCCGTTTTACACCGGAGCGGCGTGCGGCCTCGTTTGGTGGTTGGGTTATCTCGGGGCGATTGCCGTCGTACTTGCTCTGTTCGGCGATCTTTCCGATTTAAAACCGTACTATTTTCTCAACACGTTCTGCTTGGTTTTGTTCGTGTTCAATCACTTTTATACTGCGATGATTCTCCGGACGAAATTTTTCTCACGTCGGCTGACGTCGGGCCAAACCTGGATCGTTGCGTTGCTTTTGGGGGCAGTCTTGTCGCTCGGTTCGGCTCTGGTTTACTTTTTAATCACGTTCCAAGCACTTTCATTTTTGGAGCGTTACGACGAAAGTTACCTGTCGATTCTTAACCCGTTCCAACTGATGTATCAACTGGATACTTATGCGAGTTCGCTTTGCCCGCAAAGTTACGGAGCACTTTTGTGGACCGCCGTTTTGACACCGTACCTGATTTATTGGGTTCTCGCCCGATGGGTTCACTTTTCGCCGAAATTGACGGAGGAGGACAAGCAACTCATGGCCGTCGTCGAGCAGCCGGCGGAGTGAATGGTCCGTTACGAAAAAATCCGTCTTGACAATTTTGCCAAATAATCCGATTATTCTCAGCAAATCGGTTGTAACGGGTCGATAAAAGAGGTGAAGGTTTCTCTACTGGTGCTTTCTCGGTTTGGTTTGACTTTAACAAAAGCCGGAATGGAGCGCAGCGCAATGACGGAACCGTCATTACGGCGGAGTACCGCCTTCATTCCGGCTTTTATTGACTTTTGCACAAGTGCAATACCAACCCGGATGCACCGCCACCTAATGGATGCGTAAAAAATTCGTTGCGAAATTGGGTAAATCGGTCAAGATAGCCGCCGACCTCCGGGCGGCAGGTCGGCGATAGCCGACAGGAACCCTGTGAGCGGCCCCAGTCGGCTTTACCTGCCAACAAAACTTTTACGCACCGCCACCTAATCCTCGCCTGTCAAATTGGGCAATTTGCGATGAAAATAAACTCTCGGAAAAGCAAATACGCGATCCTCGTTCTGGTCACGCTCTTCGTAGCTACGTACACGGCGGGAGTTATGGCCCAGAATATTTATGTAGGTGGGGCCACACCGTCGGTTACGATCACGACCAGTTCCACGGATAACATTGTATTCATGAGTGACGGAGCGACGCTGATCGTCAGTCCTAGTCCCGCACCGCCGTACTCGTTGACTTGGGGTGGAAGTATCCTCATGAGGGAGGATGGTATCATTAATGTTAATAGAGGCGGTTCTCCGGCGGGGGACTACATATTCATTTTAAACGGCGAGTTGAATGGAGAGGGGAATTTCACAAAAACTGGAATCGGTACTTTTGTATTGAATAACGTTTCCGATTTGGAAGGAAAAACCATTATCGAGGGAGGAACTTTTAAACTTGGTGCCAGTGGGGAGTTGTCCGAGAAAACCGTTGTGGAACTTGCAAACGGAACAACACTGGACATTTTTGGAGCAACAAAGCCAAATCAAGTAATCGCGTCACTAGCCGGAGAAGGTACTGTTAATTTTGGTGCCAGTCAAACACTCTCCATTGGTGGAAACAACGAAGATACAACGTTCAGCGGAATCTTGACCGGTGGCAACTCGACACTTGAAAAAGTCGGCAGTGGGACACTTTTTATAAACACCCCTGTTTATTACTCGTTTGCCGGAAAAATTCTAATTTCCGAAGGTACGCTCGGTGGCAGCGGATTTCTCGACAAAGTCGAAATAGACACTAATGCCGTCCTTGCTCCCGGAACCGGCTCTTCTTTTTCCGAAACGATCAACATCAAAGACTTGACACTTGATGGTACATTGCTAATCCGGGTTGACGATCAAGGAGATACCGACAAAGTTATAGGACATACTGTAGTCATTGGTACAAATGCCAATTTGCTTATCGACGCTAAGCCAGGAGATTATTCCGTACTTCGAGAGTACGACAATTACATCATCGGAGGAGCCCCTGTTTACGGCAACTTCGATCTTGACATTATTCAAAAATTTCTCGATATCAATTGGAAGAATGGTATTCACATCCAGGTTTTCACCATCGGACGCAAACTCGCTTACTTCACCGATCCTGCCTTCGCTCAAACGTACAATCGGCAAGAAGTCGGCAAGGTTTTGGATAACGTATCGTCCGCCAGGTTGTGGGACATAATGGCTCAGATTAGCGATAAGATAGAGGGGGGAGCTGCTAATTACGACTTAATCCAAAACGCTTACGACCAAATGTCCGGCGATCTTCGGGCCAATTCGATGATGCTCGGTCAATGGCAGACGTCGCGGTACGGGTTGAACCATCTCGACCTGACAAACTGCGGCGTTTCGCAGGGGAACAAGCTCTGGTTGGAAATCGTTCACCAAACGACCAACTTCGACGACGACGGCAACAGCGGCGGTTACGGGATTTCCCGATCCGGATTTCTCGTCGGGTCGGAAGAACGCCGCGTTGACACCGTTTTCGGCTTTTTCGTCGGTTATTCGTACCCGTTCCTCTACGATCACGGCGATAAAGTCGAAGCCGGCGACCTCCAGTTCGGCTTTTACGGCGGATCGAAAGTCAACGATCGGCTCGAAACAAAATTGTTCGTCGGCTACGGACACCAGGGTTATAAATCGAAACGGTTTATCGACAATCCGTTGCTCGTGGACACCCGTGAACGAATCAACGGGAAATACAGCGGTGATTCCATGTCAATGTCGCTTGAATTGGGACTTCCCTTGTCGTCAGGGATGTTTTGCCTGCGACCGGTGCTTGCACTGGATTCCGACTTGACCTGGCAGTACGGATTTGCGGAAACCGGCAACACCGGTTTGGAACTTTGGTATGACCGGAGCTTTATGGACCGTTCGTTTTTGCGGACCGGCTTGACGGTACAGCTCGGCTCGGTGGACCACTGCGACACGCTGGCATTCCAGGGACGTGCTTATTACGGACACCAGGCTTTCAACAATTCGTCTCCGGTGTCACGCAATCGGTTTGTGACGGAGCCGGTAACGAACCCAATGAGAATTTACGGTGTCGATCCCGGCAGGGATTACGTCAATCTCGGTCTCGGACTATGTTGGAACATCGATGCCCACCGCTCCTTCTACGGCGATTACGATTTCAACGCCTTCAGCAAAAGCACCGCCCACTGGGGAACATTCGGGTTTATGCAGAAATGGTAGAGTAAGATTTTTAATTACGAATTACGAATTACGAATTACGAATTACAAAGAACCTATTCCCGATTCCCGATTCCCGATTTCCTACACAAATTTTATTGGAGATAAAACAATGAACAATACCGTAACGGTAAAGACAGGTTGGTTGGAACGCATGAAAAATTCTTTCGGCGGCATCATTGTCGGCATCATTCTCATCGCCGCCGGTACGGTGCTTTTATGGTGGAACGAAGGCAATTTCGTCAAGACCCGGGCCGCTTTGAATGAAGCGCAGAGCGTTACTTCGGAACTGGAAAACATCAACGAAGTCAACAATGCGAATAACGGACAGCTTGTTCACGCCATCGGAGCGGCGGAAACGCAAGAAGAACTGAAAGACCCCTTCTTCGGTGTCACCACGGTCGCCATTCGCCTTGAACGAGCCGTGGAATTCTTCCAATGGGTGGAACACAAAAAAACGGAAACCAGAACCAGAGCGGGGGGCGGTGAAGAAAAAAAGATCACCTATTCCTACACTCAGGAATGGACAAGAAGCCCGGTGGAGTCTTCCCAGTTCGGTCTCCCCGGAGCATCGGAACAACACAAAAACACCGTTCTCGGCAATCTCGACAAGAATCTCAAAGAGGAAAAACAGCAAGCCGAAAACGTTACTTTCGGGGCTTACCGGCTTCCGGAATTCCTGATTGACGACATCCGCGGTTCCGAGCCGCTTGCCGTCGAACTTTCCGCAGAGGTTGTCGCCGATTTGAGCACGAAGCTGGGGGCTTCCGATTCGTCCTCAATGGTGCATGTGAACGGCAATACCGTGTATCTCGGCTCCTCTCCGGCGACCCCGCAGATCGGGGATATCCGGGTTACGTTCAAGCAAGTTCTGCCGGCAACGGTCAGCCTTATCGCCAAACTCTGCGAAGACACCTTCGAACCCTACGTTGCCGCAAACGGCAGGCACGTCGGTATGCTTTCCGTAGGGACGCACAGTTTGGAAAACATGTACAGTCAGGCCCATTCCGGAAACGCCATAATCACATGGATTCTCCGGCTCGTCGGGTTTCTCGCGGTTTTCATCGGACTGACGGCGATCACAGCACCACTGGCGGTACTTGCAAGCGTCATCCCGTTTTTGGGGAACCTCGTCGGCGTGGGAACATGGTTTTTCAGTTTACTGTTTGCGGTGACCTGGTCGCTTTTGGTGATTGCCGTCGCTTGGCTATTCTACCGCCCGATCATTGGAATCATTCTGCTGGTCGTCGCCGTCGGGCTTGTTGTGCTGTATTCCAGATCACGGTCCGGCAAAACCGGTGTACCGTCAGTATGAGACTAACCGTAAATCCAATCAGAGCGGCTTATTTGTCGCGGAGACCCCCTGTTGCCGGGAGCACGATTGGTCCGGTCCAGTATTTGAGCATTCGCCGGATTTCCTGGTAAACGATGTCCGGTCGGAGATGTCCGAAACCGCGATAGCCGAATTCGAGAAGAATCCGCTGAACGTCCCTCTCCTCCAATTGGGGGGAAGACGCCGGGTTCGCGTCGTTACAGTAAAGGGAAAGCAAGGCGTGAAGAAGCGACGTCGCTCTTTGGTTCCAGTCCGGGGTCTCGCAATACGATAAGTCCCAAAATAATTCCCAAAAGCGAAGAGTGCCGTCTTCGGAACAGGTCAACATTTTTCGCCCGGAAAAATCCATTGCCAAACCGGTAATCGGACCGGAATGTCCGGAGAGCGTTTTTTGCAAAGAACCGTTTGCAAGATTCCAAATTTTCACGGTCTGATCTTTGGAAGTCGTCGCAAAAAAACGGTTGTCCGCGAACAGTTCCAAACCGGTGATTTCCGCAACGTGTCCGGCGAGAATTCTCGCCGGTCCCCTTTTGGCAAAATTGTGGATTTCGATGGCCCCTTCTTTCGACGTGTCAACAAATTCCTGCAAATCCGGTGCTATTTTTACGGCAGTAATCGGCAATTTTCCCCGGGAATGTTTTCGAACCAAATATTGCGTTGCCGTATCCCAAAAACAAATGGTGGCATCATCGCCGCCGGTGAGAAGATAACGTCCGTCGCGATTGAACGCAATCGTATTGACCGCTCCCTGGTGCGCAAACCAATTGCCGACGAGACGGTCCTCGACGATATTCCAAAGCAAAACGGACCCCGCCGCTGTCGCAATGGCCGCAAGTTTCCGTGACGGATGAAGGGCAAGCCGATTGATGGACGGAATCCGATCATTGAAAGTACGGGCACATTTTCCGGTTCCCGTGTTCCAAACGCGAACCGTCGTATCCCAACTCCCTGAAAGGATATAACGTCCGTCCCAAGTCAGGGCGATATCACGAATCCAGTCCTGGTGCCCGGTCAGAACCTTGACGCATTTTCCCGTCAGTGTGTTCCAAAGGCGGATCGTCTGATCCTTTCCGGCGGAAACGGCCAACTGTCCGTCCAGAGACAACGCGACGGTGGAGACAATGTCTTCGTGCCCGGTCAAGGTGTGCAGACAGACCGCATCCACCGGAGTTTCCCGGATACATTTTTGGCTCAAAATTTCCCAGGGAAGCTCGCGGCGAACGATTTCCCAACTCGACAAATTCCGGATTTCTTTGACAAAAGAGGTGGCGGTGGAGAAATCTTCCCGATCAATGGCGGCCTTCAACTTCTCCTGGAGGGCAAATGTTTCGCTTTGTTGTCGGCTCATTTCCTCGCTACTGGAAATTTGACAAAGCAAAACCGGGGCACGCAATTGCTCCGAATGATGGCACAGAACTCCAATATCCCAAAGACGCAATAAATTTCCTTTCAGGAGTGTCAGGAGAAATCTTCCGTTGCGGCTCAAATAAACCGCGTCGACGGAAGCATCCCGTCCGCTGAACGTTCGAACGCAACGTCCGCTCGGCAGTTCCCAGAGTCGGACCGTGCGGTCCCGGGAACCGGTTAAAACCCATTCCCCGTGACGCCCTCCGTGTGAAATGGAAACCACTTCGTCTTCGTGTCCACGCAGTATTTTCAAGAGTCGATTTCGGGAGCGATCCATCACGTGGATTTCGTGAAACTTGTCGACGAGTTGCAAGTTCCAACGCGGATTTTGTGTTCGAGCGGCCTCGGACGGATCAAGCATTTCCAGCGAAAGTCCGCGTGCCGTTAAATCGCCTGCCCAAAAGGGGGCGGCAAATGTTCCGACGACATTCTGCTGCATCTTGCCCCAGGGGACGGCGTTAAGTTTGAAATGTTTCGTCGGGTTCGTAACCGATTTCAATACAAGTTCCGTCGGAGTTTTGCCGTAAAAAAGTTCCCATTGAAAATCTTCGCTCAGTGCAAGACATTGTCCCGCCGATTTTTCTGGCGTTTTGAACGTCAACCACATTCGGCCTTGTTTGAGATCGTAAGCGAAAAAAGGGGAGGAATTGCCGGCCATTAACAAAATTTCCTCTTTTTCGTCCAGAAATGCGATTGGTCCGTTTTGTGGGTTCACCGTAAATCGATCCGTACAACGAACGTTGCAATCGGTGATTTTCTCCACGGTTGCGAGGGCTTTTTCAAGTGTTTTCCGGATGGCCGGACGCGCTTTCAGTTCCAATGCGGTTTCAAACGCCTGACGTGCCGATGCGGTATTTCCCCGTGCCCGCTGCACAAGTCCCAGAGCAAACCAGGAAATCGGTTCGCCGTGAATTTTGACCAACGTTTCCAGTTGGTCAACCGCTTCCAAATCGGTCAGTTCGCCGTGTCTCCACAAATGGAGCGATTGATTATAGGTCAATTCCGGTTGCCAGGGATGTTTTTTCAACGCTTCATGGAACAACAGTTCCGCTTCCTTGAATTTATTCAAGTCTAGGAGCGACACGGCCTGGTTATTCAGACTTTCCGTCGTCAATCGGGTTGCTGAGGGAACCGTGCGCGGATACGTTTCTCCGCTGGCTTCCTGATAAACTTCGATGAGCCGCTCGGCAACTTCCGACATGGAACGCGGACGGTCTTTCGGGTCCTCTTGAAAGCAATGCCTCATGAGTTCGATCAAGTTTTTCGGTAGTACCGGTCGATCATCCGGAGCGGGTACCTCAAGGAACATTTCGAAAACTTTTGCGGCGGTCTGCCCCCCTTTTCGACAGGGTGCCCGTCCGTGAAACATCGCGAGAACGCTGATTGCCCAAGACCAAATATCCGATTGTGCTGTAATTCTCAAAGAGGAACTTTTTTTTCCTTCCCGGTAGAGCAGATACGCCTGGTATTGTTCCGGCGAACAGAACCCCGGCGTCATTCCTTCCCATTTATCCACAACAAGTCCTTGCGACAACGAATCCGCTGTCGTTGCCTGCGCCAAACCGAAGTCCGTGACTTTGGGATTTGGACCGCTCATCATCACGTTGGCCGGCTTGACATCCAGGTGTAACAATCCCCGCTGGTGGGCATAGTCCAATCCCCAGGCGAATTGAATGGCAACGTCGAGAACTCGCAAAAGGGAAGCTGTCGGTCCCCCTTCGTATAAACGACCGTCAACAATCCAATCACGCAAACTGCCGTCCGGGATAAATTCCGCAAAAATGCGGGGAATTCCTCCGATACGGCGGATGAGATAACAGGTCGCAATGTTCGGATGCAGTCCCAACTCGACCCAGGTTTGACATTCCCGTTCGTAACTGGCAATCCCGTTTTCACTTCGAAGGACACCCGGCTTGGGACTTTTCACCGCCAATTCCATGTCCCATTCCCGGTGATAAATTTTTTGGACGATTCCGACCCCTCCCTGGGCGTAAGGAACCTCGGGCGCAATCGGTTTGACCTCGTAGATTCCCAGAATGACTTCGCCGATGTTCCAGATTCCGGAAAAATGGGTTGACGACTCGGAGGCGGAAGCAACGAATGTTTCCGTCAATTGTCCCACTTGCGATTGTGAGGGGGGAGGTGAGGAGGCCGGGACGTCTTTCGAACGGTGGGTCGGCTCCTGTGCGGATTGAAAAAAATTGGGGGCCGTCGGTTCCGGCTCACCCGAACCTGCCGTGTCTGTCGCCGAAGGGATAGGGCTTTTGGAATCGGTCCCTTCCAGATTCTGGTCACTTTCCTCCAAGTCCGAAGTCAACGACAACGTTTCGCTGACTCGTTCGAGTAAAAATTTTTCCCGACAATTGCTACACTGGGCAACTTTACCCAAATACGCTGTGTCCAGCGCATAGTGCATAAAGCAATGGGGGCATATTGACTTGAATTGCGACATCGATAAAACGAAAAGGACGGAAAAGTGGACCGTAATTATAGGATACCATTTTTTACGCAAAAGCCCGTCCCGATGCCGATAATTTTTGAAGAATATTTTTTCCAGCCAGTGTCGATGAAATCCTGCAAAATCGTTAAAATGGATACGATCACGGTGCGCCGCACAGGGTGCGGCGGCTAATCCTCCCCTTTTCATTCTCCGCTCATGTCACTTCCCCAGGAAGAATACGTCGAACAGGTCTTTTTTTATAATGCGTTTTTGGAACGGCTACAAAGCGGACTTTCGACGCAGGAAATCTTGCGGACCGTTCGTAGCGAGTTGCTCACGACGACGAAATTGCCGCTTGCGATTGATTTTCTCCTGACGGACATGAAGCTGACCGGCGGCTTAGCGGGCGCAATGTCACGAATCAATCATTATTTCACGCCGTTTCAGACGTTCGTGATTTCGGAAACGGAACGGGACACCGGGCGTTTTGATTTCCGGATCGCCCTGCAAATTCTGGAGAAAGAAGCCAAATACCGAAGTGAAAACGCGCCGGTGCAAGGTTTGTTTTTTTACCAATTCGAAACGCTTTGCCGCAATCGCCTCGGTTACGACAAAGGTCTCGAAGCGATTGCCGCCGACGCGATTTATGATACCACTTGGAAAGAGTGGATGGAAACGGTCCGGCGGCAGATCGGGCTGGTTGATTTCGCCGATATGATTTACGTGCGTAGTGCTTATTACCGCAAAAAGCCGGAGGAAGCGGGGGTTCCGGTACTTTTCGGCGAACGGGAAGGACGTATTGCTTACGCAACCCGGCAAAGAAATCCGACATATCTGTTTGCCGCACTATCACGGCATTTGGGCTATCCGTCCGTTCCCCGGCAGAAAAAAGCGGCAGAAACGGATAATCTTATCCCGACACTACAGCGTCGGATTGAACAGTTGGAAAACCGGCTGAATTTACTGGAGGAAGAACGCAAAGGCGGGATCAATCTGGAACAATTTTATGCCGCGACGCCGAAATCAGGATCGAAATCGTAGAATCGAATTCATTCCCGTACCGCATAACTCCGCGCCGTGAGGATCAGGTGGAGCACCAATAACACCAGCGAGGCAAGGAGAAGCGGCCAGACTAGGCTGCGGTAGTCGGCCCGGATCGTTTCTTCGTCGAGCCAGCCGCCGAAAATTCCCGGACGCATCGATTGCAAATTCGATTCTCCAGACGAAAACGCTCCGACGGAAAACAAGTACGTGCCGCTTTCGGCCTTTACTTCATACACGCCGCAACGTGCCGCCGGGAGGGATGTACGCAATCCGCGAACCGGTTGCCTTTGGATCGCGTTGTCCGGCCCCTTGATTTCCAGCGTCTTGTCGTTTGACGCCGCAATGAACACCGCTTCGCTACCAAGCCGGATGTTGTTCGCCGGGATACCGTGCAAGTGTTCGCTGCGAAGGCGTAAAATGTTCCAGATCAAAATCGGCCAATCGGGGGAAAGCGTGAGCGTCGAAAGCCTTTCGCTCACCTGAAGCCGCAGTTCCCGTGAACCACCCCGCAAAACCTGTTCCGTCAACAACGGAACGTTTCCCGCGGAAATGACCGGTAATCCTCCCATCGGAGCGGATGTCGACGCCGCCCAAACGACGCCGTCCAATGAAAGTCCGGACGTCAATCGATTGCCGCGATCCACGACGAACGGTCCGAGAAACGACTGCACTTTCGAGTCGTCACGCTCCGAAAAGAGACGGCAATTCCAGGCGTGTTGCGAGGAATACGGCGTCTCCTCCGTCTCGCCGCCGGTGAAACGCAGATCGGGATTTTCGGTAACAAACTCCGCCAGCCCGCTCGTTTCGACCGCTCGTTGCAGCGAAAGCCGCAGTTCATCCGGTACCCCGGAAATTGTAACGCGAACCGGCCTGTGAACCGGCGGCAAAAGCGTGAACGAGTTGTCAATGTCCAGTGCGTCGTCTGTCAGGCGGAGTTCAACGGGAAAGTTCGCCGGTCCGCCGGTGGTGCCGCCGTCGAGCGAAAACCGAAAGCTGAGCGTTTCGCCAGGATGAATCGGCTGGTCGATTTTTTGCAATATCCGATTGCCGGTGGTGTCAAAGAGCGACAGTTGTAACCGTTCTTCTTTCGTGGCAAAGTTGGCAATTTCGACGAGAATCCGGTCCTTGTCCGCTTGAAAGACGCGGCTGGCGTGGACGATGGCAAGGTTTGCAAGCGGCTGACCAAACGAGTGCCAACGGATTTTCCCGACGGCGAGTTCTTCGTTGGGAGCGTGGTCGGTGAGTACGAGAATTTTCGCTCCGGAAATCGCCGTTCGGGCAGCAAGCGAAATCGCGGCGTCCATTGCGGCGGTCGGAGCGTTTGCGGTCCAATTTTCCAGTGTCAATCGGGCTTCGGTTGAATTTCTGGCGAACCCGGACAAAAGTGATGCGGAATTCCCAGCGAGAATGAATTGGACCGGATACCCCGCTTCCTTAGCGAGAAAGCGTTCCAGTTCTTCGGCGGCTCGTTGCTTCATGGTTCGCACAGTCCCGTCGGTTTCCCGGACTTTGGCCTGCATGGAGTAGGAGTCGTCGAGAATAATCACGGTCGGTCGTCCAGCGGTGTTCCATTGGAGATGCGGTCCCGCCGCCGCGATGGCAAGCAACGTCAAGATGAGTAATTCCAAAAGCAGCAGAAGTGGAAACTGGAGCGTTTCGATTCGCCGACCGCCTTGTCGGGACTGTGTTTGATCGCTCCAAAGAAACAGCCCGGAAACGACCCGCCGCCGTGTCCGGGTTCGGAACAGGTAAATCCCGACAACGACCGGAACGGAAACCAACGCAAAAATTGCCCAAGGGGTGGTGAACATGGTTAATCGCGAATTTACAAATGACGGAACGACCTTATTGTAACTTTTCGCGGTGGGAGAGCAAGCGACTTTCGACCACAAAGCGAGAATACGAGTTCCTGTCGGCTATCGCCGACCTGCCGCCCGGAGGTCGGCAGCTACCTTGACCGATTTACCCAATTTCGCAACGAATTTTTTACGCACCCGTTGTTATTACTATTCCGTTTACACTTTGAGAGTGTATAATTAAAGTCGCCCGGGGGATTGCGCTACGCTCCGTCCCCGGCTCATTTCTCGTTTCTCATTTCTCATTTCTCATTTTACCATGAAACTTGCCGTATTAATTTCCGGGACCGGTCGTACGTTACAGAATATTCTTCAGCGGATTGCGGAGAAAACGCTTGACGCCGAGGTTGGGCTTGTTATTGCCAGCACGCCAAACGCCAAGGGATTGCAGTACGCGGAGCGGACAAACACGCCGATTCGCGTCATTGAGAAGAACAATTTTCCAACCCAGGAGTTGTTCAGTGATTCCATTTTCGCCGCTTGCCGGGAACATAAAGTCGATTACGTCGTGATGGCCGGGTACGTCAAGCTGTTGACGATTCCCGACGATTTTGAGAATCGGGTTCTCAATATTCATCCGTCTTTGGTTCCGGCGTTTTGCGGCAAAGGGTTTTACGGCTCTTTGGTCCACGAAGCCGTCATTCAGTATGGAGCCAAATTGTCCGGATGCACCGTGCATTTTGTGAACAATCATTACGATCAGGGGCCGGTGATTCTCCAGCGAGCGGTTCCCGTTCTGGAATCCGACACGCCGGACACGCTCAACGACCGGGTTTTCGAGGCCGAGTGTATCGCTTACCCGGAAGCACTCCAACTCCTTGCCGAAAAACGAATCACCCTCGAAGGACGACACGTTCGGATAAAAATGTAATATCAGCCCTTATTTTCCCATGTCAATCACCAATCCCTTAACGGCCCCCCGGACGCGGGAAGAAGAATTTTTGCAACTGACGCAACAACAACTTCTCAAAGCAATCGCGGAAGAACAGGAAAAAATCAAACGAAAAGACGCCGTTCGTAACGTTGAATCCCGGGAAGATGACGACGAACCTGTCGCCGAAGCCGAATAAAAATGCCCGTCAAACGTTTTGAATATGAACGTCTCAAAATGGCCGTTCCGGTTCGCGTCGTTTTGTATGCCGAAACGGAAACGGTCGCAAACGCTTGCGCCGAAACCGCTTACAAACGTTTCGACGAAATCAACGCAAGCATGAGCGATTACGATCCGTCGAGCGAAATCCTTCAATTGGGCGTCGACAACGACCTCCGTTTCCGCAAAGACAGTTGTTGCGACGACGGCTGGCGTGGTGTCAGCGACGATTTGTTTTCCGTGTTGCGTTATTCACGACATTATGCGGAGATTTCCGACGGCGCGTTTG
This sequence comes from uncultured Planctomycetaceae bacterium, assembly GCA_964576215.1. Lineage (GTDB taxonomy): Bacteria > Planctomycetota > Planctomycetia > Pirellulales > Thermoguttaceae > JAVBSX01. The sequence continues at coordinate 13,852 of CAZNVM010000322.1, forward strand.
ACGCCACCGTTTCGCCGCTGGTGCAGCTTTGGCGCAGGGCCAGGCGGCTTCGCAAAATGCCAGGCCGGGAAGAGATCGAAAACGCGAGGTCGCTGGTCGGTTCGCATCTTTGGGAACTCGGCGGCAACAGCGGCACGGAAAAACAAGTCCGCCTTCATCGGGCGAAAATGCGGTTCGATTTCGGCGGAATTGCCAAAGGATACGCCGTCGATCAGGCGTTTGAGGCGATTTGTGCCGAGGGAATCCGGTCCGTTTTGGTCGACGCCGGCGGCGATATGCGGCTCGGCGTAGCACCGCCGGGCGAAGACGGGTGGAACGTTGCGATGGTGACTGGCAGGCAAACCGATACCGAGGGATCAATGATCCATAAAACGCTTGCCAACATTTCCGTTGCCTCGTCCGGCGACACGTTTCAGTATTTCGAGGTGGACGGTAAGCGGTACTCGCATATTATCGACCCGAAAACGGGAATGCCGCTCGCCGATTCCTGCCTTGTCACGGTTTTGACCGATACGGCGACCGAAAGCGATGCCTTGGCGTCCGCCGTGAGCGTTCTCGGTCCGCAACGGGGAATTTCGCTCATTGACCGCATTCCCGGTTGCCGTGCGATGGTCGTCTCCCCGACGGAACCGCCGACGTTTTTCTACTCGAAAGCGTGGTCGTGAAGCGACCCGTCAGGCGTTTTTCCCGCACCCATCCCCCAGGGCTGACGCATTCAAAAATTGTTTTTGACGATTTGTTCAATAATGGAGGTTCGGTATTCAGGTGAAAGTGCCGCTTGGAACATCACGGTCGGAATCGTTTTCTTGCCTTTGACCTTGCCCATCAAACCGAGTGCCAGA
>CAZNVM010000323.1:0-9282 GCA_964576215.1 uncultured Planctomycetaceae bacterium
TATGCTGTCCTTCGATTTGCGTCATGGGGGGACTCCGTGATGAATGGGGATTGTTGCAAAAACATCTCATCACTGAATTGTAACGGATTAGAACGATTGCGCAATATACCCAAATACCCCAAATACGCGCGCTGGCCCTGAGTGGTTAGTGGTTAGTGGTTAGTGGTTAGTGGTTAGTGGTTAGTGGTTAGTGGTTAGTGGTTAGTGGTTAGTGGTTAATTTGTCACTAATCACTAACCACTATTAAGGTTTTCCCCATTGGATAATGAGTTCGTAAAGTTTTTCCGGAATGATCGGTTTGGTTGTGTAGTCGTTCATTCCGGCATCGAGACATTGTTGCTGATAGCCCGCCATCGTATGAGCCGTCATCGCAATGATCGGCAACTCGGCAAACAGCGGGTCTTTCCGTATCGCTTCGGTTGCCTGGAACCCGTCCATTTCCGGCATCTGGATGTCCATTAAAACCAATCCGTAGGATTTCCGGCGAACCATATCGACCGCCTCTTTTCCATTGTTGGCAATTTCAACCCGAAACCCCTGGTTTTTCAGGATTTCTTTTGCAACCAACTGGTTGATTTTATTGTCTTCCACAAGCAGAATGAGCAAACTTTGCAGATGTTCGGGAATTTCGATTTTTCCCAGCTCTTTTTGATCGGTTTTACGTTTTCTCTCGTGTTTCAAGTCGCCTTGTGGGCCATTTTCCGACGTTTTGTCCTGTTCCGTTTCATTCGTTTGGCTGGAAGTCGGTAATCCGAAATCAATCGTGAAGAAAAACGTCGTCCCCTGATTTTTTCGACTCTCGCACCAGATCGTTCCCCCCATCATTTCGACGAGGTTTTTGCTGATGGTCAAGCCCAATCCGGTGCCGCCGTATTTTCGCGTCATTGAAGAGTCGGATTGGACAAACGGTGAAAATAAACGTTCAACCTCGTCTTCCGAAATGCCGATTCCCGTGTCACTGACGGCGAACAGTACAATAACATGTTTTTTATCTCTGTCGTCGATACGTTGACCGAGCCGCACATCCAGTTGAACGCTTCCTTTTGCGGTGAATTTCATTGCGTTGTTGAGCAGATTGATCAAAATTTGTTTCAATCGAATCGAATCACCGAAAACCGTGAGAGGAATGTCCGGGGCGATTTCCAGCTCATAACCAAGATTTTTCTTCTTGATCGTGTCTTTAAACATGTTAAACGTTTCCCCGACCGTTTCCCGAAGCGAAAAGGATGTCGGATCCAACAGCAGTTTCCCCGCTTCAATTTTGGAAAAATCGAGAATGTCGTTAATGATATGAAGCAACAATTTGGCGGATTGTTCCATCGTATCAAGGTAATTAACCTGTTTGTTCGTCAGATCGGTTTGCCAAATGAGGTGGATCATGCCGAGAATCGCATTCATCGGCGTACGAATTTCATGACTCATGTTAGCCAAAAATTCGGTCTTGACCCTTGCCAGATGTTCGGCGGTATCGCGGGCTTTCCTTAAATCCTCTTCGACAGCCCGAATTTGGGTAACGTCCACCAGCCAAACCATCACCCCTTTCCTGCCGTTGTAGTCCGTCATGAAAAGATTGGCAAGCATTTCCTTGCGGATGCCGCTTTTCGTTTTCATGGTTACGGCCTGCCAGTGAACCAGTTTCTTCTCGTGCAGTTCAACGAACAGTTTATTTCCGAAATCCAGGTCGTAAAAGAAATCCATCAGGTTTTCGCCGTCCTGGATTCCGAAAAAATCCCGCATAAACGGGGTCGTGAAATGAACGATCCCATCGACGACAATCGAAAAACAGACCGGACTCGATTGGAGAATTTCCCGCAATAGCAGGCGTTCCCGATCCAATTCCGCCTGCATTTTTTTCAGCTCACGCAAATCGTGAATGTAGGCGAGAATAATCGGTTGACCGCGAAGATGAACATGAACGAGCGTTACCGAGGCCGGGATCGGTTCTCCCGCCATATTCTGGTATTTCCATTCGAAAGTCAATCGACTGGTTTTGACGATCTCTTCCAAATATTGCCGACTCATTTCGCTTGACGGACAACCATTGGGTTGAAGAGCGGGCGAGAGTTCCGCGAAGTTCCGTTCCAGGATTTCCTGCTTGCTTTCCAAACCGAACATTTTCACGACTTCCATGTTGCAATCGATCATGTTCAAGTTTTCGTCCAGGAAAATACAGCCAATCGGTGCCGTGTCGAACATGACCCGAATGCGTTCGTCCACCTCACGTTCCCGGAGTTCATTGAGAGAATCTTCCAGTTGCGTAACCATCAAGTTGAACGCATTGGAAAAATCCCCCATGAAATCAACACGTTGCGAAAGGTCCCCTTTGGCAACCTGTTCCACTTGCCAGGTGAGATGACGCAAATTGGCCTGTAGGTTTTTCAAGTACCCGGCAAACGCCCCGCGCAGGTCGATTTCCACATCCAGATCACCTTGCGAGAAGCGACGGAGAATGTCACGAAGTGTAACAAGATTCGAATAGGCCGACTCAAATTCAGGCAGCTCTGAAGTGTTCTCGACGGCATCGAGTGAATCGCGCGGCGTAACGGACCGAGACATCAAAACTTGGTTGATGAGCGCAACCGGACCTCTCTCACGGGGAGTCGTTTCCATGGAATCATTATGGAGTAGTGAACTCAATCTGTCAACGATATTCTGCAGGAAAGGGGAAAAAAGGCTGTTTTTCTCCAAAATGATTTCCCCCTTTCTTTTTTGGCGTTTTGTTTATAGTTTCTATCAACATTCCGTCCCAAACGGGACGCCAAGTCGCTAAATTCGATTGACCTCGAAACGGCAGACCCGTTCGCCGGAACACCAGCAATCGACTTCTCTGGCCTTGAATGTTTGACCGGTGTATCCGTCAAAAATCCCGGCGACGAACCCTTCGTCGTAGTTGCAAACCTCGACGCCGAGGTCGGGAAGGCCGGAACAATCCAAATCTTCAGCAATGGTCAGTACGAACTTGCCTTTTTCGACATCCGCTTTTTCGATCCGTAGAATCCCGATTCCTTGGTCCTTGACGGCACGTTGGAGTTCCGCAACGAAGGAATTCAATGGCAAATTCTTGTACTCTTCCAAAAACTGATCAAAAAATGAGGTTCCGGCCAGTTTTCCGGCCTCGTAAAAAAACGTGTCACACGCCTCCGTTCCATAACGTTGTTCCAGAACATCGCGAAACGTGTATTGCATTAAACGGTAGAGAATAAGACTGACATTTATTCCCATGTTCGGGCGGCCTGCTTTAAGGTCGCCGATCAAATCCCAACTGAATTCATAGAGTCGTTTTGGCATAATTTTGGTCTCCTTTTTGAAAATTGAGTAAAACCTGAGCGAAATTTTACAGGAATAACTATCAATATTATACAGTGAATCCTAACTGTTGCAAGGTTTTTTTCACGATTCCATCAAAAAATATCAAATAAAATCGATAATTTTTTCAAATAAAACAGTTTAAATTGTCATAAACAAGGAAATTCCCGCGATTTCGCAAAGTACAGGCCAAAAAACGGAAAAAGAAAAACAAGAGAACTGCATTGTTTAAAATAGATCGAAATTAAGGCCCCCCTGGGAACGCAGGCTTCCAGCCTGCGCGAAGGTTGCGGAATGGAGTCTCCGCCCTGCGCAGGATGCCTACGAACTCACTGGCAGGCTGGAAGCCTGCGTTCCCAGGAAAAAAGCGACTTTGCAATCCTCCTGGTATGGTATGTTTCGGGCTTTTCGATATAATCTCCGCCAATCGTTGCGTTTTTCCCGACCAAACACTCCCCCCTCCATTCCCGCCAAAACCATGAAAACCAAGCCGCGCATTTTCCTTTCCGGGTTCGCCGACGAGTCGGTTGCCGAAAAAACGATTTCCGAACAATTCGCCGTTTTTGCTGCGATCGGACTCCAGTATTACACGATCCGGTTCGTCAATCTCGGCGAAGGGATCAAAAACGTCATGAAATTGACGAAAACCGACATTCAAAAAATTCGGCAATTTCAGGACGAGTACGGCCTGAATGTTTCGTCAATCGGGTCGCCCATTGGGAAAATCAAGCTGCTCGACGTTGAGGACGGAACGTCGAACGCCTTTGTCCCTTTCGAGAAGTATTTTGAACAGGATGTCCGCCAGGTTTGCGAGCTTGCCCATGCGTTCGAGACGAAACTGATCCGTGGTTTTTCGTTTTATCCGCCGAAGGGAAGCGATCCGAGGGAGCACCTTTCGCAAGCAGTGGACTATCTCGGCCGTATCGCCGAAAAATGTCATCGAAGCGATTTGACGTTCGGCCTGGAAGTCGAAGCGAATCTCATCGGACAAAACGGCTTTCTTCTTGCCGAGATTTTTCGGCAAGTGAACCATCCGGCGATGCTTCTCGTTTTCGACGCGGCGAACTTGAGCGTTCAGGGTTACAGTACCGCTGAAATTTACGCCCACTACGAAGCGATGAAACCCGGTTTGGGCTGGCTCCATGTCAAGGATTACAAAAACGCTCCCACAGGTCAGGGAGACAGCCGCTATATCGATGAGGAACACTTGGCGGAATTCGTTCCGGCGGATCAAGGGGACGGCGGACACGAAGCGATTTTCCGCGATTTGGCGACGATTTTGCCGTCTTTGGAGGAGATTCTCAAAAGTCGCGGTCTGCCCGGCGTGTTCGTTGATTTGGAACCGCACCTGAAAAAAGGGGGACAGTTCGGCGGATTCAGCGGCCCGGACGGCGTCGGCGTCGCTTTACGTGCTCTTTGCCGAACGCTCGATTACACCGGGATCACGTACCACCTCCGCGATTTCGACGATGTAAAGGCACTGAAGTAGGGCATCGGGCGTCGGGAATCGGGCGTCGGGAATCGGGCATAGGTGATAGTGATTAGTAACACGCATTTCCTGTTTCCTATTTCCTATTTTCGATGCCAGATACCCTATTCCCTATTCCCTATTCCCGATGCCCGATGCCCTATTCCTATGAAACGCGAATCGATTATTGAAAACTTGAAGCAGCCGAAAAAGTGGGACGTGATCGTCATCGGCGGCGGTGCGACCGGTCTCGGCATTGCGTTGGACGCATCGCTTCGGGGATTTTCCGCACTTCTTCTGGAACAGCACGACTTTACGAAAGGAACGTCGAGTAAAAGTACGAAATTGGTTCACGGCGGCGTTCGTTACCTCGCTCAGGGAGACGTCGGTTTGGTGATTGAAGCACTTCGGGAACGCGGATTGTTGCTCCGAAACGCTCCCCATTTGGTCAAAAACCAGACGTTTATCATCCCGAACTACGCTTGGTGGAGAGGGCCGTTTTACACCATCGGCCTGACGATGTACGATTTCCTCGCCGGAAAACTGGGGTTTGGCCGATCCTATTACATCGGGGCCAAAAAGGTAATTCAGCGTATTCCGACGATTCGTCAAAAAGGCTTGAAAAGCGGCGTCGTTTACCACGATGGGCAGTTTGACGATTCCCGACTGGCGATTCACCTCCTGCGAAGTATTGAGGAGAACGGCGGCACGGCGATCAATTACATGAAAGTCGTTTCCCTCGAAAAAACGCCGGACGGACGGCTTGCCGGAGTTCGGGCGGAAGATCAGGAGACCGGCGAATCTTTGAGTCTGCAAGGTTCGGTGATCGTCAACGCCACGGGAATTTTCGTCAACGAGGTGATTCAAATGGACCACCCGGAATCGCCGAATCTGGTCCGGCCAAGTCAGGGAATTCATCTCGTCGTGGACCGTGAGTTTCTGCCCGGTGAAGATGCGTTGATGATTCCGAAAACCGACGACGGTCGGGTTCTTTTTGCCGTCCCCTGGCACGATAAAGTCGTCGTCGGAACGACCGACACGCCGATCCGTGAAGCGTCTTTGGAACCCGTTGCGCTGGAAGAGGAGGTCGATTTTGTTTTACGTACCGCCGGTCGTTACCTCGAAAAAACGATCCGTCGTGAGGATGTGCGAAGCGTTTTTGCCGGTTTGCGTCCTTTGGCTGCTCCGAAAAATACCGGCGATAAAAAGACCAGGGAAATTTCCCGAAATCACAAAATTCTCGTTTCCGAGTCCGGCTTGATAACGATCACCGGCGGCAAATGGACGACGTATCGAAGAATGGCCCAAGACGTTTTGGACAAAGCGATGAGCCTCGGCCAACTGGAGCAGCGAAAATGCGTTACGGAAAATTTCCAGATTCACGGCTTTTTGGAAAACGTGGATCGCAACGACCCGCTTTACGTGTACGGAAGTGATCGCAAGGAACTGGAGCGGCTCATCACAGAACGCCCGGAACTCGGCGAGCGGCTTCATCCACGGCTTACGGCGTTGAAAGCCGAAGTCGTTTGGGCGGTTCGTTTTGAACAGGCCAGAACGGTGGAGGACGTTCTGGCCCGGCGGCTGAGAAGCCTGTTGCTTGACGCCAGAGCAGCCATTGACGCCACCCCGGAGGTTGCCCGACTCGTTGCCGACGAGCTGGGTAAGGACGAAACGTGGAAACAAAGGCAAATCGGGGATTTTGTACAATTGGCGAATCAGTATCTTTTGGTGCCCTATCGGGCGTAGGGCATGGGAAAAATGAAATTTTCGCTCTGTGCCGACATTCCTACTGTCCAATACCCTTAACGTTTTACACTTGGAGTCCCATGTTTTTCACATTAAAACCGGCACCGCCAAAGCCGTCGCTTTCTGAAGATCGAGTTGATCCGGTTTATCGAAGACTCCGGGAACAGGTTTTTCTCGGAACGTTCATCGGATACGCCGGGTATTATTTGCTGCGGAAAAATTTTTCGCTGGCCATGCCGTACCTTACGGAACAGGGATATTCCAAAACACAGCTCGGCATTGCGTTTTCTGCCGTTGCGCTCTCCTATGGATTCAGCAAATTCCTGATGGGAAACGTCTCGGACCGAAGCGATGCCAGAAAATTTCTTTCGCTTGGACTCTTGCTCAGTGCCGGCGTTTGTGCCTTTATCGGGCTTTGTCCGCTCGCAACTTCGTCCGTCGTTGCGATGTATTGCGTTCTTTTTCTCTTGGGATGGGTCCAGGGAATGGGCTGGGCACCGTGCGGACGGTCGATGGTCCATTGGTTCTCGGCGGGCGAACGCGGTCTCCGGATGGCGATTTGGAACGTCGCGCATAATGTCGGCGGCGGGTTGATCGGCCCTTTGGCGATTTTTGGGCTTTTTCTTTTCAGCGGCGATTGGCGGAGTATCTTTTATTTCCCGGCGATGGTGGCTTGTGGTGTCGCCGTCGTTACGTTTCTCCTGATGCGTGATACGCCGCAATCCTGCGGTCTCCCTTCCATCGAACACTTTAAGAACGAATTCCCGGAAAACTACAACGAATCGTTTGAAAAGGAAATGTCTCCCCGGGAAATCTTCTTTTCGTACGTTTTCAACAACCGCCTTCTCTGGTTCATTGCGATAGCCAATGCTTTTATCTATCTGATTCGCTATGGTGTGATCGACTGGGCACCGACCTACCTGACGGAGGCCAAAAGTTACACCATCAACAAAGCGAGCTGGGCTTATTTCGCTTACGAATATGCAGGAATTCCCGGTACACTGCTTTGCGGTTGGATGAGCGACCGGTTCTTCAAAGGAAACCGTGCTCCGATGACAATCGTATTCATGGCGTTGGTCGCCGTTGCCATTGTCGTTTATTGGCTCTGTCCTGCCGGAAATCCCTTGATGATTAACGTTGCACTGATCGCCATCGGGTTTCTGATTTACGGCCCCGTGATGATGATCGGGTTGCACGCTTTGGAACTTGTCCCCAAAAAAGCGGCGGGAACGGCAGCCGGACTGACCGGTTTGTTCGGGTATCTTTTCGGAACCATGTCAGCCAATATCGTCATCGGACTTGTCGCCGACCATTTCGGCTGGGATGGATGTTTCGTTTTGTTAATCGCCTCCTGCTTTGCCTCAATGCTCTTCGTCGCATTGACCTGGACAAGGAAAAGGGGATAGGGTACGTCCCGTTGCTTCGTCGCCTCGTTGTCTCCCGAAAAATCCCGACTTGTTGCGGCAACGGCCATGATTGGTACAATAAATCCCGGCAGTTGGTCAGTGTGTTTCTTCTCCCCATTTACCGTTTGAACAAGAATGATGAGCGTTTTTCATGGAATCAACGCGGTAACGCTGCTTTTTACCGCGTTGTGTGTTTTTGCAATCGGATACCGCTTCTACGGGTTGTGGATCGCCGTCAAGGTTTTGGGGGTGGACCCGAAACGTCCCACCCCGGCTCACCGGTTTGCGGATGGGCATGATATACGTCAAGACGAACAAGTACGTTTTGTTCGGTCATCATTTCGCCGCAATTGCCGCCGCCGGACCGCTTCTTGGTCCAGTGTTGGCGGCCCAATTTGGTTTTCTTCCCGGGGCGTTGTGGATTCTCATCGGTTGCGTTCTTGGTGGTGCCGTCCACGATATGGTCATCCTCTTCGCATCGATTCGGCATCGAGGACAAAGTTTGGCGACCATTGCAACCAAAGAAATTGACCCTTTCACCGGTCATATTGCGGCGATTGCGATTCTATACATTCTGGTTCTTTCCCTTTCCGGCCTTTCCATTGCCGTTGTCGGGGCGATGCACGACAGCCCGTGGGGAACCTTTACGGTCTTTTCCACGATTCCGATTGCGATGATTATGGGGGTCTGGCTTTATTACCGACCCGACGGTGTTTTCGGGGCCAGCCTGCTTGGTGTCGTACTTTTGCTCCTGGCCATTCTCGCCGGACCTTACGTCGCGGAAAGTGAAGTACTGCGTCCCTGGTTTGATTTGAGCCGTAACGCCATTGCGATTGCCGTCCCGGTTTACGGTCTGGCGGCGTCATTGCTTCCGATCTGGTTGCTGCTTTGTCCCCGCGATTATCTTTCGACGTTTTTGAAAATCGGCACCATTGCGGCGTTGGCCCTGGGGATCGTTTTCCTGCGTCCGACGCTCCAAATGCCGCCGCTGACCGAGTTCGTTCACGGCGGCGGCCCGATCATCAGCGGACCGGTGTTCCCCTTTATTTTCACCGTGATCGCTTGTGGTGCCGTGAGCGGTTTTCATGCAATCATCGCGTCTGGTACGACACCGAAAATGATCGGCGACGAAGGGGAAATCCTCTTTGTCGGGTATGGGGCGATGCTGACGGAGGGTTTCGTCGCCATCATGGCGTTGATCGCAGCCTGTATTTTGGGTATCCGTTCACGCCGCCTACGTTCTCAGCGGCGTGATAGGATCATTTTAGCGGACAATTGTTCGGAAGTAAAGAAGGCGGAGCAAGCCCATGCAGAAAACTGAAAATCGCATCCCGAAGAAAGGCCATCACGTTTCGT
>CAZNVM010000324.1:0-6809 GCA_964576215.1 uncultured Planctomycetaceae bacterium
AGGATAGAGGATAGAGGATAGAGGATAGAGGATAGAGGATAGAGGATAGAGGATAGAGGATAGAGGATAGAGGATAGAGGATGGAGGATAGAGGTAATAAAGAGAAATCGTTTTGTAACCAGAAAGAACCACACCCAATCAGAGCCGCGCACGGAGCAAGCGGTTTTCACGTTGCCACCAGGAGTACCGCTTACTGCGGGCGCGGCTCTGATTGGCGTTGAACAGTATAGTAACGAGCCGCAAGCACTCCGATTTTTGTACTCTCATGGCACATTCCAACTTTGACATTCCGAAACTGGCAAAATACCTGCACTTGTCCGAAAGAGAAGTCCAAAAACTTGCCGAGCGGGGCGATTTGCCGGGCCGTAAAATCCAGGGAGTCTGGGTCTTTTCCCAAGAGGAGATTCACCATTGGTGGGAACAAAGGATCGGACTTTCCGATTCCCGGGAATTGGAAACCGTCGAAGGCGTTCTTGCCAAAAACGCCGTTGAAGAAGAGTCGCCGGTTTTGCTGGCCCATTTGATTCCCGAAGGGGGAATTGAAATTCCGCTTGCGGCCAAGACGAAAGACTCCGTAATCCGTTCCATGTCGGCTCTTGCAGCCAACACGGGCCTTCTTTGGGATGCGGATAAAATGGCCGACGCGCTCAAAAAGCGGGAAGACCTTCACCCGACGGCGTTGGACAACGGGGTCGCTCTTTTGCATCCGAGACGACCGATCCCTTCGATTCTCGGTGAAACGTTCCTGCTGCTTGGTATTTCACCCCGGGGAATCCCGTTCGGCGGCGGATTCGGCAACCTGACCGACATTTTTTTTCTTCTGTGCTCCACGGACGACCGGATTCATTTACGAATCCTTGCCCGACTCAGCCGCCTGTTGACGCTCCCCGGTTTTCTCGAGGAACTCCGGACCAAAGACGCCGAGTCTGCCCGCCTTTGGATCGAAGAATCGGAAGAAAAGATTTGATCGAGTGAAAAAGACGGCCGTTTCAGCCTTTCTTTTTCTCTTGAACAGTACAAGTAAGGCGGAAACGGAAAAACCGCAACCGCTCGGCAGGAGCGGTTGCGGTTCCGATGGAGATTGTTTTAGTTCGACCAAAAACGATCGCCCTTCATCACAATAAGACCGGAGCGTTTGAAACTCAGCTCCTCGTTTAGCTGCGTTTTTTCGAGTTTCGTCCAGGGATTGACCTCCACGCCGCCGCAAGCGACAACCACCCCGCCGGTTTTTCTCTCGATAACACCGATACTCTGGACCTGTTTGGGAACGTCATACCGGGGAAGATCGACGGCGGACCGGTCCCAAAGCATCTTGAGTTCGCAGCCGGCACGTTTGGGAAGATTTTCCCTGTAGATCAACGCAACTGCAACGGATAACTCCATACAGTTTTTCAAATCGGCAAACACGGAATCTTTGCCGGCAAGATCATCATAACTCTTGGTCATATCCCTCGCATACTTTGCCGCCGTCGGTTGGGAAGTCCCCGTTGCAACGCGACCACCCCGAACATCGATGTAATCGGATTCGGTCATCACTTTCACCTTCGACTGGCTCAAATCCCAAGTCAAGCGGTCAACGTCGTGAGAGATCGTCCCGTATTCCGGCGTCAACCAAAAACGCGGACTCAGCGACGTGTTTGACCGCAAAGAAACACGGGAAACGTAGCTCGGAATCCCCTTGGGAGTACCGGGAAGGCCGAGTCCGATCTGCTTGAGCTTATAGTCGGCAGCCACCATCACTCGGGCAATACGGCAATCGCTCGGCAAACCGCTCAGGGTCACGTCGTTCATCCCGAACGCCTGTTCGAGTTCCCGACGAAACTCTTGGGCGTTGTCGGAACGCATATCGGTGTTTCGCTTCAATCGGGCAGCACGCACCAGTGCTTCCGGGGTCGGATCAATGGAACAAGTCATCGCTTCAGGATGCGTGTTGCCATTCCAAAGTCGTACCAAGGTGATAAGGTCTTCGAGAAGGAGAATCGGTTTTCCGGTTTTGACCCCAACCAAACAACCAAATTGGTCGTATTTCCAACCTTCGGCAGGTCCGATCAGGAGAATATCGTTCTCTTCCGGAACAGCGACGACGTTCTGAATGGAGGTCAAACCGCCAAGATAGAGGGCTTCGTCCGGCAATTCGGTCCCTTCCTCGGAACTGCGGGCGATAAGCTCGTTTAGTCTTTTCAAGGAAACTTTCCGCAACGCCGTCTGTTGAGTCAATTCGCCCGGAATCGCTTTGAGGTGCTGCTTCAACACTTCAGACCGATCCCGGAGCACTTGCGTCGGAACGTTGCTTAAAACCCCCTGCGCGTCAACCGCAACCCCGCCGATTGCCCGTTGGTAAATCGTGCCCGGAAAAAACTCTCCTGTTCGCAAACCACCCCCGGAACCGCCTCGTCCGGCAGTTTGTCCAGCTTGGTCTTCCGCAGCGTTAAGGCTTCCTTGAATCAAGAGCCCGAGTGATGCAACCAAAAGCATTATCAAGGCAGTTCGGGCGAAAATCGAATACCACCGGGAGTTACGCTGTGCGAATTTTTTATTCATAACCAAAATCCTCGTTGTTTTGAATGTCGGAGAATCGTACGACTCCGATTTTCTCGAAAAATGTGTTGTCTGTAAGGTACCTACCACCATGGGAAACGCCCCGAAAACTCTCGAAAAGCAGACGTTCCTTGGAAAGAATAGCGAAATTTTAGACCCAAGGCAAGGGAAGTTTACCTTTTAAATCCAATTTTCGCAAAATTTTATTCTCAGATCGCTTGTTTTTGGAAAAAAAGGGAAGATTTCTCGCTACCAGGGCTTTTTCTCACGCAAAATTTTGGGAAAAATAGGGACAGATAGCAGACGGCAGGAGGCAGATAACAGAATCCTGCCGCCTGCCGCCTGCCGCCTGCCGCCTGCCGCCTGCCGCCTGCCGCCTGCCCCGCCTGCCACTTATATTCCCATGAAATCTAAAACGAAACAGCCCGGCGATTTGTTCCGGCTTTACATAACGTCCTTCCTCTGTGGCGCAATGGTCATGGTTTTGGAAATGACCGGTTCGCGTGTACTCGCTCCTTACCTCGGAACCTCTTTGATCGTTTGGACGAGCTTGATTGGAATCGTGCTCGCCAGCCTGAGCTTCGGATACTGGTACGGCGGAATTGTCGCTGACAAACACCCTGACGTGCCGCTTTTGGCAAAAATCATTCTCGGGGCCGGATTGTTCATCGCCGTAATTGGCTTTTCCTACCCTTTTATTCTCGGTTCACTCACAGCGGGAAAAGCAAATCTTTACTCTTTATCGATTCTTTGTTCCATCGTTCTTTTCGCCGTACCGGCTGCTCTTTTGGGAATGGTTTCACCGTTCGTGGTCCGTTTGGCGGTCCAGGATGTCGGTTCCACCGGCACAATCGTCGGGCGGCTTTACGCACTTTCGTCCATCGGCAGCATTTTAGGGACGTTTTTGGGAGGCTTTATCCTGATTTCCCTCTTCAAGGTCGGCACGATTCTTTTTTTGATCGCCGCGATACTCGTTTTGGTCGCCCTGCTCGTTCAGGGACAAAAACCGGTCTTGCCCGACCGAAAAGTTGCGGCGATCCTGTTCGTCGTTTTTCTTGGCGGTGGGGGCACCTTCCAAATTTACGGAAATTCCCTGCTTCCGGTCGGGGACCATTGGGATACGCCATACAACCACATCCGCGTTTACGAGGAAAACCGGCACGGACAAAAGCTGCGGTATCTCCAAACCGACCCGGGAACGACCTGCCAATCGTTTATATTCGTTGATCGTCCGAATGATCTGGTAAGTCGATATTGCGAATACAACGAGCTTGTGTTTCACTTCCACCCGAACGTGCAAAACATGCTCGTCATCGGCGGCGGAGGATACGGTCTTCCGAAACACGTTTTGACCACACGCCCAAACGTCAACGTTGACGTTGTCGAGATTGATCCCGGAATTACGAAGGTTGCCCGGCTGTTTTTCAGTTTAACCGACGAAATGCTCGCCAATCCGCGACTTCAAATGACTCACGAAGACGCCCGACGTTTTTTGCGCCGAATGAAGGACGAAATCGAAGCAGGACATCGGCCAAAATACGATTTTGTGTTCGGCGATGCGTTCAATTCCCATTACAATATTCCGTTTCATCTGACGACGCGGGAGTACATGGAAGAAGTGTCCGCCTGTTTATCGGACGACGGAATTTTTATGACGAACATCATCGCATCGATTAACGGCGAGAAAAGTAAACTTTTCCAGGGATTTCACAGAGCACTGACGGAAGTTTTTCCCCAGGTCGAAGTGTTTCCCGTTTCCGACTCCGGCAATGAAAAAGAGGTTCAAAACATTGTTTTGACGGGTTTCAAACGGCCTTACGACCTCAAAATCGACGAGCAAACGCCGGAAAAGATCGCTTTTCTGGTGAAACATCACAAAAAGGTCAAGGTTTCCCAATCGGTTCCGCCGCTTACCGATGCGTTTGCACCGGTCGAATGGTATGTTTTGCAGTAAATTGGAGTCCGTCGACAAATCCTTTTTTCGGAAATAAACGACAGCTCCTACAACTTCCGTATTTTAACCTGTTTAACTTTTTTGCGAAAAATCACGGATAAAGTCTCAAAATAAATCCGAAAAAAGTACCAATAAAACGCTGCCACGTATTGCCTTTTGTTCACATTCCCTTTATCATCAAAGACAATCGGGAGGCGGGTTTTCCGCTGTCAATAGCATAGTACAACTGTTGTGGTATTTGTGTTCCCGAAATTTTCCTTTAAAACAATTATGGTGAAAACATGAAAAAATGGATCGCTTTATCGCTCATTGTCGCTTGCCTCGGTTGCTTTTCGCTCGGTTGCGGCGAAGCCAAAAAACCGGAAGCCCCGGCACAGCCCGTAAACGACGTTGTTACTCCAGACGGCGAAGCTCCCGCAAATGCGGAATAGATTCGTGCTCGTTTTTCAAACGCAAACCAAAAGGGAACCGGATTTTTCGTTCGGTTTCCTTCTTTTATCGAAATTTTCCATGCACATTCTTCTTGGCATTACCGGTGGGATTGCCGCTTATAAGTCGGCGGATTTAGTCAGTCGTCTGGTTCAGGCGAATTACGAAGTTTCCGTGATAATGACCCGGTCGGCAACGCAATTGGTCTGTCCGAAAACGTTTGAAGCACTTTCCGGTCGTCCGGTTCACTCGGAATTGTTTGTCGCAGAACGCGCTATCACGCACATCCGTCTCAGCCAGGAGGCAAACCTGTTTTGTGTTGCGCCGGCAAGTGCGAATTTTTTGGCAAAAGCGGCGACGGGAATTGCCGACGACCTTTTAAGTACGATCTATCTTTCCTTTGTCGGACCGGTTCTTTTTGCTCCGGCCATGAATACCGCCATGTGGGAAAAAGCGGCGGTCCAACGAAACGTAAGGCAACTGATGAAAGACGGCGTACGGTTTATCGGGCCGGAAACCGGACGGCTCAGTTGCGGCGAAGTCGGAGCCGGAAGAATGAGCGAACCGGAAGAAATTTTTAAACAAATCGTTAAAAAGTTAGAAGTGTAAACTTGAACTCGTCAACGAACCTCGCACGGAATCAGAACCGCGCACGGAATCAGAGCCGCGCACGGAGTAAGCGGTTTTCACGCTACCATCAGGGGCACCGCTTACTGCGTGCGCGGCTCTGATGGGGTTATAAACTCATCATTTTTTCCGCCAAAGAAGGGATTCGGGAATCTGATATTTTTTGAGGAGCGGGCTGATTTCAGCGAGGAACCGTTTGGCGTCAACCGGATAACCGGCGGTTTCACGCAGGTCGCTCAGACGCTTTTGCCAAAAGGCGTTAAACGACCGCATCGCCAGTTCGCGGAGTAGTTTACTGGTCATCGAAGCAAGGGCGACCGGCAAAAATCGTTCGCCGCGAACCTGGAACGACAGATTCACGGTTCGCCTTTCGAACAAGAATCGGTATTCGCTTTTCTCCGCACTTTCCAGAACCGTTTGAACCATCGTTCCCTCAAAAATAGTGCAAATCAACGAGGCGTACCGGTTTCTTGCTCCGAGCTTGTCGCTTAACACCAGGATCGGCTCTTCCGATGTCGGTAATCGTTCAAGAATCCGGCGCACAAGACCGAGCACCCAACAAGCGTGTGCGGTCCCTTTGGAATCGAGCCGCTGCACGTTTTCGTTAAATTCCTGCGGAAAGACCACTTTGCTGAAAAGCTGCGGCGATTCCAATTGCGCAGATGCAAGTGCCGTTTGGAATTTTTGTACGGTTCCGGGCGAAGCCGTAAGCGGTTCGCAATACCCGGCGTCCCAGGGATTCGCGTTCAATGCCGTTTCGCTGTCGGGGTCAAGGGCCGCGAAAAGGTTACGGCTTGTCCAACCGCTTTCCGGTCGCACCGGTTCAAGCACCGACAAAACGGCGTCAAGAAGCGGTCCAAGCGAACCGCTTTTATACACGATCTTGGAATCGGCAACGAAAACCGCTCCTTTCCCGGCGGTTTGCTCCTTCAACGATTCGGCGATTGCCCCGGATTGGACGAGTCGTTGCGTCAACGTTTCCAGCGGATTCTCCGTTTGCGGAAGCGGCCAAACCGATCCGGTAATCACCAGCGGCCCCAAGTTCGGCCCATAACCCGCTTCGTCGATTCCGAGAATGTGCATCATGAATTACGAATTATGAATTACGAATTATGAATTACGTAACTGTTCAGCCGAATTTTTAAATTTAAATTGGGCAATTTTACAAAGTGCCCAATTGCCGCACAACCGCCATTTTTCGCTACCTATATTGCACAATTTGTGTAAATTAGTGTAAAAAATGCGAGTAAATATTCGGCTG
>CAZNVM010000325.1:0-1924 GCA_964576215.1 uncultured Planctomycetaceae bacterium
CTGAACCGGAAACATTTCGAACGCATCGACGGTTTGAAACTTTTTAACGACGAAAAATAATCTCACGTTTTTGGAAAATCAACGAACCACTCGACGGAACGCAGTTCCCTGAAGGAACCGGAGAAAACGCCATGAGCCTTCGCACTGTAACAATTTGGATGACGGGAGTGGTGTTGGTCGGGACAGCGGTGGTACCATCTTCTCCTATGCTTTTCGCTCCGAACTTAAATTTTACCAACTTTATTTCACATATTGTGGGAAATTGCGTCTATACCGGTTGGCCACTGGTCGTTTCTCTATTCATTGCCAAAAAATTGAAATATCACATCCCTGCCATCATCTTGCTTGTTTCAACGATCGCCTATGGTATTTTGTACGCTTTTTCGGTTTATTTGATTTTTAAAAGTCCTTGTCCTTATATGGCCATTATACTTTTTACCATCAGTATTTGGTCACTTCCCGTGACATACCCCGCTTGGGCCATTGCACGGGCATTGGATGAGTACTATTATGGATTGGAAGCTCTCAATCCGGGGACTGCCGCCAAAGATTAACGGAGACACAATACAAGATTGCGCGGGGTTGCGCCCGAACTCGCGCAATCTTACGATTGCGTCTCTGTTCGTCGTCTCTGTTCGTCTTTCATCGTCATGGGACTCGCGTTGTGGAGGGAATCTCGTTTTCTTCCAGCAACATCGTGTCGCACACGGACGCCAAACTGCCGATGGCCAGTCCATCGACTAAACGGCGTGATCGGCGTTTGAAAGAGGCCGGGTTGAAACCGACCGGAAAAAGAACGATTTGACAGGTTGTACGGGTTGAGACGGCAGACGGCAGACGGCAGACGGCAGATTCTGCCGTCTGCCGTCTGCTATCTGCCGTCTGCTGTCTACTTGCAAACCGTTTCTTGCAGGATGTACTTTTTCTCGTCCGTATTGGCAACGTTCCGGGGCATCTTCCCCCAATAATTTTTCGCACGGGTATTGGCACCCTGGGCAATAAGGAATTTCAAAATTTCCGGATTGTTATTCCACTCGGCGGCGTTGTGGAGCGGCGTATCGCCCTGGTTATCCTTGACGTTGACGTCGGCCCCCTGGGAAATCAGGTATTTCAGAGCTTCGACATTGGAATTCGATAAAGCAGCCCGATGGAGCGGCGTCCAACCATACTCATTTTTCGCGTTGACATCGGCCCCTTGGGAAACCAGGTACTGTAATATCTCCACGCCGGCATTGCTCACGAGTGCCAGGTGGAGCGGCGTTCCTCCCCACTTGTTACCAATATTAACCCTGGCCCCCTGGGAAACCAGGTATTGTAAGACCTCGACGTCGGCATTGCATCCGCGAATCGCCTCAAAGAGCGGCGTATCGCCTTTGTTGTCTTTTGCGCTGACATCCGCTCCCAGAGAAACCAGACATTTTAAAACGTTCCCATTGGGATTGGCATAAGCGGCCCGATGGAGCGGAGTGGCGCTGTAATTGTCTTTTGCGTTGACATCGGCTCCCTGGGAAACCAGGTAGTTCAATATCTCCACATCGCCGTTTTCCAGAGCGGCAAGGTGGAGCGGCGTTTGGCCGTCTTCGTCTTTCGTGTTGACATCGGCACCACCTTCAACGAAGGATTTTACGTCGAGAGCGGTTCCGTACGCCGCCGCCTGAAAAATGTTCTCGAAGGAATTCATTGTGGGTCTCCTGTGTAAGGGCATCGGGAATCGGGAATAGTGATAAGTGATAAGTGATAAGTGATAAGTATTCCCTATTCCCGATTTCCGATTTCCGATTTCCGTAACTGTTCAGCCGAATTTTTAAATTTAAATTGGGCAATTTTACAAAGTGCCCAATTGCCGCACAACCGCCATTTTTCGCTACCTATATTGCACAATTTGTGTAAATTAGTGTAAAAAATGCGAGTAAATATTCGGCTG
>CAZNVM010000326.1:0-2697 GCA_964576215.1 uncultured Planctomycetaceae bacterium
TATGCTGTCCTTCGATTTGCGTCATGGGGGGACTCCGTGATGAATGGGGATTGTTGCAAAAACATCTCATCACTGAATTGTAACGGATTAGAACGATTGCGCAATATACCCAAATACCCCAAATACGCGCGCTGGCCCTGACGGGGACGCTACCGTAATGTTTCACCAGAAAATCCATTGTTGCTATCCGGTAATCGGTGAAATTCGACTTGGATTTCGTCGCCTCGGCATATTGCAAGAATTGAAGGGCAACCTCTTTCACGGTGGTATCGGTCTTTGTCCTACTGACGGGCAACGAGCGACTGATACGCTCGGCAACCGGTCGGCGGGAATTTTCCCACCATTCGACTTCGAACCGGGCATAAGCCTCTTTTGCTTCGGGACTGCCCCACCGTCCCAAGTTGTTTTTCTTGCCGTCGATGTAGACGACGGCGTACTCATTTTTTCCTGATTTGTGCCTGGACGGTTTTGGTGGTCGGCTTGATAATTTTGGCATGGTTCGTACCTTTTTCGTTGATAAACCCCACTGTGGGGGTTATCGGCAACGATATGCGTCAAAAATTCAAACCACAAACAAGCCGCAAACGCTTGTATTTCAAGGCCCAAAGGCCACTGGGCGATGCAGAACTCGAATCTGCGACCTCTGCCGTGTGAAAGCAGCGCTCTAACCAACTGAGCTAATCGCCCTGACGAGTTAATCGGGGGACTCAAACTTCGGAACGTCATCCGAGACGGATTCTTCCATCATCACCTTCGGCTCCCGCTTCTCTTCCTTGCCCTCTCGGATGTCGTCAATCCCCTTCTTAAACTCCAACAACCCCTTTCCAATATTCTTGCCAATCTCCGGTAGGCGTTTGCCAAATAAAAGAACCCCAAGCACCAATATCACAAGCATCGAACCCGATCCCGGTGCTATCAATCCAAATACGCCCATCTCCTCCGCCTTTCATCGATTCATGCGAAAAATTTTTTGATTCGCACAACACATTCTCTTGAACAATGGACCACCACCCGAGCAATCTTGCCGCCAACCGCCGGGAAAATAATCAATAAACAAAGAATCAATAACACAACAAGCGACAGATTCCACAATATTCGACTTAAACCAACTGCAAAAAAGCCGGCAAAAAAACCGGCAAAAAACGCTCCGAAAACGGCCGGATTTCGCTTGATTCGCTCAAGCAACCAAGACCAAAACAATTTGGGCCCAATCAGCAGAAACCTGGAATGACGCCATAAAAAATCCGGATATTTTCCAATGACGATTCCCAGTGCGATCAAACCGACCATTCCTAAAATCGTTAGCATCGTTTCTCCTTTGAACGCACGGAGTACCGTCTAAAGCGGCGAAAAAATCTATCCTTCGCTTTTGGGTTTCGCCTTTTCGTCGGCACCCTTCACGGCCTCGTTAATGTCGTCCTCGATTTCGTTGATCCCCTTCTTGAACTCAACCACACTCCGGCCCAACGAACGCATTGTACCCGGAAGCCGATTGCCGAAAAGGAGCAACATAATCCCTGCAAGGACTATCAACCCCATCGGACTGATTCCCAACGCAAACAATCCGTACATCTTACACCTCCCAAGTTTATTGTCCGAACGCAAATCACGTCCCAACAAAAAAATTTTCAACAGGACTCATTCCCTAATTACCAACGCTCCTCTAAGATTATACCGTTGACGAAAGATTGTCAAATGGGTAAGAAAAGAAAACAAACGTAAAGATATAGCGATTTTATGGATTTTACGGCTCAAAGCGAACTTGAAACCGATTTTGTCGGACAAAAGATTTTCGAAAGTCTTCCGTCGCAATGCGTTGTCGCGCTTGTCGGGACTCTCGGTGCCGGAAAAACACGGCTCGTTCAGGCAATCGCGAAAGCTGCCGGAATTGATCCCGCCGGCGTTTCCAGCCCGACTTACGTCCTGATTCACGAGTATCAAGGGACCGTTCCGATTTACCATTTCGACGTTTATCGGCTCAACGGGGTTGAGGAATTTCTCCAGCTCGGTCCGGAAGAGTATTTCGAACGTCCCGGCCTCACACTGGTCGAATGGGGAGATCGCGTTGCCGCTGTTTTGCCGCGAAACCATTTCACGGTTCGCATCGAAATTCTTGGCGAAAACTCTCGAAAGTTTCTTCTGGCCCCGGAATCAATGAATCAATTCGAGTCCTTTCCCCACTCCTTGACGAAACGGTAAAACTTTTCTAAGATGACGGTTGCTTGTTCTGCGGGAATGGCGGAATTGGCAGACGCGCCAGGTTGAGGGCCTGGTAGTAGCAATACTGTGGAGGTTCAAGTCCTCTTTCCCGCACTTGAAAAAATGAGAAATGAGAGAATGAGAAAAAAGAGCTTCTCATTTTTCATTTCTCATTTCTCGTTTAATTTGTCCACGTAGCTCAATTGGATAGAGCGTCGGCCTCCGAAGCCGAAGGTTGGTGGTTCAAGTCCACTCGTGGATATTGCAGGGCAATTTCTTTTGCGTTAAAAGGGTTGTTGTAGTGAACCCTGCTGAGGGAGGTTTTAACGAATCTCCCTTTTTTTTCGATTTTTCTTGCTCACGCTCTTGATTCAAAACCTAAATTGTGGTACGGTTTTGTCTTCACTACAACTTTCACCCCCTTTACCCCAATCTTAACGCAATGATTTCCTTTTCCAGCTTCGTGCGCTTTTGCTATGCGCCTACCTTTCTCTACGG
>CAZNVM010000327.1:0-1984 GCA_964576215.1 uncultured Planctomycetaceae bacterium
GGCAGGGATGCAAGCGGCGTTGGTGGAGTTGGATTCGCAGGAGTCGGCGATTTTACGTAAGATAGTTCGTTCAAAGACGTTGGGTGATTCGCTGAAGGAGCGGTCGCAGATTGTGCTGGCCGCTTCGGAAGGGTTGACGAATCGGCAGATCGAAAAGGATTACGGACTCGAAGAGCATCGGGTCAGTCAGTGGCGGACTCGTTGGCACGCGTTTCACGAGCATTGGAAGCAACTTGATCCTGAGTTGCGTCCGAAAATGTCGGCGAAACTCGTTCGCAAGTGGCTGGCCGACGCCGAAGGTCGCGGTGTCAGGCCGACGATTACGGAAGAACAGCGGGCATTGATTTTGGTGGTGGCCTGCGACCCGCCGGAAAAAAGCGGCTATCCGCACACGCACTGGACGAATCGGTTGCTGGCCGCCGAAGTCATCAAACGCGGCATCGTCGAATACGTATCGCATGTTTGGATATGGAATTTTTTAAAAGGCCAACGCCCTGAAGCCGCACAAAAGCCAATACTGGTTGAATGCAAACATTGAAGATTGGGAGGAATTCGAGCAGGAGGTCAAGGAAGTTTGTGAAACGTATCACGCCGCAGCGGAGAATGAAAAGCAAGGCATTCACACGGTGAGCGTTGATGAAAAGACCGGAATTCAGGCACTTGAGCGCGAAGCGGAAACGAAACCGATGATCCCCGGTTTCGTGGAAAAGCGCGAGTACAATTACGAACGTCACGGCACGACGTGCTTGTTCGGCAACCTGAATGTCGCGACGGGCAAGATGATTGCACCGATGTTGAATGCGACGCGAACGGAAGTGGATTTCGTAAAAAATATTGAGAACATCATCGCAACCGCCCCGAATGCCGGCTGGGTGATTGTGCTTGACCATTTGAATACTCACCAGTCGGAATCGCTTGTGATTTTGGTGGCAAGGCTTTTGGGCATCACGACCGACCTCGGCGTGAAAGGCAAGAGCGGCGTGTTGAAATCGCTGAAAAGTCGCAAGGCGTTTTTGACGGACAAGAGCCATCGGATACGTTTCGTTTTTACGCCGAAACACTGTTCGTGGCTGAACCAAATCGAAATCTGGTTCAGCGGCCTGACCCGACGTGTCCTGACCCGAGGCAATTTTCGCTCCGTCGAGGAACTGAAAACAAAAATCCGCGACTACATCGAATTTTACAACAAAAATGCAAAACCATTCCAATGGAAATACAAGCCAAAGACAACTGTGCCGAAAATTGGCACGAATGGTATTTAAATAACTTAGTACTACGCTGGTAGTACAAGTACCGTCATGAATGCGCGGGCGATGATCTTGGCTTGACCGGGTGTCCGGTGCAACTATAATAAGTGCGTGGGTACCTTATACCGAAGCTGGTTGAAAAACAGAAGATGCGAACATAAGGGGCAAGTGATCTGTCTATCCCAATATAATGAAAGGATGCCAACATGCAGGAAATCGAATTTGAAATCGACCGTGATGCCGCCAAACATTATTTTTTGACAGGCTCATTGCTTGGGTGCTTTTGTATCCTCTCCATTTGCTGCTCACCCTTTATCCTTCCTGTGATGCTCCATCCTTTTCTGCTCGGACACCTGCACAGCCTATCAATCGTCCTGTTTTTCGGGGCATTCATGATTTTTGGTGTTATCCTTGGGGGTTGCTTTGTATTTTGTCTATGGCTTTGTCCGCAACAGACAAACAACCTTCGGTATGGTCTGGATGGAAATACATTACGGGTTGACGGTGGAGTGTTTTTCCTGTTTCGCAAGTCGATTCCACTCGAACGCATCACGGATATTGCTCTTGTTCAGGGACCGCTTCTGCGGGTTTTTAACATTTGGGTACTGCGAATCCAAACGGCCGGTTCGCCGCAAGCTGAAGCAACGTTGTACGGAGTGCGCGAACCGGAAAAAGTACGCGAACTTATCCTTTCACGCCGCAAAAACGCGGACGGTGAAAAAACAGAAGATGCGTGA
>CAZNVM010000328.1:0-10854 GCA_964576215.1 uncultured Planctomycetaceae bacterium
TGTTGGCAAAAATGTCCCCAAAAGAAAATTCCGAACGATTTTGATTATAACCTCGGAAACCGGACCGCCATTTATATCCCTTTCCCGCAGGCGGTCCCTTCGAAACCGGTGATCGATGCCAAACATTGCACCAAATTCAAAACCGACAAGTGCGGCATCTGCCAAAAAATGTGTGTCGCCGGAGCGATCAATTATGAAGACAAAGACGAAATCGTTACCGAAGAAGTCGGGGCCATCGTTGTCGCCACAGGGTATCAGCTCTACTCCATCGGCCAGGAGCAACAAAACGAGGATTTAAGCGGCTACGGGGAATACGGTTACGGAAAATACCCTGACGTGATCGACGCCCTTCAATTCGAACGGCTGATTTCGGCAAGCGGTCCAACCGGCGGGGAACCGAAACGCCCCTCTGATGGAAAAATCCCGGAAACGATTGTCTTTATCAAGTGCGTCGGTTCGCGGGACAACGCCAAAGGGATTTCGTATTGCTCGAAAATCTGCTGCATGTACACCGCCAAGCACACGATGCTTTACAAGCACAAGGTCCATCACGGCGAAGCCCACGTGTTTTACATGGACATCCGAAGCGGCGGCAAAAAGTACGACGAATTCGTCCGCCGGGCGATTGAACAGGACGGGGCGAACTACCACCGGGGCCGCGTTTCGAAAATCACCGAGGAAGACGGGAAGCTGATCGTTCGCGGTGTTGACACTTTGGCCGGGAAGCCGGTGACGATCAAGGCGGATATGGTGGTGTTGGCCTCGGCGATGTGTCCTTCGACCGGGGTGGAGTCGCTTGCCCAAAAAATGGGGGTGGGGTATGACGAATACGGCTTTTTGACGGAATCGCACCCGAAACTCCGCCCGGTGGAAACAAACTCGGCGGGAATTTTCGTCGCCGGAGCGTGCCAGGCCCCCAAAGACATCCCCGAAGCGGTCGCCCAAGCCTCCGCAGCGGCGGGCAAGGTGATGATTATGCTTAGCCAACCGGTATTGACCCGCGAACCGGAAATCGCCAGGGTCGATGAAATCCGTTGCGCCGCCTGTTTCGCCTGCGGCCGGGCGTGTCCCTACCAGGCAATCGAGCGGGTCGAACTCAAAGACCGCAACGGTAACACCATCAAATGGACCGCCCGGGTCAACCCCGGCCTCTGCATGGGCTGCGGCACCTGCGTCGCCGTTTGCCCTTCAAAAAGCGTCGATCTCGAAGGGTTCACCGAGCAACAGATTTATGCGCAGATTGAAAGTTTAGGGTAAAATATCGACCATGAAAAACACCAATATGTTATTTGAGCAAAATAAAAGTAAAGTAATTACGGAAGCGTTTTCTGCCGAATCGGAGATCGTTTTTTCGTGTGGTAATGCGCTCGATATTTTACGAGCATGTCCGTCTAACTTCGTGAAGTTGATTATCACTTCGCCTCCTTACAACATTGGCAAAGAATACGAAACACAGACGAATCTCGAAAAATACTTAAACGAACTTGAACCTATTCTCGAACAGCTCGTTCGTGTTTTAGCCTCCGATGGTTCACTTTGCTGGCAGGTTGGAAACTACGTCGAAGACAAAGAAGTTTTTCCGCTTGATGTGTATTTCTATCCACTTTTCAAAAGAATGGGATTAAAGCTCCGCAATCGGGTCGTTTGGACATTTGAGCACGGTTTACATTGTTCTGTTCGTTTCTCCGGGCGGTATGAAACTTTGCTTTGGTTTACGAAAGGGGATCGCTATATTTTCAATCTTGATTCTGTACGGATTCCCTCAAAATATCCCGGAAAAACGCATTTCAAACCGGGACCAAAGTACGGGCTTCCATCGGGTAATCCTCTGGGAAAGAATCCTAGTGACATTTGGAGGTTACTCTTACACGAATGGGAAACGGGCTTATGGAATATTCCCAATGTTAAAGCAAACCACCCGGAAAAAACGTTACATCCGTGCCAATTTCCCATTGAACTCGTTGAACGCTGTATTTTGGCATTGACAAATCCTGATGAATGGGTGCTTGATCCTTTTAGCGGAGTCGGTTCGGCAATGCTTGCTGCAGTCAAGCTCGAACGCCGTGCAATGGGGTGCGAGCGTGAACCGCAATACATCGAGGAAGCAAAAAAACGCATGAAATTACTTTTTTCAGG
This sequence comes from uncultured Planctomycetaceae bacterium, assembly GCA_964576215.1. Classification (GTDB taxonomy): domain Bacteria; phylum Planctomycetota; class Planctomycetia; order Pirellulales; family Thermoguttaceae; genus JAVBSX01. The sequence goes on from CAZNVM010000328.1 coordinate 2,137, forward strand.
AAAATTGCCTTATCGACCACTGGGCAAGCCAGTCCACCAACCGACAGGACGTGAAAAAGTATCGCAAATTCCAAAAATGTGGTTGTTAGAGGAGAAAATACAATGAAAATTGCCGGTGAATATTCATTCAATGGAGGAAGAGAAGCCGTACAAAAAAACTACCCAGACTTGCTACGTGACATTCAACACATAATCAAGTCTGTCGATGCTTCTATCTGCAAAACAAAGAAAAGCAAAGAAAAAACGATGCCGGGAAAATTGCTTTTTTCGCCGAAGGAATTGAACAAACAATTCAAGACGTTGTTTGCAAAGAAAGGTTGGGAATCAGTTCGAGAAAACTGTGATTATCCAGAGCAGTATTATGTCAAAGGCTATCGGTCAAAGCCTCTCCACAAAGGGGCTTTTCGTGAAATGGATTTTGTCAAACAGAAACTCGGTGTGGAGGTACAGTTTGGTAAGTATTCTTTCATGGTCTATAATGTAGCTACCAAGATGACGATTTTCAAAAATCTTGGCCATATCGACACTGGAGTCGAAATCGTTCCCGTGAAAGCCCTTGCCGATGAAATGAGTAGCGGCGTAAGCTATTTCGAGCAGTTTGTTTGGGATTTAGAGAAACGCGGAATATCAAATATTGACGTGCCTGTCCTCATACTCGGTATAGACGTTTGACATTTGATGCCAAAAAGAAAATGATTGATATTGAGTATAAACTGTTGCCCACAATAATCATTCCTCTCAAAAGGACACTTATTAATGCGGCAATAGAAGATGCCAATAAATATTTTCAGCAAGGCATGGGTTGCGGCACCTGCGTCGCCGTTTGCCCCTCAAAAAGCGTCGATCTCGAAGGGTTCACCGAACAGCAGGTTTATGCGCAGATTGAAAGTTTGTTATCCCACCCAGAAACCCGTTTTGTTACTGAATCGCATTCTCCAAATTGCCTCCGATGAGAATGACCTGATTCTTGACCCGTTTCCACTGAATGGTTACGATTTTTTGATACAGTTTGTTACAGATACTTGCTGGTCGGGAGTTCAACGATGCTTCGAGAGGTAAAATCGCTTGCCTGCGTTTGCTTTTGCTTGTTTTTGTCGTCGCTTGCTTTGGCGGAGGATACTGGGCATTGGTCCTTTGACGATCAAGGGGACGTCGCCGGGGTCTTTGGGAACGCCTTCAACTTTCCCTTGAAAAAGCCGCTTTCCGTCGAGATGGATTTTTTACCGCAATCCCGGGAACTGGACCAGATCACCATTTCGGCCTGGATACGCCCCACGGCCTTTGAGCGGTACAACGAAATTTTCCGTCAGGAATGTCAAGAGCGTCTCCTGTTTTCCTTGCAGGAACACGCCACGATCCTTTCCCTGGGGTTGAACATTGGCGGGTACGAGGAATGTGACGCCCCGATTGATCGCGACGCTTTACTCGACGGGAACTGGCATTACGCCGTCGGCACCTTTGACGGGCAAACGATGCGGGTCTATCTTGACGGGAAGGAAATTCATTCGCTTGTTCGGCCTGGTAAGATCACGGTGAATCCAACACCTAAAGGTTTCATCGGCTCCTCGTCGGGAAACGCCGAATTGTTTGTCGGCGACATCGACGAACTTAAAATCGCCGGTCGCTGCGATTCGGCAACCAAAATTATTGCCGATTATCAGGCGGGAATAAAAGCACTCGACGAGCATTACGCCGTAATTGACCAGGAGATTCAGAAGTTTTATGTTGTTAAGCCGAGCTTTGCGGAAACGCTTGCCGCTTCACGGGCGGCTTGGAACCGCACCTGGGAACGCACTTGGGAACGCAGGCATCTTGCCTGCACGTGTTGCGATGGGACCGACGGGCAGGCTGGAAGCCTGCGGTCCCAGCTAGCGGCCAAATTGCGGAACGACTTTCCGGAGGAAGCAAATGAGTTCCTCAAGCAGGTCGGTTATTCGCCCGTCAAAATCATTCTGGAAAGCGATCTTTCCGAGCTTCGCTCCAAAGTGGAGCAGATTGTACTGCAAATGACCGAATACAAGCCGATCACCGAGGAGCAATGGCGACTCGCCGCCCCGGAGGACCGCCAGAAGTGGGAAAAAGTGGAGCAACGACAACAGGAGTTTCTGCAAAACCCGCTTGACGGTAGTGCGCAATCGTTGACGCTTTTGGTGGAATTGCTGAAAAACGCCAAGGAGGTGATCCAGGAGCGGCCCCAGGTGCGTGAAGCGGTCGCCCCCTGGAGTTTGCCGAAAACGCCCGAACCAAGAACCTATTCGGCGGAAGAGGCGGAAAAACTGTTGCGCGACGATTGGCTTTTTCAGTGCGATGGCAAGCCGACCGTTGAGCGGATTCTTGACGAAATTCAACGATCACATGCTCTCAAGGAGCGTTTTAATTACGAAACAGCAATTGGACTTAACCTATTGTTTTCCCGCTTTCGAGAGCAAGTGGAGAAACAGAACCTGACACCAGAGGAATGTACACGCTTGTACTTTGCGGTTCGTGACCTCAAGCGTCAGATCATGCTGGCGAACCCGGTTCTCGATTTTTCAAAAATCCTGCTGGTCGATATGCCTTATCCCGCCGGGAGTGAGTGGAACCATGAAACCCGGCACCGCTTGGGTTACATGGCGATTCCCGGTGGGCAACTCTTGGTGCTCAACGGTTTAACACCATTAAAGCAAAACGTGTGGCGACTTATGCCGCAGGAGCCATTGCACGGTTCGTTCTGGCGACCGGATGTTTCCTTTGACGGCAAGCGAGTGCTTTTCAGCTTCAAGCCGCATAACGAAAAGGCGTTCAACATTTACGAAATCAACGTTGACGGGAGCGGCTTGCGTCAAATCACCGCCGGGATGTTTGATGATCTTGACCCGGTGTACCTTCCTGATGGGAAGAATTTTGTCTTTTCCACCTCGCGGAGTTACACCTATGTCCGGTGTATGCCGCCGACGAATGCGTTTGTGCTGGCCCGATGTGCCCTTGACGGAGACGATGTTTACCTGATTTCGCAAAACAACGAACCGGATTACCTTCCGTCGGTGCTTAACGATGGGCGGATCATTTATACCCGGTGGGAGTACACCGACAAGCCGCTTTGGCGGTGTCAGAGCCTTTGGACGGCGAACCCGGACGGAACGATGCACAGCACCTTCTGGGGAAATCAATCGGTCTGGCCGGACCTACTTAAGGACGCCCGAAGCATCCCCGGCAGTACCCGCGTCATGTTCACCGGAAGTGCCCACCACGATTGGTTCGCGGGTTCCATCGGGATCATCACCCCCGAAGAGGGAAACAATTTTCCGCACGGCCTGACCAAAGTGACAGCGGATGCGGTGTGGCCGGAAACAGGGAACGGCCCGGTCGATCCGATTGAGTCCCCTCATTATTACCGGAGCGGCAATTTCACGGCGTATTATTCGCCGTACCCGCTCAGCGAAAAGGATTTCCTTGTCTCGGCCAGAAAGAACGGGAAGTTTATGCTTTATCTGATGGATGTGGACGGGAATCGTGAACTGATTTACGAAGGGGTCAATAACATTTTCCACGCGATTCCGATCCACAAGCGGGTGACACCACCGGTGATTCCCGACCGGACCCTATGGCCGACTTACGCCGAGCGAGAGAACCCGAAGCCTGGCACCATTTTCAGCGGCAATGTTTATCATGGTGCTCCTGCCGAGCTGAAAGACAAGGCCAAATTTTTGCGGGTACTCAATATTGAACCGAAAACCTACACCAATTGGGACAATCGGCCTTACATTTCCACCGGGCCGGTCGTTTCGATGGTGCAATCTGAAGGGGTGAAGCGAATTCTGGGGACCGTTCCGATTGAAGAGGACGGCAGCATTTGGTTTACCGCCCCTTCCGGTGTTGCGTTGCACTTTCAGTTGCTTGACGGGCATCACCGGGCACTGCAGACCATGCGGAGTTTCACCGGCTTGATGCCCGGCGAGGATCGCGGGTGCCTGGGGTGTCACGAAAGCCATAGTGTTGCGCCGACGAGTGAATTGAAGTCCCGCTCGCTTGCTCTTCAGAAATCGCCACAAGCGATCACTCCGGTCCCCTGGGCGTTTGATGACATACCGGAATCGCAGCATCACTTGGTTGCTCGGCAGGGGACCAGTATCAGTTACAAAAAAGATGTCAGGCCGGTGCTTGACCGGTATTGTGCCGAGTGCCACGAAGGGGACGGCGAAGGCCGCCAGGTGTTTGACACCACCGAACGGCCCGGCTTTTTGATGTTCAGCGAACCTTATGTTACCATGATCGGTGCCCCGAATTGGGGAGCTCCAGGGAATTTCCCGACCGGAGCCTGGGGCGGTGGAAGAAACGTCGGAAGCGAAACATTGCCGCCGGGATTTGATATTGCCGGGACGCTGCATGTGGAGGCGTTCGACCAGCGTGACCCGAATGCGTACATTACCCTCAAACCAATGACGTCACTTTCTTACAAGAGCCGCCTTATCGAACTGGCGTCAAGCGGTGAACATTACGACTTGAAGATGGATTCGGTCAGTTTGTTGAAGCTGATCCTCTGGGTGGACGCGATCTGTCCTTATATTGATGACAGCCACATTCGAAGCGTGCCGGACCCGGTGTTTCAAGGTTCCGACTGGCTCAGCGTCCCGCCGCGACTGGAAACCGCCCCTTCGCCGGTTCGACCCGGACCGTTTCGGGCGAAGAGTGATGTGTATTGAATCAACGAGCTCGGCTAAACTTTTGCCCGACGGGCTTCCCGTTTGCGGTCGATTTCTTTGAGCAAAATTTTGCGCAACCGGATTTGTGAGGGTGTTACTTCGACCAGTTCGTCCGACTCGATGTATTCGAGTGCCTCTTCCAGCGTAAAGCGTCTTGCCGGTTTCAAAATGAGAGCACGGTCCGAACCGCTTGCCCGCATGTTCGTCAGCTTTTTCTCCTTCGTCGGGTTGACGTCCATGTCTTCGTTCCTGGCGTTTTCGCCGACGATCATCCCCTCGTAAACAACATCGCCGGGTGCGACAAATGGTTCGCTTCTCGCTTGCAGGGCGTCAATGGCGTAAGCGTTTGCCCGACCTGACACCATTGACACCAGAACGCCGTTCGCCCGGCCCGGTATGTCCGCTTCCTTCGGCTTGTATCCTTCGAAGCGGTGGTGAATCACCGCGTTTCCCTGCGTCGCCGTCAAAAGCCGGGTTCGCAAACCGATCAGGCCCCGTGCGGGAATCGAAAATTTCAGAATATTGTACTCATTGCGATTCGTCATTTCCGAAAGCACTCCACGCCGACCGCCGACCAGTTCCATGACCGGCCCGGTCTGGGCGTCCGGTACTTCGACAAGCAGCGTTTCAAACGGTTCCTCGATGACACCATTATTGTTCCGATAAATCACTTCAGGCTTGCCGATGGAGATTTCGTACCCTTCCCGCCGCATCGTTTCGATCAGCACGGACAGGTGCAGCACGCCGCGTCCCGACACGGAAAAATGCTCGGTCCCTTCAATCGGCTCGACCTTGAGAGCGACGTTTCGCTCCAGTTCCCGGAACAACCGGTCCCGCAAGTGCCGGCTCGTTACGAACGTCCCCTCTTTGCCGCCGAGCGGTGAATTGTTGATGCTGAACGTCATGCGAAGCGTCGGCTCGTCGACATGAATTCGCGGCAAAGCGACCGGATGCAACGGCGGGCAGATGGTATCACCAATTTCGATCTGCGTCAGCCCGACGACCGCCGCAATGTCCCCGGCGTCCACCTCGTGAACCTCTGTTTTGCCGAGCTTGTCGAACGTGTAAAGCTGGGCGATCTTGCCGGGAACGGCTCGGTCGCCGGATTGCATCATCACGACGTTCATCCCTTTGCGGATGCTTCCGGCCCGGACTTGCCCGATGGCGATTCGACCGACGAACTCGGACCAGTCGATGGTCGTTACAAGCATCTGCACCGGATCGCCGATTTCGACCACCGGAGCGGGAATTTTTTCCAAAATCATCTCCATCAGCGGCAGGAGATTCTCGTTCGGTTCGTCAAGCGATTTTTGTACGAACCCATTCTTCGTGCTCCCGAAAAGGTACGGAAAATCGATGGTGTCATCCGTTGCGCCGAGCTGGATGAACAGGTCGTACATTTCGTTAAGCACTTCCTTCGGTCGGGCGTCCTTACGGTCGATCTTGTTGACGAGCACAATCGGCTTGAGTCCAAGTTCGAGGGCTTTTCCGAGCACGAACCGGGTTTGCGGCATCGGCCCTTCGGCGGCGTCAACGAGCACCAGGCACCCGTCGGCCATGCGAAGCACCCGCTCGACCTCGCCGCCGAAATCGGCGTGGCCCGGGGTGTCGATGATGTTGATTTTCACCCCTTTGTACGGAATTGCGATATTTTTGGCGAGAATCGTGATCCCGCGTTCCCGTTCGAGGTCGTTCGAATCGAGAATCTGCTGCCCGGTCAGTTGCGAATCCCGGAACTGGCCGGACTGGCGCAGCATACAGTCCACGAGCGTCGTTTTCCCGTGATCGACGTGAGCGATGATGGCGATATTGCGGAGGTCGTGGCGTGTTTGCGACATAGAGCGGCTCTCGTACGGAGTGAAACCAGTTTTGAGCCGGAAATTCTAGCCGGTAAAAGAAAAACAGGGAAGGGGAACGTAAGAAGCCGGAGCGGCAACACCGTTACCGGCTCTCATTTCTCATTTCTCATTTGTCTTACGATCAGGTCCAGGTTATTCCGGTTCTTCTGTGCCCAAATTTCCAGATTTTCGCACCATAACAGGGCTTTTTTGTCGTTGATCCGGAGTTCTTCCAGCTGGTTCGCCTGTAAATCTTTGGCAATCCCTCGTAACTGCGTCGAGATGTCCAATACCCGTAATGCGAGTTTTTCCAGTTTTGCCGAACTGTACGCTTGTAAAGTCATTTTTTGACCTCTTTTTAAAAATAATGGACCAATTTTGATTTTAAAATAGATAAAAATAAACTATTTTATCGATAAAACCGGGTGCTGTTTTAAGCAGAAACTGTACAAAATAACCGGCATTTCCCGATTAATTACGGAGCGGCCATTATTACATCTATTCGGTTTTTTGCGAAAAAAAAGACATGTTTTTTGTATAAATTTTTGACCTTATTTTCATGTTAAAACCTCAAGTTGTTCTCAGTATTCTGTTTCTTTTGAAAGAAAAAAAGTTTTCGCAAAGAAAAGTCGCCAAAATGCTCGGCATCAGTCGCGGCACGGTCGGTGCAATCGCTCGAGGCACGAGAAAACTCACCCGCTACTTGTCGGCCCAGGAAGACGCCAAGGTTGTTTCGCCGCAAGGTCCGCCCCGCCGCTGTCCCCTTTGTGGTGCCAAAACCAAAATGCCCTGCCTGGCGTGTCAATTGAGGAAACAATCAGGTCCGCAAACGTGAGAGAGATTCGCGGCTCAGGAGGATTGCAAAGTCGCTTTTTTCCTGGGAACGCAGGCTTCTTAGCCTGCCAGTGAGTTCGTAGGCATCCTACCTGCGCAGGGCGGAGACTTCATTCCGCAACCTTTGCGCAGGCCGGAAGCCTGCGTTCCCAGGGACTTTGCAATCCTCCCAGTCCGTCGACAAGTTTACGATTTTTACTGATTTTACCGTCATTTCGCTTCGCTTCATTCCGGCTTTTATTGGGGGAGATGAATAAAAGCCGGAATGGAGCACCGCGAAATGACGGTCTCGATACAAACTTGTCGACGGACTTTGCAATTTTCCTGATTCGCGGCTCGTTGTTCTTGCGTCAGCAGTTTTTTGGGGTAAAATACGGATTGTGAATTGTGTTGAGAACAAGAATCTTGCCCAATTTGTTTTCCGGAGTTTTGCCATGCCAATGAAAATTTCAAGTTCCGTTGTCGCAATTTTTGCCGTATTGATGTCATGTGCAAACGTAACGTTCGGGCAACGGGTTCCCGAAAGCGTTTACAAGGAAGGGTACGACGCCATCAAAAAGTTGTTCGGCCAGGCGGTGGTCGCCGGTGATCTGGAGGTTTGCAAAGAACTTCTGGAAAAAAACGCCTTTTACGTCAACGAAGCCGACGCCAACGGTTTGACGCAACTTCACTATGCCGCCATGAGCGGTCAAGCGGAGTTATGTCGTTTACTTCTCCAACATGGTGCCAAAGCAGACATTGCCCGGAAGGGAACAGCGGGAGAAATCTATTACACGCCCCTCGAGGCGGCGATTGCCAACGATCATACCGAAGCGGCGTTGATTTTGATCGATTCGATCTCCCCGGAATCTTTGAAGGCGGTTCGCGGTCGCAATTGTTCACCGCTGTTCCTTGCGATTGTGAACGAAAACGTCGAGATCATCAAAGCACTCCTTGCGAAAAATGCCGACGTAAACACGCCCGGCAAAGTCGGTGATCTCATTCAAACTCCTTTGGTCTATGCCGTTGCACTGGGTAACAAGGAAATCGGAAAAATCCTGCTTGACGCCGGAGCGGACCTTCACTTTGAACAAGGAGACATTTGCACATCCGAAGCGTTGTTTTACGCCGCACTGACCCGAAATTACGATCTCTGCTCGTTCCTGGTGGACTCGAAAATCAATCTGGACGCCAGGTATCGTCACGGACAAACGGTGCTACACATTCTTCTGAGTGAAAAAAATCTTGGTTCCCCACCAGAATCTGTGGGTAAAAAAATAGGTTTTTTGAGGTATGTGGAACAGAAAAGTAGATAATGGACCTTGAAAGTAAAGTATTTCAGTCACGTTGTATCGAAATAGTACATCTGGAAATATCTGTCAAAT
>CAZNVM010000329.1:0-1741 GCA_964576215.1 uncultured Planctomycetaceae bacterium
ATTTCACAATACGGAAGGAATCCTCAATCCTTGATAAACCGTGGTATTTGCTGATAATTTCCTCGTCTGACTTATCGATCTCACTGGTCATAATCGTGTAATAGCCCATTAAATCAAGGTATGCGCGAACTTTATCCATGTCAAGCGAAAGCGTTGTTGCTGTGTTGACCACTTCACCCGTCGCCTTGTCAACCGCAGTCTTTTTAAGGAATTTCTCAATTTTGCGCGGCTTGTCTTTGAGCTTGTCGGGGAAGGCGACGACGGATTCGAGGTACTCTATGAATTTCCGGTTTTCATGCCGTTCACGGTTGTAATGCTTTTTGCTCCAGAAACAAACCAGCTTTTCGGTGATTTCTTGAAAGGAACCGTCCTCCGCTTTGACTTTTCGGGTTCGGATTTGGGATTTGACTTTGAAGGTTCGAGTGTCGTTCCAAACGTAACCCGCATCGTCCAAAATCCAAGCCTTGACGGTTTTGTCGCTCTTTTTCGTGCTTTTGGCGACGATATAGCCGTTGCCGCCGCCGAGGATGTGTGCGATGTTTGGCCCGCTGTTTAAACCCCCGTCCGCCACGATGATAACCCGTCCGAAGTTCATGTTATCCACGGTTTTCCTCATGGCGGGGCGCAGGGTGGTCGTGTCGGTGTTGTTGCCCGGGAAAAGCTGATAGGAAATCGGTATGCCATTGTCGTCCATAAACAGTCCCATCTGGGCAATCGGTTCACCGCGTTTTTCCTTGGAAACACCCTTTTTACGCAACCCCGGCTTTACGACTACACCTTCTTCATCAAGCTCATCGGCATCATTTCCGTCAATCTCGAAGTAGTAGTTGGTGACATCGTAATAGCAAGCTTCCGTGTTCCGACCGATTGTTTGACCGATTTTCAGGTTCATTCGCTTTTGTATGGTTTCGGATTTATCGTGCAGGCAGTCGAGGGCGGCGTAAACGTCGGAGAGTCTATCGCTTTTGGTTATGGGGAAAAGATAATCGTCCTTGTCCTCAAAGGTTCCCAGCTTGGAATCGGGCGAAAGCGTCCGCCCAAACGTCAGAAGCTTGGCAATGCCGTTCAGGTCATAATTCAGTCCGGCGCGGGATTTGAAAGACCTTAAAACATCGTTTATGCCAAGCGAATCGAAAAGAGCGTCGGGTAAAAAATATCCGATGTTCTTCGGGTCACAGAAGCAATCGTTGGCGACGCCGCGGTCACAACGAAAGGTTATGACATCCTGCGTAGGATTGCCGCCCGCAAGCGCGGTAAGCCCTTCAATAATGGGTTTCCCGTCTTTGAAAGAATCCTTCAGACGTTTCACGAAGTCGGGCTTACCGTCATCGAATGTCGGCAAGGAGCCGATGCTTTTGACGATACGCTTCTTGATTTTTGTAATGCCGCCTTTCGTTTCGGCGTAAGTTTCGGCTACGCGAAGGTAGGGGGTAAGACCTTTTCGATTTACACATTCGACAAACATTTCAAGCCTCCTATGTTACAACCTATGAACCTAATATATTGTACCATATTTTGGCGTGTTTGTCAAGCAAAAAATCCATTTTTTATGCGGCTTTTAGAAGTTTTTTAGGGGGCTGTTCCTCTAAAACTCGGGAAAAATTTTTTTGTGGGGGCTTTGACTTCTTTACAATCAATGCCTAATAACTTAGAACGGGAGCTGGCTGCGTCTCAGAAATTGCTCATCATCACTGACGGTTTGAATATTCATAAACGGATTCGCGTGGTAGAATATTTTGGG
>CAZNVM010000330.1:0-4476 GCA_964576215.1 uncultured Planctomycetaceae bacterium
AAATACCGGAATTTCGTTTGCCGCAAGCATCTGGGCCGTCGGATTCAAATCGTCGAGCTGTGCCTTGATTCCTCCGACAAGAGTAAAGTATTCGGTCGGCGTGAGTTCCCGGTCAAGTTCGAGGGCGAGAATGGACAGAAACCGGCCCTGTCCGAGATCGGAAATCATCGGCAGGTTTTTCATCCCGAACTTGTTTTGAATTTCTTGTGGTGTCATCACCTTGTCGGTTACGTCAAGGCTGACCTGTTGTGCGAATTCGTCGATTGGCATGATTGTTTTGTGGAAAAAAGGTGGAACGGAAAGTTAGTTGGAATGGTTTTCCGTATTTGCGTTGTCGTTGAGCGACTTCGTGAGCCGCAATTGATTTTGAGCCGTCAAAACGGTGACATCGTGTTCTATTCGGCCAAGGTGGTCGGTGATTCGATCAACAATTTTCTCGAGCGCATGCTGAAACTGTTCTTGCATCTTTTCCATATGCCGATAATTCTCCCGTGTGATTTTCACAAGAAACCAAATCAAGGCCGCCAAAACAGGGCATTGGGCAAGAATAAGCGTCGATACTTCTACACCAAGCATTTGCATGTCGTCTCCTTTCTTATTCCGCAAACACGGCACAGGCGTTTCCGAAACTTGAGGCGGACGCCAAAAATCGGTCCAAATGGTTTCGGTCCATCCAGCACCCCCATTCCGGCGTGTTGTGTCGGTCAGCAACCTTGTAAATCGGTCCCCAACTGTTAAGCCAGAAAACGTACTCTCTGTCTCCGATCCTCACGTAGTCGGTGAAGGCGGTCGCGTGTGCCCAAGTTCCTCCAAACTTGGGTATTCGCAGTCCATCCTTGTTGGTGTCCGTACCCTGCACACGCAACCGGTTTCCGATAAACGTCCCGATGCCGCTTCTTGCAAACTTGATAATGTTCTCTGCCGTCGGTGCGAAAAAGCAGATTCCCGATTGATTCAATGCCGCATCTTTTGCGGCGGCAAGGATGATGCTTTTGTTCGGTTTGATGTTGTCTTTGCCAATTCTCGAAACCGGCGTGTTTCCGAATTCGTTGACCTCTGCGGCCATCCGTGCCACCGACTGTCCGCCGCTGGTGCTCCAGTTCTTGCTTTTGAACCACGCCCCGATGGGATTGATTCGCTTCTCGAAAACGCTTCCGTTGTGAAGTCGAATATGCCGGTTCGACGCCATGAACGCATGGGCGGCGGCGTGCCCGGTGCAACTGCCAAGACTCCCCTGGTTGTAGAAGTAAAACCCATCTTGCCACGAGAATTTTGGTTTGCCGATTTCAGAGCGTTTTCGACGTTTCTCAAAAAACGCTTCCAGTGATCCGAAATCAATGATCGGCGCATCATCTTCGCTTCGCAAGTGCAATGCCTCATACGGCACCGCGTTGCTCAATGCGAATGCTTCCAGTTCGCCATCGAACATGTCCGCTTCGAGACACCCGGTATCGTGTGCAGCGTTGGGAACGGTTCGGACTGGGAAGATGAGTTTTTTTGAAAATCGCACGGAAGTAGTGGTCAGAGATTAGTGGTTAGTGCTTACCATCGCAGAAACTGTCCACGCCGGTGCGGTGCTCTTGCGGTGGGTTGCGTCGAATCACGTTGTATTTCAGTAACGGTACTTGGAGGATTTTTTGTTGGTTCACTTGGTTCCCTGATCGGTGGTTCTGGCATTTGAAACAAACTTGATGGCGGCATCATAAACTCTGTCGTCTGCCGTCTGTCGTCTGTCGACTCTGCTTGCGGTTCGTCGTCGTTTAGTTTTTGAAAAATCGGCGAGGTGTTGAGGATAAACGCCTCTGCCGCAACGTCTTTAGCGGCACCGCCGTTTCTATGATCGTGGTATCGTTCCAAGTTTTCTTTCAGGAATTCACGTCGTTCACTTGGCAGTTCGAACACGAGGACCGGGGCCGGAGGCAGGGAATCAGACTGCGAAAACCTGCCTACGACGAATCCTATGGCGATTCCGATGATGGCGAATACCAACCAAAACAACAGCCTACTGCGGTTGACCGGATCGACGGGAGTATCGCCGGACGGAATCGACACCGGCACCGATAGCGGAATGCTCGGCGGTTCTTCCGTTCCGGCGATTTGTTTTTCCAGCGAATCCAGTTTTGACTTCACTACACTGGCTTGTTCTTCCAATGCGTTGAAAGTTGCTTCGATAGCCTTGAGTCGCTCTTGCATGTTACGCATGGTTCAAACCTTTGATGAAGTTGTAAACTTGGATGGCGAGTCGCACGAATTGAATCATCGTGAACAGGTTGAACATTCCAACACCGGCGTAGCTGTCGGACGGCGATGCGGCACAATCGTCCGCGACAACGACAAATTCTTTACAAAGTTCGGTGGTCACGGCCTCCGGCGTCGGGTTCGGGATCAGGTGAACGATCTTCCAAAACGCCTTCCAGCAGAGGTTGCTGTTGACACCATATTGAAAAATCGCCGCGAGTTGGTCGTCCATCTTGTTCGGCGTCAGCTTGGCGGCGGCAACAAGACCGTCGGCGATATGCCGAAACAGTTCCCGCGTCGCTTCTTCGTCCGAAAAGTTCGTCGTCTTGGTCGCGTGAAGAATGAACGACGTCTGTAAATTTTCAGAAACAAATTTCTGAAAGTCAAAAAATCGTGTAAGTCGCATGGCAGTAAAAATGGGTTAAAGGGGTCGGGCGACTTCCCTGTCGCTATGGACCTCCGAGAGTGTGTGTTAAATCAAACGATTTCAAGTGAATAATTTCCGAAACGGCTAAACGGGCAAGCTCAACAATTGGTGTTCCTTCAGGGGCGAGTCCGAGCGGTTCTAAGTGTTCACGAATTTTGTCCAAATCGGTGTTGGTGTTACCGGTTGCTTCAATCTCCGCTTCGATTGGCCTCTGATAAAGTCCGAGAAGTTTATTCAGTTCCTTCTGGGCTGTAATCACAAGTCTTTGATCTGCTTTTAGGTTAATTGCAATTACAGCACGGCAAACCTGAATGGCTTGTTCTCGTTCATAGTCGAGGTCAATGACAGTTTTTTTTTTACTGGATTTTCGTTTTGGCATGATTCGATTCGCGCGTCTCTATAACGAGATTACTCTCATGTCAAAACAACGTAAAGAGCAAATGTTCGAGGTTCGAACATCTGGTAAGAAATTTTCAAAAAATTATTCAGGAACTTCTATACGTAATTCGCGCCGTTTATGACCGCAACGTTTGCACTTGGTATAACGAATTACGTAAAACTCCTGTTTTGTATTTCGTTGTCCAATCGGAACTTTGCGCGTTCCAACGTACCCTGTACGTCCTGTACATCCACACAAAGGACACGGGTCTCCAAATTTCACACTTGGCATTTGCAATTTATTGAATTGTTGCATCACTCAAAAAACATTTTGCGCAATTCTTGAGGCGGATCACCGTACTTGGCGAGTTCGTTTTTTATATAAACTTTTTTGGTGTTTCCAAATTTTACAGCTATTTGCAAAACGGATTTCCAGTCAATCATATTTGCTTCTTTGTCATGGTTCCATTTTCCAATTCTAACACCATTTTCAAGTTTCAAATCACTGATATTCTCAAGCACCATATTCATTTCGTCAACAGAGATTACGGGTTCTATTGAAACAAATGTTTTGATTCCATTCTTTTCGGCATCTCGAAGCATTGCGATACGATTGACGGGAAAGGCGGCGTGCGGTTCAAATTCTAACGCCATTTCTTCTGAAAAACAACTAAGCGTTGCTCCGATTGTCCAGTTGTTTTTTGCGATAATATCAAAATCACGTGATACAAGAGTGCCCTTGGTAAGGACAGCGACAGACGGAACTTTACCATCCATGAGTTCAAGAGCTTGGCGTGTGATACGAAATTCTTGTTCACAGTCTTGGTAAGGGTCGCAAGTGAAACAAAGCAAAACTGTTTTCGGCGGTATCCACTTGGAGAGTTGCTTTTCTAACGCTTCGAGAATTCCACCACGCGGGGTTACGGACGAAAATTCCCTGCGTGTCATGCGAAGGCACGCCGGAGCATAACAGTAGATACAACCGTGTGAACAACCACGATAGAGGTTCATGGCATAGGGTGCGTATTCTCTTGCTGCGCCTTTGGGTTCATAAATTGCTTGCATTTTTTGTTTTGGGTTGAAGTGTGAAAAAACCGTAATACTTTGATGTGGTATCAATAAATTCATACTCTCTTACTTTATGTGCACCACAATGGAAAAGAACGGCGTGAAACATCTCGCGGAAATATGGTTTGATTATCATAGAGCAAGTGCCCGAAATTTGTTGTACACCACACAATTCCGCAATATTTTTATTGATAACGCTTCTATTGTGTTTGATTTGCGTGTAAATAATTTGACTGTATAATAAAATTTTGTTTGTAACCCATTGTGGTACAATAAGTTATGGAATCTCCTGTTTTTTTGCTGTTGACCGTGATTTCGCGTGTTAAAATGGGCAATTGGGGATAAATACTTGAAATTCCAACGTT
>CAZNVM010000331.1:0-7173 GCA_964576215.1 uncultured Planctomycetaceae bacterium
CTCCCAGCCAACCTTGCCGCTCGTCCCGTTGAGGACAGTCAGTGGGGATACTCAGGTAATTGTCGCGGACACCCCATTCAATCGCCTTGTAAATCCGGTTGATGAGCGGATTGGAACACTCGAATTTCCCGACAATCGGCAGGTCGGGGTTCACGGCACAACCGGTAAGCGTATTAAGGTTCGGGCGGCCCGGGAACCCGGTGATTTCCGCGTACCGGAAACCGTGATAGGTAAATCGCGGCTCGTAGGTTTCGTTCCCTTCTCCTTTGAGGGTGTAAATATCGCGGCATTTCGCGTTACGCAAATTGGCGACGTATAACATCCCTTTGTCCGGCCCTTCGGTTTGAAGCGTCTCGGCGTGCCTGAGCGTAATCTGCGTCCCCGCCGGACCGCGAATGTTCAAGCGACACCACCCGACGATGTTCTGGCCGAAATCGTATACCCAGACACCCGGCCTGACCTGGGTCACCGAAAGCGGCCTGAGTTCTTCCGTTTTCCGCATCGGCGGCATCATTTGTGCGACAAGTTTTCCTTTCGGAGCTTCGACGACCTGGGCCCCCCTGAAGTCGGCGTCAATCGAGACCTGCGGTTTTTTGGGATCGGCCCATTGCGGAATTTCCAACCGGGCATCGTAAATTTCGCCGTCGTAATCGCAATTTTCGCGGATCGGGCCGTTGGTGGTGATCTTCCAGGATTCGTCGCTTATGATGGTTTGGGTGGTACCGTCGCGGAATTCAAGGACCATCTGGAATATCAGTTTCGGGTGACCGAATGTCCGCGTATTCGTGGGGTCGGTCAATCGCGGGGCGTAGAATCGGCCATTACCGAGAATCACCCCGATGGTGTTCTCATTCGGGCGATACCGCTGGGGGTCAATTTCATAGGTCACATAAGGAACCTGCTTGTCGTAATCGGTCAAGACCGGGTCCAAAACATGATCGCCGACTTTATGCCCGTTCAAATAGAGTTCGTAATACCCAAGCCCGGAAATGTAAGCGGTTGCCCGAACAATTTGAGAGCGGTCCAACATAAAATCCTTCCGCAGATACCTTGCAGGCAGGCTCTTTCGCGGAACGTCAATCGAGACATCATTCCAAGGGCCACCACCGTAAACGGTGATGACAGCGGCGTCGTTCCAGGCGGAATCATCGAAATTTGCATCTTGGAAATTCGCCGGAACATCATAAATGGTTTTCCAGGTCGAATCCGTCTTCAAAACGAACTCGCTTTCATCTTCACACGCCATTTTGAGTGTTCCCAAAAGTCCGGCGGGGTTCGGAGCGTCGCCTTGATTTTGCACTTCGACCGCCAGGATATTTTTGCCGGATTTCAAGTTTTTCGTAACATCAACCAAGATGGCGGATTTGAAATTCGTTCCGCTACTGACTTCCTTGCCGTTAAGGTAAACGTTGTACCCATTGTCTGCCGTAAACGCCAAATAAGCTTTCATCACCGGAGTCGCGAGATCGAACGTTTTCCGAAAGGCCGCTTTGCAGACCGGGGCGTCGGCGACGTTTTCGGGCCAAATCCACTTGGCTCCGTCGAGGTCGACGATTGTTTCGGTGGTTTCCTCTTCGTCAAGTCCGATCCACTTTCCGCTCCACTCGTTGATTCCGGTTGAAAAGCGGCTTTGGATGGTGGACGATTCCCTGTCGTCCTTGTTCCAGGTGGTGAGGTTCCAGAAATAAACAGTTCCCGACTTCAACTGCGGACCGGCATATTCAATTCCGACCATTTGCTTTGAGGAGACTTTTCCAGTCGCCCAAACCGCATCGTTGCTTCCCGGCGTAAAAACGGTGATTTGATAAGCGGTTTGCATTTCGCCGTTGGTTTGGGACTGGATTTTCCAACTGAATCGCGGTTTGTCCACGTCGATACCGACCGGCGATTTCAGGTATTCCACCCGCAAGTCATAAGGAAGAAAATCAAGACGTTGGGATTGAACAATGCGTTCATATCTTGTACTTGCTTCGGCGTTGGTTTGGGCAAAAGAACGACTCGCAAGCGAAAAAAGAACAGCAAAAAGAACCAATCCGACACAAGCGAAACGGTCATTTTTTTTCATGGTGATACTCCTAAAAGGGGAACTTTCGAATTTGTGGAAAAAAACGAATTTACGGATATTCTACCAAAAAAATTTCGTTTTTCGAGAGACTCTCTTCGAAGTTCATGAGGAGGATGCACACAAAATTTCTACTCCCCCTGGCGTTCGGGAAGCTCAAGAAGTTTCACCACTTCAACAAAAGCGTTTGCCTCTTGGGGCGTGCGACCAGGGGTACTTAATGAGGCGGGAACCGGTTCGTTAGGACCGACCGACTTCACTTGAATCAATTTTCCGTCAACACCAAGCCGGATCAACTCATGCTTGACATTCATCGCACGATTGAAAGCGAGAACGTCAAGGTTATTGGCATGAATTCCCGGCTCAATCGAAGTGTGCCCTTTGACTTCAATTTTAAAGGGTGTACCACGAAGCTGGTCGGCGATGATGCGAATATCTTCCCTGGCGATACCATCAAGTTCATCCAATCCCAAACCGAAATAGACGACACCACCGGTGATTCTTTCCCGCTTTGGGCGGATGGTTTGCACCGAAGCGTAATCCCCTTTGGGAGCCAATACCGGGTTCCCCCCCATAAAGGTTTGGCTTCGTTTGCCGCGTCCGGTGCTTTCAAGCCTTTGCCGATTGGAATTGGCCGGCGGTTGTGGACCGGGAACGGGAATCGTTTGCCCCGTCGGTCCAAACTGGAGACTAAACGCGTCGGCAACGACAGTCGCTTTCGTCTCGTCAATCGAACTCAGGGCATAAAGCATGATGAAAAAGGTCAAAAGCAACCCCATCATGTCGCCATAAGTCACCATCCATTCCGGTGCCCCGGCAGGTGGACATTTTTTTGGTCGGGCCATTTCTTTCAGAATTACGAATTACGAATTCTGAATTACGTTCAAGTATCAAACTTCAATAGTAATTCGTAATTCGTAATTCGTAATTAAAAATAGTAATTCGTAATTTAACCAGCCGCTTCTTCTTCGGGCGGTCGGGCGTTGGGTGGGATGAAGGTGAGGAGTTTTTGTTTGATGACACGGGGATTTTCACCGGACTGGATCGAAACGATCCCACGAATGGTGACTTCCATGCGTAGCAGTTCGGCGGCACTGAAAAACGCAAGTTTATCGGCCACCGGCAGACAAAGGATATTGGCGATGTACGCACCATAGAGTGTCGTTAAAATGGCAACCGCCATCCCTTTACCAAGCGTTTCCGGCTGCATGTCTCCGAGCATGATGACCAATCCGATCAGGGTTCCCATCATCCCGATCGCCGGGGCGTATTTCGCGTATGCTTCCAACATGGCCTTGCCGCTTTCGTGGCGACCGGCGACGGCGTCCACTTCCGTCCGCATGATATTTTCAACGATGTCGGCACCCATGCCGTCAATCGCCATACGGATACCAAGCCGGAGGAACGGGTCGCTAATCTCTTCGATCCTGTTTTCCAGGGAGAGGAGTCCTTCCCGACGGGCCGATTCGGCCAGGGAAACAATTTGTTCGATCGCCACGACCAGATCGACATCCTTATTGAAAATCGATTTTTTGACGATCCCCATAAGTTTTAAGACTTGCCTCAGGGGAAAACTGGTCAAAACACAACACGCCGCCCCGCAGACCACCATCACAATACCGGACGTGTTCCAAAACGCCATAAACGAACCGCCCCCCAAGGGAACGGAAACCGCAACCATCGCCGTTCCAAGAATCAGGCCTACTACTGTTCCGATGTCCATAATGAATTATGAATTATGAATTATGAAATATGAATTGATAATAATTATACTGTCCAATTTATGCGATCATCAGAAACGTTAAATGACTGATGGATCAACCTTATTCCCTTAATAACAAGGAATCCCCCCTGCCATTCTTCCCTTATTCCCTTATTCACTCGCATTTGTGAAATAAGGGAATAAGGGGTTGTGGGGGGGCAATTTTTGTTACTAAGGGAATAAGGTTGGGGTTTTGGTTCACCGGAGTGCAAGGTAAACGGATAAATTGGACAGTACAAATAATTCATCATTCATAATTCATAATTCCGTCTTTAGGTATGAGGTTTTTGGTTTGGTGGTACTTCATGATTCGCTTGACGACTTCGTCGACGGATTCGCGGACCATCATTGTTTCACAGTTGACCAGCGTAATCACCGTGTCCGGGCAACTTTCCACGAACTTGATCAACTCCGCATTGAGCAAAAATTCCGTATTGTTCAGGCGTGTTAAACGAACCATTTTTTAAATTACGAATTACGAATTACGAATTATGAATTACGAATTTTCAAAAAGTAATTCGTAATTCGTAATTCGTAATTAGCCAACGGCTCGCAGCAGGGCGTCCATCATGACGTTTGTGGTGGTGATGATTTTTGCGTTCGCTTGGTACATGGTGGACGCCAAAATCATGTCAATCAGTTCACGACCGATGTTGGTGTTCGACAGTTCAATCGAATTTCCCCGAATGACGCCGGCGGTTCCGGTTCCGGGCACGCCGATTTTCGCATGTCCGCTCGCCAATCCTTCCCGGAACAAATTGTCCCCCTGCCGGACCAGTCCCTCGTCATTAATAAACGTCGCCAATAACACCTGCCCGAGCGGTCGGACCACGTTGCTGGAAAAAATACCGTGAATGACACCGTCGGTTCCGATGGTGAAATCGATCAGGATTCCCGCTCCGGCTCCGTCCTGCGACTTCATCGTCATGTCCGGCTTGGTCGTCGAAAGGGCGGCAACCGAAGAGAGGGCCATATCGAAACTGAAATTCATCGGACTTTTACTTGCGAGGTCCGTCCGCTGGACCGTGATGTTCGTGTTCGTCGCGTCGATGTATTTTCCGTGAGAATCAAATCGGATCAGACCGGTGCCCAGCCCGATTTCGTTGCCGACGAGCGGTTGATTGTCGTTCGAATCGGCGTACCAACGGTAAATCGTTTCCGTGTCGGTTTTCTCCTGCAACACCAGCGTCATTTTCACGTTGACCGGCGTTCCGAGCGAATCGTAAACCTCCATCGTCATGCTGAGGCTTTCTCCTGTGGCTTGCTGAATGGCACCGTAATCGATCCCGACGGCTTTCACTCCGCTGGTCGTTCGCAGTTTGAAATCGCCGGCGTCCACATCAATCGCGTTTTTCGTACCGGAATTGCCGAGAATGAAAATCGACCCGTTTTTGATTTCCGCGCCCGGTTTTCCGTCGTTGATCAGTTGCCCGAACGCCCCCTGATCCGGCGGAATGCTGTCGCTGTTCCCGGTCCGCAAACCGAGCGATTGCTCCAGGAAGCGGAGATATTCCGCAACCGTCGTCTGTTCGGTGATTTGCAACGATTGCGTTTTCAGGTTGGCCCCCCCCTTATTGGGCGTAAATTCGAGCGTTCCGACCTGAAACTGCGGCTGGAACGTTCCGTCGTCCTGCATTTTACCGAGGTTGACCAACTTGGTGCTTTCGTTGGCCAAAACGTTTCCAAGTCCGGCTTTGCTCAGCGGTGTATTAAGTTTTAACGTGGAATCCGGGAGGCTGTCGATGAACTTTGTGCCCGGATTCATGTCGGCAATTGTTGTTACTTTAAAAAATTCTTCCGAATTGTCCGCCGTGCAGCGGTAAATGTTGCGTCCGATCCAACCATCGGGATTCTCCGAACCGACCGCCGGAATGTCGCTCAATTCGACTTTGCCGCCGCTAGTCGTGATCGGGCTGCTCAGTGCCGACGGACGGCTTTCGTTGCCGTTGGCGTCGAAATAGGTAACGTAGTACGTATACCTTCCGCTCAACCGGGCCTGGTCGAGTTCGTTTTTCTCGTCAACAATCGCTTCTCTCGCAGTCGTGTCGGTGTATTCCGTTGGATTACCGGCGAGGCTCAAATCGGCCAATTTGTAGAACACGCCGGGATCGGTCGGGTTTTCCGGCGCGTCGGCCCGGTAAATTCGCAAGGTCGTGTAAGCGTCGTTTGCTGGAGGGAGGCCCGTCAAAAGGACACTGTTTTCCCCTTCCTGGACGGCGGCATGGATCGGAGCGGAATAGTCCGACTCGTTCCCCGCAGCATCCACGAAAACAAAACGGTAGATGTAGTCTCCCGTATCGAGGCTGCCCGTTCCCGTCTGACCGGTTGCGGTCGTTGAAAGGAGTTCCACGTTCGGCTTGGAGACCGTCGAAACCGCCAGGGATTCGAAGCCGGGACTGCTTTTGCTCAGGTCGGAAAGCATGTCGCTGACGATCACGGTCCCCTGTGTCGCATTGTCGCCGGTTGCGTTGAGAAGGCCGTCGAGAACGACATGCTCCGTCGCTTCGGCAATCTTCATTTCTCCCAATGGGATGGACAATTTCGAGAGTTTGTCGGTCTGAAGTTGGAACTTGTCGTTGATTGTGTAGCCCATGACGTACTGGCCGTTCGAGCTGACCAGTTCTCCGGCAGCGTTTCGCTTCATCACGCCGTCTCGCGTGAAATAGCGGAGGTTCGGGTTGTTCGGGTCCGGCTGAAGAATGAAAAACCCGTCCCCCTGAATCGCCATGTCAGTCGAAGTCATTCCGTCCTTGATGGTCCCTTGCGAGAAATCGGTCGTAACACCGGTCAAACGGACGCCGAGGCCGATCTGTTCCGGGTTGGCTCCCGCGTTGGTTGCGTAGGGAGCACTCCCGTAACTGTAGGTTCGGTAAAAAATGTCGGCAAAATCGGCCCGATTCGCTTTAAAACCGGTCGTATTCGCGTTGGATAAATTATTACCAATCACGTTAATATTCGATTCCGCCGCACTCATGCCCATGCTTGCGGTGTTCAGTGCTTGGTTGAGACTCAGGCCCATAGTTCGATGATAAGGAGAGGGGACAGGCAATAAGTAAAGTATACCGTCTATCACCATCGGCCATTCGAAAAGAGAAAATGTAGTTAAAATCAGAAAAATCGATATAATCGTTATTTATTCGGCCCTGAAGTCAAAAATCGGACTTGGTAACATCCCCCGTTTGGTTCCGTTTCAGTTTCGAGCCCCGTCGCAGTCCGTCGACAAGTTTACGATTTTTACTGATTTTACCGTCATTTCGCTTCGCTTCATTCCGGCTTTTATTGGGGGAGATGAATAAAAGCCGGAATGGAGCATCGCGAAATGACGGTCTCGATACAAACTTCTATGAAA
>CAZNVM010000332.1:0-3164 GCA_964576215.1 uncultured Planctomycetaceae bacterium
CGAAACGTGATGGCCTTTCTTCGGGATGCGATTTTCAGTTTTCTGCATGGGCTTGCTCCGCCTTCTTTACTTCCGAACAATTGTCCGCTAAAATGATCCTATCACGCCGCTGAGAACGTAGGCGGCGTGAACGGATACTTATTTTTTGACAGTTACTTAATGTAAATTACGAATTCGTAATTCGTAATTCGTAATTCCATACTCTGCACAGCATTTTTCCGTTTCCCAGAATTGCACGTGGCAGACAGGGTAGTTCATCGATTGGGCCAATTCGAAAAACCGCTTGGCAAAATTTTCCGCCGTCGGGTTTTCGTCCATGAGAAACAACGGTTCCCCTTGCTTTTGCAGGACCGGAACCAGCGGATCGTCCTTGTGCAACACCATTTTATGGTCGATGGTTTTCTGAATCCAGCGGTCAATCGCGTTTTTCAGCTCGGAAAAATCGAGCACCATCCCTTGCTCATTAAGCGTTTCCGAGCGCAACGTCAGTATCAAACGACCATTATGTCCGTGCAAATGAGCACACTTGCCGTCGTAATTCAACAGCCGGTGTCCGTAACAAAACGTGAATTCGCGGGAAATGGTAAACAAATGAGAAATGAGAAAACTTTAACTCCCGTAGTTTACCACTTAGAGAAATTTTGAAAATCCCTCGAAATTTCCGCAGACAGAGTCGCCGTCGCTAACGGTTATTTTTTTCGTCCTCAGAAACCGATTTCAATTGGAACCGAACCGATTGCGAGCGATTCCGGAATCGCCGAAGGAGAAACCATAAAAAAACAAGCACAAAAAACGCAAGCGAGGAAGAATACAGCGGAGCAAGCGAATGGGAAGGACCGCTTGGTTTTTCTTGCGGTCGAAACCAATCGATCTTTGCGCCGACGAGAAGTGGAGCAAGCTGCGTAAGCGATTTTTTTTCCTCTTCCGCCGGATTACCACTCCCCATTTTCCGGTAGGCCCAGGTTTTATAAAAAAAACCGGAAATCGAAAGCGGGACCGGAAAACCTTCCTCTTCGCCCAACGGTAAACCGGCGGGAATCTTCGGGATGCAAAAAAACAGCGGATTCCCCTGCGAATCCTCAGTAAAAAGCGCAATCTGGTAATAATGGTCGATTCCGAATCGGGCCGTAATTTCCGGATCGTCGATATTGACTCGTTCGATCCGCCGGGCATAGCCGACCAATCGAATAAGCCGACCTTGTTGAAATTGCGGACGGTTGAACAACTCGACAACCGAAAATTTTTCCGGCGGGATGTTGCGGTCGATTTCCTGACCGGGAATTTTTGTAACGGTAGTGAGCAAGCGGTAAAACGGTTCCTGATCGGCCTCGGTCAATTTGAAGTTGTGCCGGTTTTCCCGGGTAATCCCGGTTGGCGGAATGGGGGCAACCGCATCCAGCAGCGCAACGTCCATGCCGTAGTTTCCCAAAAGCGTTTGCGGAAACCATTCCAACCGTGAAGCGGCGAACACCGGTGTTTTTCCAGGGGCGAGCAGGATTCCGAGAAACCCGCTCCGTTCCGGTGGATCGAATCGTGGAACCTGCAAGGAAACGCAAACCGCGTCGAACTGGTTCGCAATTTTCACTCGTGAAATGTAAAAATGATCGAACTCCGGAAGATTACGAAACGGCGTGAAATCGATGCGTTGAACGGATTCGACCTCGACGTTTTGCGAAAAATGAACGGCTTCACCTTGTTTCAGGGAAGCAACACGGTTCGGATCGTCAACGCTTTGGTCCCGCAAAAGACTTTCGACGTGCCGTTGTCCCATACGGTTCAATAACCGCAGAAGCGGCTCACGGGGAAAATGAAGCGGCTCACGGGGAAAATGAATCGGTTCCGGGATTGATACGAACTCGTTCCACTCGGACTCGGTCAGATCGAACACCGATTGCACGTCAAACGGTTCTGCCGCAAGAGGACATGGGGCATAGGGCATAGGGCATAGGAGGAGAAGAACGGAAAAATATATGTTTTTCATCGATCACCTATTCCTGACGCCTGAAGCCCGAAGCCTGATGCCTTTAAAAAAATTTCCGGAAGGAACATTTGCTTCTGATCCGTCTCCAATAGGGGAAAAACTTGCATTTCCGTTTTCGGTTTGACGTCCGAGGGTTAAGCGGATATTCATCAAATGTTCACTTCCGGAGGTGTTTCGTTCAGTGAGAAAGTTTATCGAGTAATTTTCGGAATCTCGGAATACGCCTTTCCACGTATTGAATCCATTTTTGCGGATGCCAAATTTCGATGCAAATCGCCGCACCGACGACCATCACTTCTTTGCCGACTTCGACGCCGAGAAACTCACGAAATCCTTCCGGGAGGATCAATCGGCCTTTTTTTTCCAACTGTAGCGGCCTGTGTCGTGTGGACAAAAGCCGTCCAAAACTCTGAAGCTCCGACATTTTTTGATTCAAATCGCCGAGCTTCAATTTGGCTTGGACCAAATCGACACGGGCATCTAAATTCGCTTGCCAGGTTCTTTGCTCCCAAAGGGAAACGCAACCGGGCCGTTCTTTTGCAATCACGCAGTCTCCCGACTCCGGTTGAAACAAATCGCCAAACTCCGACGGAAGCGACAACCGAAACCGGTCGTCTAATTTCCGGCTGAACTCGCCGAGGATGAGTTGTTTCTCTTGAGTCATCGAATCCGATATTCTGCTTCCGAAGCCAAGCGTTTTTCACAATTTTGCAAAATCCACCTTGCTCCAAATTGGGTGGAATTCCCACGAAATCTGCAAAATAGTTTTTGCAGTGGGTTCATTTCCCACGTTTTTTAATTTAGCAGGTTTCGATTGTATTACAAGATCAGGGGAGGAATTTTTTCGAAAATTTTGAAAAAACGGTTTGTGAGCGGCCAATAATCCCGGATTTCAAGCCTTTATTGTTCTTTTCCAACGATTGCGCAGGAAACAGTAGCGAATTTATACACCATGTATCATTTTGCCGCATTGCAATAACGCATATCAACTGTGCATCAATTCCATTCCGGCTTACTTTTGCTTAAGTCGCTCTATTTCCGACAGGAGGATTGCAAAGTCCCTGGGAACGCAGGCTTCCAGCCTGCGCGAAGGTTGCGGAATGGAGTCTCCTCACTGCGCAGGTAGGATGCCTACGAACTCACTGGCAGGCTGGAAGCCTGCGTTCCCAGGAAAAAAGCGACT
>CAZNVM010000333.1:0-1776 GCA_964576215.1 uncultured Planctomycetaceae bacterium
TATTCCAATTACGCAACGATCTCTGCCACGACACTTCCGGACTTACATCCGCCGGAGACGCCGGTGTTTTTGACGCCGGTGGTGGGGTCGGACCGCGTGATTTTGAGCTGGGACGCCGTTGCAAACGCGACCGGTTACAGCCAAGTTGTCTCGCTTCAACGGCACACCAAACCCGCCTGGTGCGTTCGGTGAACGAAGGCAACATGAGTTGGAATTTTTCCTGAATATCGCAAATCGCAGTTTGGCGTTCCATGCCGGATCATACCAAATTGCTCCTTGAATGTAAATAGTAATTTTGATAGTTTATTTTCGCGCAGACACCTGTCCAACGTGCCAAACGAAAAAACGACATCGCGGCTACAGGAACAAAGACATTTTGACCGCCACCGGTGATGTCACATTCCAACGGCGTTACGACGAATGCCTTCCTTGCCAACAAGCAGGCTTCGTCGCCGATAAGCCGCTTGGCCTGGAACACGATTATACCGTCGGTCTGCGTCGTCTCGCCGTTCGTGCTGGCGGCACAAAATCCTTTGTCGAAGCGAAAGAAGATTTACAAGAGTATTGCGGGTTGGAGTTGTCCCACATGACGATCCGCGAACTGTGCAAGCAAGAAGCACCGAAGATGGAAGAATGGATGAAGAATTCGGACGAAGTGCAGAAGGATTTCATTGAGGCCCCCGGTGCGTTTGTCGAGGTTACGATGGATGCCGCAAAAGTCAATACGACCGAGGGTTGGAAGGATGTCAAAGTCGGCATCGTTTCCAAACGCGAAAAGGGGAAAAGCGCATTACCCCAAGAGTGGGGCACGCGGAAATTGCCGCGACCAAGTGCTCGCGTTGCATTTGCGGCGATTGAAGGAAAAGAGTTGTTTCAACAAAGCGTCCATTACTGGCGGCAGCGTTTGCAGTTGGGGGCAAGGGAAGACATTTCTGCTCTCGGTGATGGTGCGGAGTGGATATGGAACATCAGTATCGGTTCCAGCAAGTGCGTATTCAGAAGATTCGGCTTGTACCCGATATAAGAGGAGTAGCGATCAGAACGCTGAAAAGAAGAGGTGAGCTGTTATCTCGCGGCGACGAGGGCCGCCGTCTCGGTCGGCGGGATGGGTGATTCCACCCAGCGATCCGGCAACAGCCTCGCCATCGAGTCTCCCCGCGGGTTCCAGTCGCTCAGCCGATACAACACGTCCACCAGATAGTCAAACTCGTTCAAACCATGCCGCCGGGCACTCGACAGTACCGTCATCAAGATCGCCGACTTGCGACCCGCCTCCGGGCTGCCGAAGAACAACCTTGCGTCAAGAAGTCCGTAGAAAGGAGAAAATCATGTAAAAGTTAACATGTACAACACCTTTTGTAGAGCACCTTGCAGGAAAAGCCTGCCCGGTAAGGCTTGACCAGCCGCCGGAAGCGAGTTTTGCGTGGGTGTGAGCAACCACATGTTGGTACGAGATTGCCAACCACCGGTCAAACGGTGCTGCGAAGCGTAAACAGCGAGTTTGAATGCTTTGCTATTGAACCTCGAAATTTCGGTCAACGTAGGAGCTTCCTCAGTGGCTTTCAAGGGAGCAATATCGTATGCTTTATACTGGTCTGAAGCTGCGATCCTGCCGGGGTCTTTGGAACAAGGCGAACGTATCCGTTCACGCCGCCTACGTTCTCAGCGGCGTGATAGGATCATTTTAGCGGACAATTGTTCGGAAGTAAAGAAGGCGGAGCAAGCCCATGCAGAAAACTGAAAATCGCATCCCGAAGAAAGGCCATCACGTTTCGT
>CAZNVM010000334.1:0-16562 GCA_964576215.1 uncultured Planctomycetaceae bacterium
GAAATAGTACATCTGGAAATATCTGTCAAATTTGAACCTCACTTTCTCGGCCACAAAAACAGTTGTAAGTATTTGATACAAAAGCAGTTAGCTTCATTTTACTAAAAAACCACCCACAGATTTTGGTGAGGAGGCCAAAAATTTAGTCAATTGCCTGTATTGCGGGTTCTATCGATCACGCCGATTGGATCAGAACATGAGAGGTGTTTCTTCAATGAAACGGCGTTACGAGCCAACGATGCGTAACGTAAAATGCAACGGGATCGCAAAAAATGGAACTTGTCGACGGACTGAATGTTTGCACGGGCGCGTATTGAGAGGGATTCCCATTTATGGTAGAATCAAATCTCCTCAAAGAGCCGGGGACTGTGTCCCCGGAATTCCTACTGTCTGCTGTCTGCCGCCTGTTATCTGCCACCTGAACTATGAAAACCGAATTTGATGATGCACTTCGCGGCATTTATGCCGATCACGATGAGATTCAGCAGGAACAAACGACCGACTATCGGCAGGTTGCCGCATACTCGGTCGGAGCGTTCGTCTTTGGAATTCTCTCGGCGGTTACGTTTCTGCATTGGGCTCTGGCGTTCCTGCCGATTCTCGGTTTGACTTTGGGAATCATCGGACTCCGGAAAATTTTTCATGCTCCCGATGAAGTCGGCGGTTTTACATTGACGGTCAGCGGAATCGTACTCTCGTCGGTTTTCTGGATCGGCGGATACGGTTGGTTGGCGTACTCTTATTTTTATTCGATCCCCACCGGATACATTCCGATCCATTTTCTCGAACTGGTTGCCGATTCCAAAACAGGCAAATTGCCGGAAAAAATCTTGAAACTTGCCGAAGATGGCGAAAAGGTCTTTATCACAGGATACATGTACCCCACTCGAAAAATGGCCGGTATCGAGGATTTTACGTTGGTACGTACAACGGAACATTGCAAGTTCTGCTCGCCGACGAAGAATCCCTGCGATATGATTAACGTTCACATGATCGACGGGATACGGGTTTCCTATCGAACGCGAACGGTCCGGGTCGGCGGTGTCATTTCCGTCGACCCGAATTACGCACTACTCGGAACGGCACCCTATTCGATTGCAGCGGACGTGTTTCGGTAGGAAATAGAGGATAGAGGATAGAGGATAGAGGATAGAGGATAGAGGATAGAGGATAGAGGATAGAGGATAGAGGATAGAGGATAGAGGATAGAGAATTGCTTTATCACTAATCACCTCAAACCGTAAACGAACGGGTACTCAAAACAGTCAAAGGGCATCGGGCATAGGAAAAACAGTAGTATTTTCCACCTTTTCCTCGTCGATGGATGAGAGTCGAACAAGTCATAATTCTATGCCCTATGCCCGATGCCCTATGCCCTTAAATTTCAACACCTTTTCCGGCCTCAAAACCAATCCGTTTACACTTTGAGTTCGTAATATGAGTCCCAAAAGAGCAAGCACCAAAAAGAATTCCACCGGAGCGGTGCGGATCGGGGAAATTCTGCCGCAGATTTTCGCTCGTTACGGGATGCACCGGCAACTGGACCATGACGCACTTCTTCAAGCGTGGACCGAGGCGGTCGCTCCTTATTTACCGGATTCTTTGCAAGGTATTTCGCAACCGGGAAGCGTCAAACGGGGAGCACTTGAAGTGCAAGTACCCCATGCCGCGATCGTCCAGGAACTTTTTTTCCACGAAAAAGAAATCCTGGCGACGCTCAGCCAAAAAGTACCGGATCGCAAAATTCGAAAAATCCGGTTTCTGGTCGAAGGGTGAAAGAACTCAAAACAGTAGAGGGCATCGGGCATAGGGCATAGGAAATAGGAAATTGGAAATCGGAAATCGGAAATAGGGAGAAGTTTTTCACTTTTCACTTTTCACTTATCACTTATCACTCATCCCATCATTCCCTCTCACGTTCCACCGCCTCTTTTTTGGCAATGAGCGTCGCTTCGGCAGTCTGGATGATGACCAGATCGTCAACACCAACCAGAGCGAATACGTGATTCGGATCGTGCGATTTGACGATATTCCGGTCGGCCTTTGTCGCAAGAAGGTTCGCACCGAGAGCAAGATTTCCCGCTGCATCGTGTTTGCCTGCGTGGATTCGGTCAAGAGCCGTCCAGGTTCCCACGTCGTCCCAGTCGAACGTTGCGTCGAGAACGAAAATGTTTTCCGCTCGCTCCAAAACGGCGTAATCGATGGAAATTCTCTTCATCGCGGTAAATTCCCGTTCGAGAATTCCGGGAAAATCGTCCTGAATCACACTCGAAGCGATTGTGTCGAGCCGGTCCGCAATCTCCGGTTCGAAACGTCGCAACTGTTCCAGGATCGTCCTTGCTTTCCATACGAAAATCCCGGCGTTCCAGCGGAAACGACCGCTTGCGAGGAATTCTTCCGCTTTGGCCCGATCCGGCTTCTCGTGAAATCGCTTGACGGAAAACGCTTCGATACGTTCGCCCCATTTTTCGGCAATCGGACCGGTCAAACGCTCGTTTTGCTCAATGTACCCGTAAGCGGAAGACGGAAAAGTCGGTTTGACGCCAAGAAGAATCAAACGCGCCGGTTCTTCTTCGACAAGTTCGGCGGCAAAGCGAACCGTTTCGCGGAAAAGCGGCTCCTGTTTGACGATTTGGTCGGCGGGTAACACAAGCATCGTTGCATCAGGGTCGTCCCGGAGCACCCGGATCGCGGCAAGACCAACGGACGGCGCGGTGTTTCTTCCGACCGGTTCGGCGAGAATACGGTTCGGGGCCAAACCGGGAAACGATTCGTACACCAGCGGAACCATCGATTGACCGGTTACGATCAGTTGCCGCTCACGGGGAATAAACGATTCGACACGTTGGACGGTTGTTTCCAGCAACGTTTGATCGCCGAGGAATTTCAAGAACTGCTTAGGGCGGTGCTCGGAACTCTCCGGCCAAAGCCGCGCTCCAACCCCGCCCGCTAAAAATATGGCGTGAAGCATTTTAATGACGAATTACGAATGACGAATTACGAACTTGTAATTCGTAATTCGTCATTCGTAATTTAGATAATTCCCCCGTGACGGCGGTTGGGAGACATGTGATTTGGCTGGTCAATGAGCCAAAGCCGTTCCCATTCGTCCTGAATCTGACGAATGTTTTCCGAAGTGTAAAGCAACTGCTGATTGCGTTTGACGGGATCGCCGGAATACATGGGAAGCAAACAACCGGTTTCGCCGAGAAGAATCAGTCCTAAAATTGCCAATAAGATTAATTTCCGTACCATTGTGTATTCCCCAAGAGGTATTCTGTGTAAATACTGTGTCATTTCCGTTCCATGAATGCTCATGGACCGACTCGCTAGAACCCTTATCGGACTTACGACCGGAAAAACTGGAGTAAACTTCCAATTCAAAAGAAATAATTTATCAAGAAAATTTGGAATAATCGAAAAAGTTTAACACAGGGTAAAATAGGAAAACAGGGTAATCAGAGCCGCGCACGCAGTAAGCGGTAACCCCGGTGAAAACGTTTCAATGATTCGACGTTTCAACCGCTTACTGCGTGCGTGGCTCTGATTGCGTGCGCGGCCTGATTTGCTCTTTGCTCTGTTGGTCTGTTGGTCCGCTTATACCGCTTATTGCGAATGGACGGCGGTTTTCTGTTGCGAAAAATTTTTTCTTTGTTGATTTTTATAACCTATACTGATTTAGGCCAGGGGGGTTTTTTTTCTCTCCCACAATCATTACGGTATTTACAATCGGAGAAAAATGCAATGTTAAATAACATGAAAATCGGTTTCAAGTTGACACTCGGTTTTGTCTGCGTGCTGGTCCTGATCGGTCTAGTCGGTTTTATCGGAGTTTATGCTCTCAATTCCAGTGCCAAGAAAACGGAAGAAATCAACGCAAACAGCACTATGGTCGAGCATGGATACCAGATGCAATCCTATGTCCTCTACGCCCAGCACGAAACACTTCTTGGTCGTGTAACACGGGACAAGCAATATCTCGAGAGCATGTCGAAGTATTACAAAGACTTCCGGGGAATGTTTGAAACGATTAAGACTTTGAGTGAGGACAAAAACTTTCCTGCGAATCTCGACGCGGAGTTTATGAAGAAACTTGATGCGATTGATGATCTTTTCATTGCTTACGATGAAAAGGATACATACTGGCATGGACTCAACGGAGAGTATCTCGCCGGCGCGGCGAAACGGGCTGAACAGGCGGGAGAAGCACAAAAACCCCTCAATAGCCTGATTGAGCAGGTTCTCGCTGCCGCCCGTACTCCTGAACGGGCCAAAACGATTGAAGGTGTGACATACGTTGAAGACATGCGGTTGGACTTGGTTGAAAAAATTGGCAACATTCTTTTTGATCTTGCAATGCAGCGTCGCAACGCCCTTGACTTCGATTACAATCCGAAACTTACTGCGAAGGACCGAGAGGAACTGAAGGCCAATATCGGTGAAACCACGAAGAGTATGTTGAAAAGTATTGACGAGGTGAATCTCCAGTTGACCACACCACTCGGACGTGAGACCTGCGAATCGGCGAAAAAAGCCATTACTGCATGGAAAACAACCATGGAAGGCTTGTTCAAAAACACCGACGAGATGAACCAGACCGCAGAGGAATTGGACGCTATTGCCAAGAATATCGTCGTAGGATTACAAGGAATTATGGAGGGATTCAACAAGAAGGTGCTTGAGGTCCAGAAGGAAGGACAGGTCTTTGACGTCTGGATGATTCGTTTGGTATGGGCGACTTGTATTTTTGCCGTTTTGCTTGGATTGCTGATCGCTTATGCTCTGACACATAACATTACTTCGGCTCTTGTTCGGGCAACCGGTGCGATGCGAACCATTGCCGATGAAGGAAACGTCAACATTGAACTTTCCACCGCCGACATGAATCGTAAGGACGAAGTGGGAGAGATGGCCCATGCCGTTAGTGGAATTTTGAAGCAATTCCAACACGTTGATCGGTTGGCCAATGATCTGGCTGCCGGTAACTATCGGGTCGAAAGCAAGGTTCGCGGCGACTTGGATACGATGAACATCAATCTCAATAAGATGCTCGATCAGGTCAATCACACCTTGAACGAGATCAACAATAACGTCAAACAAGTGGCGACCGGGTCCGGCGAAGTTTCCAGTGCCGCCCAGAGTCTTTCCAGTGGTGCCCAGGAAGCGGCGGCAAGCCTTGAAGAGATCACCGCGTCCATGAGCGAAATCAGCAGTCAAACCAAGGCGAACGCTGAGAGTGCGACCCAAGCCCGCGACCTGGCGTTTAAGGCAAGCAAGGCGGCTGCCGAAGGACAGGATGCCATGCAGAAAATGACGGGCGCGATGGAGCAAATCACGAAGAACTCCAGTGAAATCCAACGGGTTATTAAGGTCATTGACGACATCGCGTTCCAGACGAACCTGCTCGCTCTGAACGCCGCCGTTGAAGCCGCTCGTGCCGGACAGCATGGAAAAGGTTTTGCGGTTGTTGCCGAGGAGGTTCGCAACCTCGCTTCCCGGAGTGCGAAAGCCGCTCAGGAAACGTCGGAACTGATCGCCAAGAGTGGTCACGAAATCGAAAAGGGTGGCGAAATCGCCTCGCATACCGCCACTGTGCTTAACGCCATTGTGGACCAAATCAAGCAAACCACCGACCTGGTGGCCGGAATCGCGGTCGCAAGTAATGAACAGGCGGAAGGAGTGAATCAGGTTACAATCGGCCTCCAGCAGATTGACGCCGTAACTCAACAAAACACGGCCTCCGCCGAAGAGTCGGCCAGTGCCGCTGGCGAAATGAGTTCCATGGCCACGAACCTCCAGAAACTGGTTGGACAATTTCAGTTACGGTAACAAGTAGGGCATCGGGAATCGGGAATAGAAAAATCCGATTTCCGATTTCCGATTTCCGATTTCCGATGCCCGATGCCCTTTCTCCCCCATGACTCGCGACGACGCTTGGAATTTACTGACGCAGTACAACGATGATCCGTTTCACCTCCACCATGCCCAAGTCATGGAGGGGGTGATGGCGTATTTCGCCCGAAAGGAAGGCTTTGAAAACGAAGCCGACTTTTGGGGGATCGTCGGACTACTGCACGATCTCGACTTTGAACGCTTTCCTGACGAACATTGCGTCAAGCAGCAGGAAATCATGCGGGAGCACGGCGTCGATCCGCGTATCATTCGGGCAACGGCGTCGCACGGTTGGGGGAAACCCGACATAACGTTCGAGCCGGAGCATCGCATGGAAAAGATTCTGTACGCAACGGACGAATTGACCGGTCTCATCGGCGCGGCGGCACTCATTCGACCGTCGAGAAGCGTTCAGGACATGGAGGTCAAATCGGTCAAAAACAAGTTCAAGTCTCCGAGTTTTGCCGCCGGGTGTTCCCGTGAGATCATCCAGAAAGGGGCCGACATGCTCGGCTGGACGCTTGATCAACTCTTCGACGAAGTGCTCGACGCCATGAAGCAAGTCCGTGTCGTGCAATGAATGACCGGCCTGCTGAGAGTAAGGCACCGCTTACTGCGTGCGCGGCTCTGATTGGGTTCACTTACTCCAAAAACCAACGCACGAGTTCATACGAACCGTTGACGTCCGTAGCAGCGGCACCACGTTTTTTTGCCGTGATGCGGACACCGTAAATTCCCTGACGGTTTAATGGGAATGTCGCAACGCTCATGTTCCAACCGTTAACGTTGGGAATCATTCCGACCGAACCGGCTTGAATCGGACGGGTTTTCGACGCAAGCAGTTCATTCATTTTCGTTTGACAAGCCAATTGGACAATCGCAAGCTCCTCGGTAGCGACCGAAGTCGTCCGGGAAGCATTGTTCAAATGGTAGATCGCCGACAATCCCACCAAAAGAATGGTCATGGCGATCAGGAGTTCCATCAGCGTAAAACCGGCCGCAGACGGCGGACGCCGGACGGCGAACGGCAGTCGTTCGCCGTTCTTTTTGCTTTCTACCGTCTGCTTTCTGCCATCCACTTCACTCTCCATTGCAAGTATTACGTCGAAAAATCTTTGGCGACCGGATCGAACTTTACGACCTTGCTTTCCCGGTGGGAAATGACGCCCATGGAAAGCGGAGCTTGTACCTTTAACGCCAAGTCGATGGAGCAGAACGGCTGCTGTCGTGTCTTGACACAATCGAGTAAATTCTTCCACAAGCGTCCGGTATCGCCCATTCCGCTCCAGGGCAAAACGATTTCCGGACCTTCATTGGGAACGATCCGGATTCCCGGTGAATTGGCTTGCTCAATGTGTTTCCAAAGAATGACACCTTCCGTTCCGCGAACCAACGTGTCAACTCCGGTGTGGTGCGACAAGGAATTCTGCATCACGACGCTCGGACCGCCCTTGTAGTCCGCGATGATATTGCATTGGTCGGGAACCTCACGATCATATTGGAACGTTCCGCCGCCGCAGAAAACCCGCTCCGGAAAATCGAGGTCGAGAATGCAAAAGACCGGCGTGAAAACGTGAACCAAAAGATCGGTTGACGGACCACCGGCGTAATCCCACCAAAGCCGCCACTGGAAAAAACGTTCGACGCTGAAATCGACTTTCGGGGAATCGCCGAGAAAACGGTCCCAGTCAAGATCGGGGCCTGGCTTGGCGTTCGGGTCCGGAATGTGCATCCGCTCACCCCAATCGCCGCGACGAAAATAACCGCACGACGCATGGACCGGTTTGCCGATAATCCCATCCTGAATCATTTGCCGAACTTTTGCGTAGTTGTCGTCGGCCATGTATTGCGTTCCAACCTGGACAAGTTTCCCGGTCTTGTCTGCGGCCTCCTGAATTTTTTTGGCAAGGCCGAACTGGTTCCAATGGGTCAACGGTTTTTCACAGTAAACGTCTTTCCCGGCGTTGAGTGCATCGATTGCTTGTGGTGCGTGATGGGCGTCCGGCGAAGCGACGCAAACGAGATCGACATCCGGGTTTTGAAGCAATTCTTCGTGCTTCATGTACATTTTCGTCCCTCCGGTCGCTTCGGAGGCGGCTTGCAATCGGGGACGGTAAACGTCGCAAACGGCAACCGGCTCGGCGATTCCCTGCTGTTTAAACTGGTTGATAATCTCGATGTGGGCACGGCACCGTCCGCCGGTTCCGATGAATCCGACGCCGATCCGGTCGTTCGCCCCTTGAGCTTTGGCAGGAAGAACCGTGAATTGAGGAATCGTATAAGCAGCAGCGGCGGTTAATGCCCCGGTTTTCAGAAAAGCACGACGAGTGGTTTGAGTGTTTTTTTTCATGGTCGTTTACATAAGGAAAAAGGGAGTTCGAATTCGCCAACCGTGAACCCAATCAGAACGCACGCAGTAAGCGGTGCTCCCGAAAATCGCTTACTCCGTACGCGGCTCTGATTGTGCGAGGCTCGTTGACGTGTTCAGTCAAATTATTGACGTTGTATGGTACACCATCGAATTGTACCGATTTTTTCTGACTTGTGCAATCCTGAAAGGAACCCGTGAGAAATCGGATTGTGTACAACATAAAAAGTACCACACGTTTTTTGGACAGGCAAATCCGACAAAATTGAAAGTAAAAATATTCACAACAAGTCGCATTCCGCTTTTTTGATATATTCCTCGACGGTTAAAACTGCCGTGTTTTAACGCGGTTTTCTGTGTTATTCTCATGCACCTGCATCAAAATAATACAGCTCTTGATTGTAAAACCGGTTATTGATAGCGAGCTTTTTATTCAGTTTTTCCTGACAATAATGACAATATTGCCGTTTTTTTGTCGATTCGTCTTTTTTTGGTATCGTATTTGCTTTTTCCCTTTTACGTTCCACAGGGGAATGGTGTAATTCGCCAAGTGGATTTCAAAATTCATTTCAACAAACCAATAGATAGGTGACGCAATGAAAACGACAATGAAAACGACAAAAATGATGGGGTACTTCGCAGGGTTTGCTCTTGTTATGGTCTTCTTGATAGCCTTTTCGTCCAATACATTTGGACAGATCACGATTACCGGGGATGAGACCGCCAAGGAAGTCGCGGGGAATGGTGGAAAATACACTCACAAGGCCAATGCCGAGGCAGACACGGTCGACGTGAAGGGTAAGTCCACGATGCTGTACAACTACGGTCATTTCAACACGGTAAACGTGAGTGAAGGCATGTTCAACTACACCGGCAACGGGTACTGGGGCTACGCGGGGAGTTCCGTCGGCACGTTGAATGTCGAGGAGGGACGGGCGGAAAGCAGAGGTCACATCGACACGGTAAACATTGGTATCGGCACGGGAGACGCCGTCTTCATAAACAGCTTGACCGGTACCGTCGGTACAATGAATCTCGAAAACAAAGGCAAACGCATTGATGTGTACAACAGTGCTTTCATCGACACCGTCAATATTAACGGTGCGGACCGCTTGAATACCTACGTGAGTAACGATGCCGGCGGTCACATCAACACGGCAAACATTATTGGAGGTGACTTCCGTAATTCCAGCACCATCGACCTGGTGAACGTGAAAGACAAAGGAGACGTAACGAATTGGAGTGCCGGCCACATCGAGATGTTAAACATAAACGGGGAAGGCGGGTTTGTGGTTAACCTTGGTGACATCAAAACGGCAAATATCGATAAAGGGTTGCTTCGGAACGATAACGGAAGTACCACCGGTACGGTAACCATCGGCGACAATGGAAGGTTGATCAGCTATAAAAATGCCCATATCGATACGGTATACCTTAACGGCGGTTCCGTGGAGAACGTCGGCAGAATTGATGCGTTGACTTATACCCAGGGTACTTATCGCGGATCACAGATTTCGGGAACGGTTTTCAAAGGTCCCGGTAGCATCGGTACACTTACCGTTGCCGGAACGATGGCCGCTTCGAATGGCGACTGGGGAATCGTTGAGAATCTCGATTTTCAAAGCGACGGTTCCGGTCTCGTCAAACTTGCCGGGTACACGTCCAAAGGGAACACCAGTTTTACCGGTATCAAAGCGGACCATGTGGATTTCGCTTTCGGAAACATTGGGTTGGATTTGACCAAAGCGATCACGTTCGACACCGACTGGATTTTGTCCTTTATTGACATGAACCTTGTCAATGACATTTCCTTCGCGACTCTTTTCAATGCGGAGGAAGTAACAAACGCATGGGATCTCAATTCCTTCTTTGTCAATTGGGGCACGGATACGAATTTCGGAATTCTCGACAACGGCAGGTTTGCCGACGGTTGGGGTTTCAATTCCGACTACACCTGGTTTACTTACTCGGAAGGTTCGACCATTACGGCGTCGGCGACTCCGGAACCGGCGACGCTTGTAATGCTCGGCCTCGGTCTGATGAGTTTACCGCTTGCCCGACGCCTGCGAAAAAAATAGAAAAGAGAATTGAAATAGAATCTCGGCAAAGACGGCGGTGGAATTCTTCCCCCGCCGTTGTCGTTGGGGTTGGGATTGCGTGCAAATCCAACTTGCCATCACCGGAAATTTTCTCGTGTCTGCCGTCCGAATCCTGTGCTCTATGGTGGTCGGAGAATATCGAATCCGGTCAAGGGGATATTTCGGAACACAAAAAACAGAATCACGACAATCACGATGCCGAAATACAGTTTCACCTTGAGCGGATGGTGAAAATTTTTTTGCCGGATAATCTCGTAAAACCATTGAAAGAGTAACAACAGTAAAATCGGCAGAAATAAGAGAACCAGCGGGTTGTAATGCAAGCTCGTTTTCCAGTCGCCACGCAACAAAAAATGAACGGCCCGCGTTGCTCCACAACCGGGACAAAACAGGCCGGTCCATCGATGAAACTGACACGGCGGCAATCCGTACTCCGACGGATGGTGGTAGGCCAGCGTCCCCAGATAAAGAGCGATCCCCGCCAAAAACAGGGTTACTTTCGTCAAGGGATGTGAAAAAATACGTCGCGTCAAGGGCTTGCTTTTGTCGGAGCGGTGGAAATTTTCCCCAAACAATCATTCGCATTGTAATGCGCTTCTTACGGAATAGACATGAGGGGGGATGCAGGAGGAGCGGGTACGCAAATTCGGGACCATTGCTTTCCCATTGACTCCAAGATATAATGGTTCGCTCAAAAAAGGCCGTGTTGGAAGAAACAACGTTCCGGCGGCAGACTACTCACCACCAGGGATTTACCATGAAAATTCGATCGATACTGTTTTTTGTGCTTTTTTCAAGTAGCGTTTTCTTCAATTCCGTCCGGGCCGCTGATGGGCCGTTTCGCCTCGGAATCATTGGTGCGACGACATCCCATGTGTCCGCCTTTGCCGGGCTGATTAACGCTCCCGACGGACAAGGACTTTACGCCAAATACCGGGTCGTCGGCGTCTACGTCGGCGGAATGCCGGACAACGACGGCAGTTGGGACCGGATTCCCAACGTCGTGAAATGGCTGGAAGAAAACAACATCCCGTTCTACGACACGATTGAAGAAATGCTCGAAAACGTCGATGGGATTCTGCTCGAAAGCATTGATGGCCGCCCGCACCTGGAACAGGCAAGACCGGTGATCGCAGCAGGCAAACCGCTTTTCATCGACAAACCGATGGCTGGCAGCCTTGCGGACGTGATCGAAATTTTCCGTCTGGCCGAAGAAAAACAGGTGCCGGTTTTCTCCGCGTCGTCGTTGCGTTACGTGTCCGGTTATCAAAAAATGCGAAACGAAGAACCTCAGGGAAAAATTTTCGGGGCCGAATCCACCAGCCCGTGTTCTTTCAACGAAAAACATCCGGACCTGTTTTGGTACGGTATTCATGGCGTCGAAGCGTTGTTTACCGTCATGGGACCAGGCTGTAAAACCGTCTCTCGCACCAAAGCGGAAAGCGGTGAACTGGCCGTCGGCGTTTGGGATGGCGGTCGCGTCGGAACCTTTCGCGGCATCCACCAGGGCAAAGCGGACTACGGCGTCAAGGTGTTCTGCGAAAAAGGAATCGTCGAGGCCGGAACTTACGAAGGATACAAACCGCTTGTGGACGTGATCCTTGAATTTTTCGAAACCGGCAAGACTCCGATTGATCCGCAGGAAACGATTGAAATCTTCGCGTTCATGGAAGCGTCCGACGAAAGTGTACGCCAAAATGGTGCCGCCGTTTCGCTGGAAGAAACAATCCGCAAAGCGAAAGCGATTCAGTTCACTTACAAAACCGTCGAACTCAAAGCGAACGGCGATATTCTGCTTGACGGCAATCCGGTGTCAAAATCCCAGTTGAAAGGAAAATTCACACCTTCCGACGACGAGACCAAGCAAATCAAGATGATCTTGAAAGCGGAAAAAGGCGTTTCGCTGGAAGCCGTCCGGGAAATCACCGCCCTGTGCGACGGCAAAACCGTTCACTTGGCGAATTACTTGTATTGAGAGGCAGGAGGATTGAGAGGGACGCCTGTTGGTTGCCGAAAGAGGCGACGGTACAATGGGAGTCGTTGATTTTTGGCCTTAAAGAGTGAACCGCTATGTCCGAAGATTACTATTCTGTTTTAGGTGTTTCCAAAAGTGCGTCGAAGGAAGACATCCAGAAAGCGTACCGTAATCTTGCGAGAAAACTTCACCCGGATGTGAACCCGGACGATCCCGGCGCGAAAAAGAAATTCCAAAAATTGCAGGAAGCGTTCGACATCCTGGGAAATGAAGAGAAGCGGAAAATGTATGACCAATATGGCACCGCCTTTCCGGGACAAGGCTATCCGGGGCAAGGAATGCCCGGCGGAGGCCCGCAAAGCAGTACGTTTTCCTGGGGAACGCAAGGTTCTCCGTTTCAGCGTGGATCAGGAGGCGGAAGACAGGCGTTTAGCATGGACGACATCCTTGCAATGTTCGGAGCACAAGGGATGTCGGGACGTGGAAATCCTTTCGAAGCGATGGAGGACGGCGGCGCATTCCAACAGTATTTCAACATGGGAAATGCCGGGGCAGCGTCGCAGTCTTCACGAAGTCGGCGTCGTTCCCCACGCGAAGGCGGAGAAATCGGAGCGGATATTCTTCAGACGATTACAATTCCGTTTGTTCAAGCGATTCAAGGAGGAAAAGCCTCGCTTTCGGTCCAACGGTCGAAACAAGCGAAACCGGAAACGATCTCGTTCAGCATCCCGGCCGGAGTGGAAGACGGTAAAAAAATCCGGCTTCGCGGTCTCGGTTATCCGGGCGTTGCCGGTGGGCGACCGGGTAATCTGATTATTGAAATTCGAGTGGAACCACATCCGCAGTTTCAACGTTGCGGACGTAATCTTCTTCTTACGGTTCCGATCACGCTTCAGGAAGCGGTGTTCGGCGCGAAAGTCGAAATTCCTTCTCCCAAAGGAAAGGTCGCATTGTCGATTCCGCCCGGCTCGAGTAGCGGCATGAAACTGCGAATCAAGGGATGCGGCGTTCCCATGTCGTCCGTCAAAGACGAGAGTGTCGTCTCGGACGCCGGCGACCTCATTGCGGAACTGACGGTCGTATTGCCGAGAAAATGGTCTCCGCAGGACTTGGAACTTTTACGCAAACTCGAAGCTCAGGAAAAACTCGATGTGCGGCACAATTTGCACTTTGCAACGTCGTAATTCCTGTGGCCAACGTAACAGGTGCGTTGTCTCTCTTCACTGGCCGACAGCAAGTTATGGCATCATGGTTCGATCCGATAGGCCGTCCCGTCGCTCATGCAAATTACGGTACGAATAATGGTGTTGCTTTGACTCGACCGGTGACGATTCCAATAAGAAGCGATGATGTTCTTGTAACGGAAACACTGTACGATGCTTCGACAGGTCGGGTGTTTTGCACGATTGATCCGGCAGGTAAAGAGTGCCGCTTCCTCCGCCGCAAACGCAGGAAGAATCAGCAAGACCGGTTGTTTTACGTGAATTTCGCCCATGAGAATCGCTGTAATCGCAGTCATTATAGCGTTTTCGCGGTTTTCGGTCAAGCAATTTATATTCTCAATCGTAAACGTACTATTGTCTCAAAGCGTTCGTGATGATGTCGATTCCTTCGTCGGCTTGCGCGATGGTGAGATTCATCGCCGGCAGAAAACGCAAAACGTTTCCTTGTGTGCAATTGATGAGCAGACCGTTTTCCATACATTTCTGTACAATTGACGCACCCTCTTTGACAAGTTCGACTCCAATCATCACACCGACGCCGCGAACCTCCTTGATCGTGTCGATCTCTTCGGCAAGACTTCGGAATCGGGCCAGAAAATGTTCGCCGAGTTTTTTCGCTTTTTTGAGCAACCCTTCTTTTTCGATCATTTCAATCGTCGCAATTCCGGCGGCGGCGGCAATCGGGTTTCCGCCGTAGGTCGCCGCATGTGTTCCGGGCTTGAGACTCGACGCGATCTCCTTTTTCGCAAGCATGGCCGCACCCGGCAGACTGCCGCTGACCGCTTTGGCAAGGGTCATAATATCGGGAACGACGCCAAACGTTTGATAAGCGAACCAATCGCCGGTCCGACCGCATCCGCTTTGCACTTCGTCGAAAATCAGGAGCAATCCACGCTTGTCGCAAAGTGTACGCAAACCTTGCAAAAAACCGTCGGGCGGAATTCGAACGCCCCCTTCTCCCTGGATCGGTTCGACCATGATTGCGGCGGTTTCGTCGTCAATTGCTTTTTCCACCGCACTCAAGTCGCCGTAAGGAGCGTAAGTGAACCCTGCAAGAAGCGGGCCGATTCCTTCGTGGTACTTCGGTTGACCGGTTGCGGAAATCGCACCCATCGTTCGTCCGTGAAAACTCGACAGGAACGTGATAATCTTGTATTTGCCTTTCGGACTGTGCAACCGGGTCAATTTGATGGCCGCTTCGTTCGCTTCGGCTCCGCTGTTGCAGAAAAACGCCTGACCGCCGAAACTCCGCTCCGAAAGCCGCTTGGCCCATTCCCCTTGAAGTTCCATGTACCAAGTGTTCGGTGCGTGAATAAGCGTTGCGACCTGTTTTTGTACCGCTTCAACAACCGGCGGCGGACAGTGGCCCAGAAGACCGCAGCCCCAGCCGGGAAAGAAGTCGAGATACCGTTTTCCTTCGGCGTCCCAAATGGAGGAACCCTCTCCGCGAACCAAGGCAACCGGGTACCGTGTGTAGTTGCCGATCACGTATTTTGAAAAAGTTGCGACGATTTCCTGTGAGTTTGACATAACGGAGAATGAGAAATGAGGAATGAAAAACGAGAGAGTCATTATTTCACGTTTCAGAAAATCGTAAAGGTGGAGCGCGTTGGTGCAAAATTGGGAAATTGGGCGGCTCTGATTGAGTGATCTCTTTCCTTGTTCGTTAATCCGCCAATCCGTTGACACTTTGAACAACGGAAATCACTTCCCCGCTTTGATTTTTGCGATTTGTGATTCAAGTTGCTCAATTTCCTTTTCCAAAAGCGGAATCGCAGCGGGATCGTCCGGTTCCTTTTTCTCTCCGGCCAAACGCCGTTTGAGTAAACTGAGCTTTTGATTGAGATTATCCAGTTTCTTTTTGTCTTTTTTATCCATTGCTTTCAAATTTTTTTAGGTTTGAATGTTTGACCGGAAACACGAAAAAGCCGTCTGGCGTTTTCAGTCGTTTGTCGGACGATTTCCTCGACGGAACAGTTTCGTAACTCCGCGAGTCGTTCGGCGACAAACGCAACCATGATCGGTTCGTTTTTCTCCAGTTTGCCGCGATAAGGGTGCGGCGTCAAGTACGGCGAATCGGTTTCCAACAGCAATCGGTCCGCCGGAACGACTTTCGCGGCCTCCCAAAGCGGAGCGAATTTTCGGTTCGTGTACGTGACCGCACCGGAAAAGCTAATGTAAAAACCGTACTCGACGCATTGCTCCGCAACACTTGCGTCGGAACTGAACGAGTGAATCACGCCCTGCAAATCGCCCGCTTCACGGGCCAGAATCGGAAGCAGATCGGCGTCGCTCTCCCGGGAATGAAGCAAAATCGGCAGATTCTTGCGTTTTGCAAGATCAATGTGCCGCTCTAAAAAATCAAGCTGCATTTCAAACGGCGTTCGGTCCCAGTAGCGGTCCAGTCCGGTTTCGCCGACCGCAACGACTCTCGGTTGATCGGCGAAATGCTCGATCACTCCCCAGTCGTCTTTTACAGCGTCTTTGGCGGAATTCGGGTGAATTCCAACGGCGGCGTACAGCAAATCATGCTTTTGCGCAAGTGCGACGCAATACCGCGTCGATTCCGCCGAGATGCCTGGAACAAGAATCGCGTCCATCGGAAACCGGGGCCTTTTTTCGGACGTACCGAGATTTTGCTCCACGAATTCCGGAAAGCGACCGGTTCGGCAACGGTCCAACAATTCGCTCAAATCGTTGCCGAAATGTTCCAAGTCCAAGTGAGCATGCGTGTCAATCATGAAAAATGAGAAATGAAAAATGGGAAATGGACCGCGACCGCCTCTGTTGCTGGGAACTACTTGAGAACTTTACCACAGGTTTGGGGGATTGAAAACGGTTTGCTGTCAAAAAAGCGTCCGCACACAGGAGGATTGCAAAGTCGCTTTTTTCCTGGGAACGCAGGCTTCCAGCCTGCCAGTGAGTTCGTAGGCATCCTAACCTGCGCAGGGCGGAGACTCCATTCCGCAACCTTCGCGCAGGCTGGAAGCCTGCGTTCCCAGGGA
>CAZNVM010000335.1:0-2404 GCA_964576215.1 uncultured Planctomycetaceae bacterium
CCGTTCATGCGCAAAACGCCCAAATGACTCGAAACTCACAAACAAACCATC
The DNA here is from genome assembly GCA_964576215.1 of uncultured Planctomycetaceae bacterium. Lineage (GTDB taxonomy): Bacteria > Planctomycetota > Planctomycetia > Pirellulales > Thermoguttaceae > JAVBSX01. Next base: position 52 of record CAZNVM010000335.1, read on the forward strand.
TCTTTATCCTTGACCCGCAACCGTTCCAGGCGAGTGCCAAACGACTTGACCTGTTCTACAGTCATGCGGTCCGGAAATAGAAAAAGCCGCATCTGTTCGGTTACGGATACGGCCTTTTTGTTGCGGGAAACGGAGGTTTACTTGAGGCGTTTGATTTGTGTCGGCGTAAGGCCGGTCATTTCGGCGATGAGAGCCGCCTCAAGTCCTTTCTTCTTCATTTTTAAGGCGATTTCAAGTTTTTCCTCCATTCTTCCATCCAGATTCGCCTTATCCAAGGTGGAAAGGTACGACCAGTATTCATGTAGGTCATGTTCGTAACGGTTTCGTTCTTTCTCTGGCATCGCCGCAAGCTCTGTGATATGGAAGGCTTTTTTGAAAACCTTTTCCTTCTTCAAAATCGCAGGAATATGTTTCAAATCCGGCAGGTTCTTCAAAAAGTACAGCCATTTTTCCTGGCGAGTTTTCAACTCTTTTTCCGTCTTGGTAAAGAGCGGCATCTGGATGTAGGTCATTTTGAGCTTGTCATAGAACAGCTTGCCGTTTTGGTCCTTAAGTTCGACTTCGCGAATCAAAAGCGGATCAGGGTCCTCCTTGTCGTAAATGAAATCCAGTATGCCGATAAAGTAGACGGTTTTGAGGTTGAAATCCCATTCGCCTCTCCGACCCTGTGCGCGAATGGGGTGAGCAACATAGTAGAGGGACCGGTCCCTGAAATACGACTCCTCCGCCTTTTGCATTTCGACAATGAATTTTTCCTCTTTGTCGTTCTCGCAGAAGATGTCGAAGACGGACCTCCGATCGCTTGGAGTCGGCCCCAGTTGTTCCTTATCGCGAAATTCCAGGGTCTTGATCTGGTGTCTTTCCGGCAAAAACGTGTTCAGAAAGTCAATCAGCAGGTCCGCGTTCCCTTCCTCGCCGAACAGCTTCTTAAACCCGAAATCGGTGTATGGATTGATGTATTTTGACATGGCAAGAGTCTCCTTTTTTTCTTTTTATTCTAACCGAAGTTTCTGAAAAAACAAGACATATTCTCAAATTACATCCATTTCTCCTGCCCGGCGATCTCCCGGAGTTCGTTTTGTACCGACTCGGCCAGGGCATCTGCGGTACAGCCGAGCGATTTGATCGACTCCAACTGCTGGTAGAGTGCCGCCTGCCGCGATTCGATGGAGTCATTGACCTCTTCCGTCCGGGCCGCCTGTTCCCGCAGGATGACATCATGGCGTTATGGCGTCAGGTGTTCGGCGATCCGGACGAATGGGAACGCAAGCAGGCCGAACGGGACACACTCGTCGGACGCGGCGAGTCGGAGGAGGCGAGACGGGCACGGGAACGGGTGGAATACGTTCAGCGGAATTTTTTACGGTGACGGGTTCGAAAAATCAACGGTGATTTTTCAGAGATCGGCTATGTGTTTCCGCAAGAACGCGACCGTTTTGGGAAGTTTTTGCTCTTCCAGTGTCGCGATATAGGCGTCGGCTGTTTTGGGTGGGCGGGAAAGGTTTGTGCGATGCTCTTTGGCCGCCTTGAGAACGAGACCTGGTTGCTTTTGAATCAGTTGATGAACAAACGCGTCCGGCGACAGAGCTTCGATTTTGTGAGGCTTCAGAGCCGTTCCCGGAAAATCTTTCAGATTGTTTGTGACAATGTAGTTCGCACTGGCATGAATCGCGACGGCGAGAACATGCCTGTCATCAGGATCAGGCAACGTAAGCGTTGGTATGATCGGCTCATATCCTCGAACGAGACCGAAAGGAAAATGTATGTTCATATTTCGGCAGGTTCGTTCGAGATTCTCCCGCTTCAAATTCGGGCGTTTTTCCAATAAACTGCGTACCCATTCGCTTTGTATTTCTTCCGACCAAAATGGTACTACTAACTTTTTGGTGGCAAGATGAAGCAAGAAATCACGTAACGAAGCGGAAAAAAGGACACAAGCATCGTAAACTGCACTATTCATCGTCGTATAACCCCATTTCTTCCGACAGGCGAATAATTTCTTTGAGACCTTCGCTCATCCTTCGACAGTCCGCGTCGTATTCCATCAGACTGTCCCGGTCAATCCAATACTGGTTGCCATCCTGTCGGTATTCGAGCACTCCGAGTCCCAGGACTTCGTGAACGCAGGCTTCGGACATATCGAGAAATTTGGCTGCCTGAGCGATGGATACCTCCGCTTGAGCAGGAGGAATACTAACATCCTGTCCTTCGGCCAGCAGATCGAGCAACCCGACGACTTTTTGTGCCGCATAAGGGGGCAAAGCATAGACTGAGCCGTTCGATTCAAGGTGAAAATGGCCTGACCGGGTGATCGCCGCAACCGTCGATCTTGTCATGGCCTGCTCTTCTTTCG
>CAZNVM010000336.1:0-3134 GCA_964576215.1 uncultured Planctomycetaceae bacterium
GAAATAGTACATCTGGAAATATCTGTCAAATTTGAACCTCACTTTCTCGGCCACAAAAACAGTTGTAAGTATTTGATACAAAAGCAGTTAGCTTCATTTTACTAAAAAACCACCCACAGATTTTGGTGAGGAGGCAAATAATCATCCCCGGTTTTGGGGCGGCTACTCTTGGAAAAATAGCGTTTGGCATCGGTGCCCCAGGGACCGGAATAAACGGCGTTGCGTAATTCCTGTTTGGTCAGTTCTTTGCCCGCAATGTTGATGGTCTCAAAACCCGTCGTTTCCGAACAAGTCTACTGGAATCGGGCTACGTAGTGCAAAATGATTTTTATGCACCCAGCGATACTGTCGACGAGTTCGCGCGATTCATTCGGTTTATCTCCGTCATTTCGCTTTTTCGTCAATCTCTTTCAACACGGGCCAGATTCCGAGCGACGCGGAGCATTCCCGTGTGCAGTTGCCGCAGCCGGTGCAAAGCACCACGCCAAATTTTTCGGGATAAATACGAAACTTGTGTTGAACCCGGTTGCGCTGTCGCTGGGCCTGGTTTGAACGCGGATTGTGTCCCGAGGCGTGGTGCGTGAACAGGGCGAATTGGCACGTGTCCCAATTTTTGACACGCTTTCCCTGCTTCGTTCCCCCTTCGTCGACGATATCGAAACAGTGACACGTCGGACAAAGATACGTACACGCTCCGCAACCGACGCAACGCAAACTTGTTTCGGCGTAAATCGGATCATCGAAATTTTTCGCCAGGTATTGCTGAATCTGCCCGGAATCGAATTTTTTCTCCGGCGGCGCGGCGGTCTTGCCGGTTTTTTCGGACTCGCTCGTTTTACCGCTGAAAAGTTTCTTCCCCTTCTCCGTCAAGGTCCGCACTTCGTAAGTTCCGTCCTTTAAATCAAGGAGCATTGCGTCGGCCCCTTCGGTCGAAGCGGGCGAAAGTCCGACCGACGTACAGAAACAGTTCGAGTCCGCCGCCTCGCAAGCGAGACTGACGACGGTCGTGTTTTCCCGACGGCTTTGATAAAAGCGGTCTTGAAAATCCCAGGAAAAAATCTTGTCGAGAATCGGCAGACTTGCGGCGTCGCACGGTCTCGCCCCGAACACGATTTGCGGCCCGGCAAACGGCACAGCGTCGGCGAGTGCCACCTCCTTCCCTTCCCGGTTGAACGAGTAAAGAACCTCGTGCTTCGGGAAAAAAAATTCCTTGATCGAGTTGGTCGGCATGATCGACGAATCAAGGACCGCTTCGTTCGGTTGCGTAAGGTGTTGAAAAAAGAACCGGTCTTCCGAAACGGCAACCGGTGCCACAACCTGCGCACCGCTTGCAAGCAACGATTGGAGAAGGTCTTGAAGCTGGGATTTTGTGATGATCATACGAATTACGAATTACGAATTATGAATTATGAATTATGAATTACGAATGGGTAGACGTTTTTTCCCTGGTGAGAGAATCCATCCGGGTTAAATCTTGATTGACGGCTTCAACGGTTTTTTCGATCCATTTTTTCGCGTCACTCGAAATTTTGCCTTTTTCCAAAGTGGTCTTGACTGCGGTTTGCAGTCGTCGGATTATATCTTTGAGGATAATTTCTTTTGATTTATGGTTCATAATTGTTTTTCCGTAAATTTTCGTTTCCGGGGCACAGTCCCCGGCTATCATTTCTCATTCCTCATTTCTCATTTCTCATTTTCTTCCGCTGGTTTTGATTTTTTGGGAAACCTGCGGACCGACTCCTTGGGTTTGAGCGAGTCGGGGATCGGCATTCCGGGTGCCCAAGAGTCGGCACTCGGCATCCATTGGGTGATTGCACCGAGTCCGCCCACCATTTTCTCCATCTTTTTCTGCTGATCCTTGACGAGCTTCGTCGCTTTTTCAAGCTGCTCCTCGGTCAAAATTTCCCGAAGCCGTGCTCCGATTTTGTTCGTCAGCCCCTTGTATTTCGCCTCGAACGCCTCGGCTTCCTGCATGTTGAGTTTGCCGGATTTGAGGACTTTCGTCGTGAACTCGGCAAGCCCGTCAATCATTTCGAGCTTTTCGTCGGCGATGTCCTGTTGAAACTCTTCGAGTTCCTTGATTTGTTCGTCGGTCAGGTCGAGAATCTCCATGGAATCAACGCAGAACATCGGCGATTCGATTCCGCCAAACACGGCGAATTCCAATTCCTTGACCTTTTCCATCTGTTCCGGGGTGAAAACCTCGGTCGCAATTTCCGCAAAACCGTCGAAAATTTTATCGTATCCTTTTTGGATCGCGAAAATTTCCTCTTCGGACAATTCCAGGCTTTCGGCGTCCGGGTTTTGCTCGGCACGTTCCATGATTTGCTGCATGACCTGGCCGAACGCAACCATTTCCTCCCGTATTTCCTCACTCCCCTCAAATTTCTCTTTGAATTTCTCCATGACGAACTCGGGGCCGCCGGAAAACCCGTATTCCTTTTCGAACCCGGCTTTGAACATCGGGTTCATGGCGAAGCAAAGCCCAAGCATTCCGGGACGATGTTGCGTCAAGAACGAATTAAGGGCCGGTCCCATGAGTGCCGAGGTAAGTAGCTTTTGCTGCTTGGTCAGCGGTATCGGCAGTGGAATTTCCTGCGCAAAGCATCGGGAAACCGCCTGGAACAAAACGGCAAAAACGAGCAACGAAAGAATCAGGCGGTTCATGGAACTCTCCGAAAAAAGTAAAATTTTGGTTCTTTAACAAAATGGTTCTTTAACAAAATGAGTGGGTAAAATACAGGTTTTTTTAGGTATGTGGTAATAATCCAGCAGGCAACGGAACCGTCCCCCCTTTGCTTGTACACTTTTCTCGGCCAAGTGAACCCGTTTCCACAAACAATTGGCACCATCGGAAACGAACTTATTAGCGACGTCGTCGCAGACTCTTTATTTCCGTAATCGCGCATGATTGCGGCTCTGTTTTTCACAACCTCCTCATTTTAACCTCTTCGCCCAACTTTTCAATCACCTTCTCAAGCAACACTTCGCCCAGTTCCCCTTCTTTGCGGCTGCGTAGGGCGACGCTTTGGTTTTCTTCTTCCTTGGCTCCGACCACGGCGAGGTAGGGGACCAAATCCAGGCGTCCTTCGCGGATTTTGGCTCCGATTTTTTCGCCTCGCAGGTCGCTACTT
>CAZNVM010000337.1:0-1657 GCA_964576215.1 uncultured Planctomycetaceae bacterium
GAAATAGTACATCTGGAAATATCTGTCAAATTTGAACCTCACTTTCTCGGCCACAAAAACAGTTGTAAGTATTTGATACAAAAGCAGTTAGCTTCATTTTACTAAAAAACCACCCACAGATTTTGGTGAGGAGGCAAAAATACTTGTCCTCAATAGGAAAATCGGTGAGAGAAGTATTCGTACAATTTTTTATTCGCATTGCGAAAGAAATGCCTGACTGCATATTGGCATCATTTGGCAAACTCAAATATGTCAGTTCACCAAATTTCTTAAAATTTCGCCAGCATTTCAAGGCAAAATTTAAAGGCGGGTTTGTTTGTCGAGCCAACACGTTCGACAACGTTAAAGGGTTGTTCCCGATTGGATTTCTTATATGGGACTTGTCGAACAAAATAACGATCAGTAAAGTCAAAGTGGACGTGTTGGCCAATGATCGCCCTCTCACAGAATGTTGGAAAGACGGCGTGAAAATTTTTCATGTGGTTGATGAAAAAAATTCCATGAATGACTGGCTGAAACAATTCACGGAAGAATCACCGGAAGAAAACCCGATTTCCATGTGTTGTATCGGAAATGATTTTCAGCACAATAATTTTGTCAATATCAACCATTGCAATCAATTAACCGGTGTTGGCAATGCAAAGGGGATAGCAAGGTTCACCATCACGCCTGGCAATTTTATTGAATCATGCATCTATTTTTCCGTTCGCCACTGTATGAAGCCGACCTGGTTGAATGACCGGGACCAGTTTCTTTGGCCGAACGACGGCTACCTCCATAATAAGGATTTTCAAAAGGATTGTATTGTTTTCACATTGTTTCACAGCCAAAACCGAATTGGGAGTCAAGACGGTGTCAATCACCTCATACCGTTCACCGCCCGCGAAGTGAAAGCAAAAGATAACTTTCAATCGGCATTCATGAGTGATTTCCTGAGAAAACAGAAAATGAGTAAGGAAGCTCAAGCGGTTTTCGAGGCAGGAAAGGCATTATGGAAATACTATCACGAAACGATAGAGCAAGACGATAAAGCTTTAATTGATGCCTCGCTGTACGAAATCCGCGAATACTTCAAAGGGCGTGATGAAAAAGGAAAAATGAGAATGAATGCTACTGACGAACGATTCAATGAACTTGATGTTGCTCTGCGTTCGGCTTTGAAAGAATTAGCACAAAGAATACAACCAAAAATTTATGAATATGGATTTTTGAAATAATGACACCTTGAACAACAATCATGTCAATGTTACAGGATCATTTCCAACAAAAAGACAACCGGATACGCAAGGGTGTATTCCCCACTCCGCAAATTTGGGTTGAAAAATCGCAGGAGTACCTGGCCAAAGCCTTTGGCGAAGTCTGGCAGGAGGAGTACTACATTTGGGATTGTTGTGCGGGAACTTGTAATCTCCTGGCGGGCCTGACGAATCCGCATAGAGTTTGGGCCTCCACCATTGATCAGCCGGACGTTGATATTGTCCACGAAATTATTGATCGCAAAGCACTCAACCTGCTTAAATCGCATGTTTTTCAATTCGATTTCCTCAATGACGATTTCAGTAATCTTCCCAAGGGTTTGCAGGACATCATTAACGATCCTGAAAAGAGGAAAAAACTGATTATCTATATGAACCCGCCGTATGCAGAGGGAGACAAC
>CAZNVM010000338.1:0-15084 GCA_964576215.1 uncultured Planctomycetaceae bacterium
ACGAAACGTGATGGCCTTTCTTCGGGATGCGATTTTCAGTTTTCTGCATGGGCTTGCTCCGCCTTCTTTACTTCCGAACAATTGTCCGCTAAAATGATCCTATCACGCCGCTGAGAACGTAGGCGGCGTGAACGGATACGATAAATCAAATCAACTCTCTGGTTTGAGTATTGTGACAAAACGACCTAATTTCGCGGCTACACCCAATATTTTTGTGTCTGGAACGCATCGTGTGTCTCCTTGGGCCGCTGTGAACTTTTTGTGTACAAGTAGGATACTCAATGTGTAAACGGATTGGTTATGAGTCCGGAAAAGGTGTTGAAATTTAAGGGCATCGGGCATAGGATTTAGACAGCAGACGGCAGATGGCAGAATCCCCCTCTTCATCTTTCTATGCCCTAACCCGACGCCCTACGCCCTTTACTGTTTTGAGTATCCATTTGTTTACAGTTCGTAACTCGTAATTCGTAATTAAAACCTAAAACGTGTACCGATTGACAACATTTTCGAACAGTTCCTGCCGTCCGCTGGTGTTGGGTGTTACGTCCCCCTTGCCGAGCATGTATTTTTCAAGCGATTTGAAATCATGCTTGCCCGCTTCGATTTCGGCCCCGATTCCGCTGTCCCAGGAGGCGTAGCGGCTCTTGACCATGTTGGCAATTTCGCCGGTTTTGCGCATCTCGGCGGCGATCAGCAAGCCCTTGGCAAAAGCGTCCATGCCGCCAATATGGGCGTGGAACAGGTCAATTGGCTCGAAACTTTCCCGTCGAACCTTGGCGTCAAAGTTCAAACCGCCGGTCGTGAAGCCGCCGTACTTCATAATCATCAGCATGATCTTCGTCGTCATGTACACGTTCGTCGGGAACTGGTCGGTGTCCCAGCCGAGAAGCTCGTCCCCGGCGTTGGCGTCAACGGACCCCAGGAACCCTTGCGAACCAGCGTAATCGAGTTCATGCTCGACCGAGTGTCCGGCCAGCGTCGCATGGTTCGTTTCGATGTTCATCTTCACGTACTTTTCCAATCCGTAAGCCCGGAGGAAGTTGATGCACGCCGCCGAATCGTAATCGTATTGATGCTTCGTCGGTTCTTTCGGCTTCGGTTCGAAGTAGAATTGTCCTTTGAAGCCGATTTCCTTGGCGTAATCGACCGCCATGTGCATGAACTTGGCAAGATGGTCTGCTTCCCGCTTCATGTCGGTGTTCCAGATACACTGGTATCCTTCCCGACCGCCCCAGAAGGTATAACCCTGGCCGCCGAGCCGGAGCGTCACTTCGAGTGCTTTTTTGACCTGGGCGGCAGCAAACGCGAAGGAATCAGCGTTGCAACTGGTCGCGGCCCCGTGGACGTAACGCGGGTTGCTAAACAGGTTCGCAGTGCCCCAAAGAAGTTTAATCCCGGTCCGCTTTTGCTCCTGTTCGAACACATCAACAACGGCGTCGAGGATTTTGTTCGACTCGGCAAGCGTCTTCCCTTCCGGGGCAACGTCGCGGTCATGGAAGCAGTAGAACGGTATTTGAATTTTTTCGCAAAATTCAAAGAAAACGCGGACCCGGTTTTGGGCGTTTTCAACGGTGTCGTTCCCTTCCCAGGGACGAATCATGGTGCCCGGCCCGAATGGGTCGGCACCGCTTCCTCGCATGGTGTGCCAGAACGCACTGCTGAATCGGAAATGGTCCTTCATGGTTTTGCCCTCAACCTTTTCGTCCGGGTTGTAGTACCGGAACGCCAGCGGGTTGGAGGATTTTGGACCTTCATAATTGACTTTGGTAACTTCGGGGAAAGCAGACATAAAAAACTCCTGAATTGGTCGTTAATGAATCGATAGGGACGAAATCACATTTCGTCGAAAACACGACGCGGATTATATCCCAAAGGAAACGGGAATACAAGAACAGGGATTCTCTTGATTTTTTGGCATATTCGTTTACAATCCGCCTGCCGCTTGAGATGTCGTTTCGTCGTACAGGGTGCAACGGCTAAATTTAACCCCATTTCCCATTTGTTTCCATGCCAGAAATTCAGTCTTTTACCGGATTCCGTTACAATTTAGCCAAGGTTGGTCCGCTCAGCGACGTGGTTGCGCCGCCGTACGACGTGATCGACGAACCGCTCAATGATGAACTCCTTGCGAAAAGCCCGTATAATGTCGTGCGGCTCATCCTCGACAAAATGTTGCCCAGCGACGACGCCGAAAACAACCGCTATACCCGAACGGCGAAAACGCTGAAGGAGTGGAAGGAAAACGGCGTACTCCAAAAGGACAAAAACGCCGCGATTTACGTGTATCACCAGATTTACACGGTCGGCGGCAGGGAATACGTTCGCAAAGGGTTCATGTGCCGCTGTAAAGCGGTTCCGTTCGGCGAAGGAATGATCTTTCCGCACGAAATCACAATGAGCGGTCCGAAATTGGACCGGTACATGCTGACAACCGCTTGCAAGATGAATTTCAGCCAGATTTTCGGACTTTACCCTGATCCGGAAAACGTTGCCCAAAACATTCTGGAAGCGGCGGTCCAAAAATCGGGCGAGCCGCCGCTCGAAGCGACGGACCATCTCGGCGTTTTGAACCGGATGTGGATCATAAGCGATCCGGTCGTGATTGCCGACGTCGTCAAAGTGATGGGGGACAAACCGATTTTCGTTGCTGACGGACATCACCGTTACGAAACGGCGTGCAATTATCGGAAACACGTTGCCGAACAGGGCTTGTTGACGCCGGACCATCCTGCCAATTACGTCCTCATGGTTTGTATTGCGATGGAAGACCCTGGTTTAATCGTGCAACCGACGCACCGCCTTTTTCCAGCGGCCCATCCAGGAATGACGCCGGAACTGACAAAAGACGAGCTGGTTCAAAAACTCGGCGATTGTTTCGAGGTTGAAGAAATCGGAACCTCGCCCGACGCGGCTCACGCCGTTTGGGAGCGGATCGAACTGGAAAACGACCAAAGCGTTCTCGGTTTTTACACGGCGAAAGACGGCAAGTGGGTTCTCGCCAAACTGACCGAAGCGGGCCGCGAGAAAATGCTGAAAATCACGGCGGACCACCACCCGGAATGGGGCGAACTCGGCGTCAGCCTTTTGCACCGGCTCGTTGTCGAAACGCTCTTGAACCAGCCGGACCACCCGAAACCGACTTACGTTCACTTGGTCGAGGAGGTGGTTTCAGAACTGAAAACTGGCGATTATCCGCTTGCGGCGTTGGTAATGCCGGCGACGGTCGATCAAATCCGCAACCTCAGCCTGCTCCGGGAACGAATGCCCGCCAAAAGTACCTATTTTTACCCGAAATTGCTCACGGGGCTTGTGTTTAACCCGCTGGAGTGAGAGAGTTTTTTTCCTCTTGAACTCAACGCTCGTTTTTCTTATGATTCCGCGACGATGATTTCCGAGATTCCCCGTTGTACGAAGTTTTGTGCCGTAACCGGACGAGAAATTGTACCGGGGCAGACGGTATTTTCCGTGCTCCTGGAAGAAGGGGGAAATTACAAAAGAATCGATTATTCCCACGAAGGTTGGCAGGAACGCCGGAAAGGTCGCCCGAAAAATTCCGGTGAAACGGAAGGGCAAATTCTCGGTTGGTGGAAGCATCAATTGCCGGTTTTGAGCGACAAAAAGGTCAAACTTGCTCCGAACGACATTCTTTTGACCCTTTTCGAGCAACTGGCCGAACAGCCGGACAAACAGGATTTGCGATATGTTCTCGTACTTTTGCTGATACGGCGTCGCGTTTTTCGGCTGGAAAAAGAGGAAAAAGCGGGCGACGGCGAACCTTGGGACAAAATCACCGTTTACCATCCCAAAACGGACACGACCCACGAAATTTTCGTCACGGTTCCCGAACAGGAACGGATTGAACAGGTTCAAGAAGAACTCGCGGGGTTAATTACGAATTACTAATTACGAATTACGAACTGTAAACGAATGGATACTCAAAACAGTAAAGGGCATAGGGCATCGGGCATCGGGCATAGGAAGATGAAGAGGGGGATTCTGCCGTCTGCCGTCTGCCGTCTGCTATCTAAATTCTATGCCCTATGCCCTATGCCCTATGCCCTCTTGGTTGTCGTTCTGCTCTCGAACTGCGGTTGCAAGGCGTTGCAGACGGTCGTTTTCGGGACGAAGCCAGCGGCACCGCTTCCGATTGTTTTCGCAACAACGCCGACGTTGGAGCAGGTGAAAGAGGAATTCAACAAGCGATACGCGAATCTCCAATCACTTTCCACGAATACCGCGACTTTCTCGGCGTCGAGTTTTCCCATTTCCATGAAATACAGCACGATCGCCTATCAAAAACCGAAAAGGTTGCGAGTGTACGGCGGTGCCAGCTTCGGAATGGGTACGGAATTTGATCTCGGAAGCAACGACGAGCTGTTCTGGTTTTGGGTCAAACGGTCCGAACCGAAAGCGATGTATTACGCCAATCATCGGGAGTTCGCCGGCAGTGCGACCCGGTCCATCATTCCGATTGAGCCGGAATGGTTGATCGAATCATTCGGAATCATCGAACTGAAAGAGAGCGATATTCACGAAGGACCGAGGCGGGACAAGAGCGGAAATCTGCAAATCACGAGCTTTCTCAATACGCCGCGAGGCCGGTATTCCCGGATCGTTACGTTCAATCCGCAAACCGGGGCGATTCTCAGCTATGAAATCTACGCGCCGAACGGCCAACCGTTTGTCGGAGCGATTCTCAGCGACCACCAGGTTGATCCGATTCATGGAATTCTCTACGCGAAAAAAATCGTGATTACCTGTCCGGAAGCGAACGAAACCATCTCGATCAATTTGGGGAACGTCAGCTTCAATTCCACCAGCGGTTTCAATGCGGAAGCGTTTGTTATGCCGACCTACAAAGATTACATTCCGATAGACCTGTGCAGTCCGGAATATCAGCGGCAATTCGCTCCCGGTCAACAGCTCTTGCCGCAGTTTCCGGCCACGGCGCACTATCCCGAGACAACGTACCAAAATTCCGCTTATCGTGAAGAAGAACTCGTCGGGGCCGCAGCAAGCTCGTCGGTTTACGTTCGACCTCGTTAGACCTTAAACAAGCGAGGCTACAAAAGATTGCGAGAAACACAGTTGCTCACGATTGCGGCTCTGATTGTGTGCGGTGTTCCTCAATCCAGGATTTTCGATTCGTGCAACTGACGCAGAAATTCGATTTCGTCGATTTCCGGCGACGTTTTTTCGAGCAGGTAATACTGGTCCAACCGTTCGATCAAACGCAGATCGTCGATTTTTTGCTTTTCACCGACGGGAGAAAGGCGATTCACGGTTTGGTAACCCAAGAAGGCAAGCAAAAACAAGAGCGTCCAGAGAATGAACGAACGGACGGCTGTGAATTTGTTTTGTCTTGCGGCCAAAGACTTCGCGTCCTCTTTCGCCCGCAGCGAAATGAGTTCGAGCGAGGAATAGACTTGTTCCGGATTTGTTTCGAACGTTTCGAGAAACCCTAAAGCATTCCACGTCTTTTCGAATTCGGAAAGACGTTGCCGTAATTGCGGTTCCTCGCTCAATCGCTTTTCGAAAGCATGACGTTGCTTCGGTTGAAGCTCGTTATCCATGTACGCCAGCAAAAGCAGTTCGTCCGAGTCGTTCGAAATCATAAAATTCGTCGCCGCACCCTGTGCGGCGTATTGGAGTGTTCACTTCCCGCTTTCGACATAAGGCAACAGGATTTCTTTCAACGTCAAGCGGGCACGACAGAGAAGGGATTTGACGGCTTGCGGAGTGAGTTCCATCGTTTCCGCGATTTCCGAGTAGCTCATTCCTTCAAATCGGTGCAAAAGCGTTGCGATTTTTTGGCGTTCTCCCAATGAATCAATCGCGTGTTTGACGATTTCGTTCAATTCCATTTTATCGATTTGCCGGGTGGGCATCATTTCGCTGCCGGCCTGGATCGTGTCCTCCATTGAGAAGCCGCTTTCGTCCACACCGGGTTTGAAATCCATCTGACCGAATTGCACTTCCGGTCGCCGGCTCTTTCCACGCAGGGCGTTCAGGGCGACGTTATTGACGATGGTGAACAACCAGGTCGAAAATTTGGCCCCGGGAACGTAATTGAGTCTGGCCCGATAAACGCGAAGAAACACGTCTTGCGTCAGGTCGCGGGCAAGTTCCTGATTGCCGACCGCATGTTTCAATACGGACAAAACACGTCCCTGAAAGTGTAGCATGAGCTTTTCGAAAGCCGCCGCACTCCCTTCTCGAACTTCGAGCATCAACCGGACATCAGGATCGCGAAGAGCGACCTCCTGCCCGGACGAACTCAAATTTCTGTCAGTGATCGTGGACACAATCGTCGTTAATGAAATAGGGAACAAGGAAGCCGGTTCATCGCCTCATTATACATTGAACCCAAAAGAGAAAAAAGGGCGAGTGCAATTTCAGTTGTACGTTCTTAAAACGCTTCAACGGTCTTGCCGAACAGCGCGAAGATGTTTTCAACGCTTGCATCCATTTGCAAAAAGTGCGACGAGGAAATAATGTAGCCTTTGTGTTCGAACGCTTTTTCGTAACGCAAAACTTCGTTGCGGACCTCTTCCGGCGTTCCCGACGTTAAAATGCCCTGCACGTTGATACCGCCGTGAAAGCAAAGCCGGTCGCCGAACGTTTGGTGGAGATGTTCCGGCTGCATGAGCGGGGAACAGGGCTGGATCGGGTCCAACACGTCAACACCTGCGTCAATGAACTCTTCGATGAACGGAAAGATCATGCCGCAACTGTGAAAAAAGAGGGTCGATCCCAATTCGTGAACGGTGTCCGCCAGCCGTTTCAGGTAAGGCTTGACGAATTCCCGAAAGGTGGCGAGCGAAATCAAGGGACTGTGCTGCGTTCCAAGATCGGTGTACGTCAGAAACATGTCGATCCGCTTGCCGCTGGCTTTATAAGCGCGACGAAAATCCTCGACGTAAAATTCCGTGAAATGATTGGATAAATAGTGACAGTATTCCGGGTGTAAGACCAAATCCATCAAAAAATTCTGCATTCCGCGCACACTGCTGGGCCGCGTCCAGAAATCGGCCAGTGCGTAAGTGATACCACGGTCGGGAAAACGGTCGCAAAACGCACCGATACCGCTGTAATCCAAGTCGTCCGGCTTGGGCCAGTCGAAATTTTTGATGTCGTCAAGCGATTTGACGTCCGGAAGAGCACCGTCGATCAGTTCCCGGACCGGCCCGTATTCCGACGGTTTGAAAACGTGACGTTCCCCCCAGCAGTTCTGGTAGTATCCGTCAAATTTTTTGTCCGCCGGGTAAACGGCGTCGATGTGCCGAATATCGGCGTCCAGAAAATCGAGCAGGCGGTAGTAATCCCGCATTCCGACGCGGCGATAAATTTTCTCCAGCGTTTCCGGTTCCGCCCGAAAATGTGTTGGCGTTCTGTCCGTCGGCTGACGGCGTAGGGTTGCTTGCAGGCGTTCTTTGCTGTTCATGAGTAGGGAATCCTGTAAATCTTATAAAAATCCTGATTCAGACTATTTCGCCTTGCGCGGACGAAACGACTGAGAATCCGAATTCGTCAGGGACGAAGAACCGAAAACGCGAAGATTACGAGGGGTGACGAAAATATTTTCGCCGTGTTCCAAATGCAAATCCCGATACTCCTGGTGCGAAATTTCCGCGACAAGCACGTCTTGCGTCTCGGCAGTCTGCATTTCCACCCGAACCCTGGCACCAGCCGAGTGAATCTTCACAACATTGGCTCGAATGCTCGAAGAACCGTCTTCCGGGAATAAGGAAAGGGCCAAATCATGGGGCCGGACAAAAATGGAAGCCAGGTCATCCTCGATTTTCACGGAAGAAAACGCATCCCAATCGTATTCGTATTCGTAAGTCCCGATTTGAAGTTTTCCCTTTTCCAGCCGTCCGTGAAATTGGTTGACCGAGCCGAGAAAGTGCATCACGAATTCCGTTGCCGGGTTATGAAACACTTCGTCCGGCGTTCCCACCTGTTCAATTCGTCCGGCGTTCATCACGGCCACCCGGTCGGCCAATTCCAGAGCTTCGTCCTGATCGTGGGTAACAAACACGCTGGTCAAGTGAACCTCATCGTGCAAGCGACGGAGCCAGGAACGGAGTTCCTGTCGGACTTTCGCGTCGAGAGCACCGAACGGCTCGTCCAGAAGCAAGACTTTCGGCTCAACCGCCAAAGCACGGGCCAAAGCGACTCGTTGTCGTTGTCCGCCGGAGAGTTGGTGTGGGTAACGATCCGCCAAATTGTCGAGTTGAATCAGGTGAAGCAACTCCATCACCTTTTCACGAATAACCGCCTTGCCTGGCCGCGAGCGTCGGGGACGAATCCGCAAACCAAATGCGATGTTGTCGAAGACCGTCATGTGTCGGAAAAGGGCGTAATGCTGGAAAACGAATCCGACGCCACGATCTCCGACTCGTTGAGCTTCGACGTTTTCACCGGCAAAGAGGATTTCGCCGGAAGAACCGCTCGGCTCTTCCAAGCCGGCGATGATACGAAGAAGCGTCGTTTTGCCCGACCCGGACGGGCCAAGAAGAGCGAAAAGCTCTCCGGATTGGATGCACAAACTCACGTCGTTCAGTGCGTAAAACGACCCGAATTGCTTGGTGATATTTTTAACTTCAATTCCCATCTGGTAGGCGCGATTGATTGGAAAATCGGCTTCCCTGACCTCAAATCAATATCCTTTTTGCGAATTTCCACGCAAAATCAAAACCGGAACACCGCTAGTTGTAGAATATTTTTTAGAAAAAACAAGCGGTGGCCGACGGCTCGGCAGACCGCCAGCAGGAGGATTGCAAAGTCCCTGGGAACGCAGGCTTCCAGCCTGCGCGGAGGTTGCGGAGCCCTGCACAGGTAGGATACCTACGAACTCATTGGCAGGCTGGAAGCCTGCGTTCCCAGGAAAAAAGCGACTTTGCAATCCTCCTGAGACCGCCAGATCGTCCATCATCGGGAACAATACCCTTTTCACGTATTCACGTATCCGGTGTAAAGAGAAATCAAAAAATGTCGTTTTCTGCCGCGAGCGGTAAACTACAGCGGTTCACACTGTATTCAAGACAAGGCGAGCACACCTTTTTCTGCTGGCTTTCCTGGCGGATTTTTTGGCTGAGAACCGCCGCGTCGTACCAAGTGAAACTCAAGTCCGGATTGGAAGCGTACCGACCGAGGGTCCGAAGCGTCTCTGCACGATTTTGGTCGTTGTAGAGAAAAACGTAACGTTCCGGTCCTTTGACGAGAGCTAAAACATTGATATCCTGACTCACGGCTAAAATCCTTAATCAAATAGGGGGTATCTTTACCGGTTATACGTCTTATAACCGACTTTGTTTGTGAAAATTTTCCGAATTCGTAATATTTTACCTTATTGACACGGATAAGTCGGCGCAATCGCACCTTTTCTTTCATTATCGGTCAAAAAATACAGGATTGCTGTCGGTTTTCTTTTCATTTTGCAATTATCACCAACAAAAAAAATTGCCTAACCATTAAAACCGGTGTATATGTCAAATTCGTAATTCCTAATTCGTAATTCGTAATTAATAGGGTCTTTGTCCGCCGTACCAGGTTTTCCAGGTCCGTTTGACTTCAACAGCTTTTCCGGCTCCGCCGCGAAGGCTGAACATTTCCCAAATGTGCATTCGGCAACAGAAGGAAACGAACGCTTTCTTGTCGTTGAGCGTCATTTGCCAACCGCCGACCCGCTTGTCGTCTTGAAAATGGAAGTCGAAATCGGCAAGGGCTTGCGTCAATTCCGAGTCTTTTCCGTCGTACAGTTTGGTGAGCGACAAAAACGGGGCGTCTGACGGCACCGTGCGGACCGGTTTTTCCGGGTATGGTCCGTCCGGGATAAAACCACGCGGATCGGGCCAATTCTCCGGCAGTCCGGGGAAAGCGGACGGTTCCCACGCAACCTGTCCGTTCGGGAGCGGCATTCCCGGCATCGTTGCGTAGTAATTCGGCAACGTTTGAACCGGCTGAGAAAACGGAGCCAAATCCAGACCGATTTCCTCCAGCGAAACTTCCGAGTCTATCGTTCCATTATAAGGATCGAGTCGGTACGCCCGGGAAAAGTTCCCGTCTGCGCCGATTTCAACGAAAATTCCACCTGCGTGCGATCTGCTGGAGGGTGGTTGGCCCGTTTGCGAATTGACCGGAGCCTGGATCACAATTCCGTACCCTTGCGGCGGCGTATTGCCCGTACTGATCGTCGTTTGCGGAGGAAATTCGGGCTTCTGTGTTCGGTGCATTTGGTTTTGCAAAATCTCGCCGGCCGGACTTTTATCGGTCCAATCGGTCGATTTCATGCCGTTCGGCAAAGGGGACGGAATCGGCAAATCCATCTCATCCGTGTCCGATTCGTTGAGAATTTCCGCAATTTTACGCTTGATATTCTCGGCGTTCCGGGAATTTCGGTTGAGATTATGCGTCGAAGCGGGAATCACCGGCTTTCCACCGTGTGCGTAGTTGAGTTGTGAATCGACGCTGCTTTGCTGCATTTGAAGGAATTTTTCCTCTTCAGGATCAATCTCTTCATAGTTGGGATCGTCCGGATCGAGCATTTCCCGATTGTTTTCGGGTTGCTCTTGGGGATCGACGATTCCCATTGCAAGTCGTTCACGTCGTATTTTTTCCCGTTCATACACTTTGAGAAATTCTTGATAATTCCTTTCCCCTTCCGGGTCGTCCGGTGTTTGGGTTGCGAGTTCGGCTTTGGCCAATGCCCGCTCCGCTTCGTAAACCGCTTTGGCAGGGATTTCTTCTTCCCGAGTCGTTCCCCAAGGTAGGCCGTATCCCGGCGGAATCGGGTGGATATATTGGTTGGTCGCGTACCAATCGACGGTCAAGCCGAGTTGCGGCGGATAATAGCCGTCGTAGACGTTGATCCGGCCGATGACAACGGCGTCGACGCCAAGAACCCGACCCAGAAGGCGGACCTCTTCCGCAGAATGGAACGTTTTGAGGCCGGTTTCGGCCATTTTTTCTTTGACTGTGCGGGTGGAAAGAACATCAAAACCGGGAATTTTCTGAAGCTCGGCAGCGTAAATGGTTGCGATTTCCTCACCATCAACGTTACGGTTGTCCGTATTATTGAGAAACGGCAACACCGCAACTGTGGTGATTTGCGGAAAAGGATTTTGCAAAACCGGCTTGTACCGCGTCACCGGCATGATTTCGCAACCGCAAAACCCGCTAATGATTACTAAACCGATAAAAATTGCAGTAAATTGAAAATTCCGTGCCATAAAAAACTGCGCAAAAGCAATGATCGTTACTTTTTCTATTATCGGTAAAGTTTGCTTCTTTTCTCCAGTTTAAATTGCTCAAATTGCGAACGAAATGCTTTGTGTGGGGAAAAAAGGGAAACGTGAATCGACAATGAGCAAACAGCGGAACGGCGTTTGATCTTTTCCACAGATGAGTATCCATTCTCGATGCGGTAGGAATTTTTTTCAAGTATTTTCAAATAATCTTCAAAACACTCTTGACAGTATCTACGCATGTGGTTAGACTGTCTACAGTCGTGGTCAATTATTCCCCGCGATTTTACTATTTTTCATTTGAAAAGATGCCCAGTTTTGAAATTTCAGACGCCCAGTGGAAAATTATGGAGATCATCTGGCAACGGGAAAGCGCGACGGCGTCCGATTTGATCGACGCCCTAGTCCCGGAAACCGGATGGAATCATCAAACGATCCGAACGCTTTTGGCCCGACTGGTCCAGAAAGGGGTCTTGGAAACGCAGCCGGTGAAAAATTATTACGTCTACCGCCCTCTGGTCTCCCGGGAAGAAACGGTCCGCGAAGAAGGGGAAACGTTCCTCAACAAGCTGTTCCACGGTAACGCCGACGCCCTGCTCGTTCACTTCGTCCGGGAAGGAAAAGTCAACCAAGCGACGCTTGACAGGCTTCAAGATATGCTGGATAAGTGATAAGTGATAAGTGAAAAATCCGTTCCCTTTAACCAAAATGCCAACTCCTCTCCTCCTCATTTCGATTCAAGCCGATTCCCGATGTAAGCGTTACGACAGGTACTACGTCAACACGACAATGGCGAGTGGGTGCCAACTTTTTCACTGCCGACGGTGTCTCCGAACTCTCAACGGGTATTCCCAAGCAGTCGGACGAAAATGGATTGTACTGCTGGACTTGGGCACCGCCGGACGCAATCGGTTTACAAAGCGATATGGCAACGAAATGTTTTGAAGGTGCCGATTTGGGGCGGGTTTACGTGAGCGGTAAACTTGTGAAAGAGCAAACTCATTATACGTTCGATAAGATTGTTGCGGGAAAATACACGTTTGTCCTGAACCGGATGAAATCTCACGCCGAACGGGGCGGCAGGGGATTGAACTTCGCCAAGGTGCTCGAAGTTCCGTTTGAAATCGGCGAGGGGGAGCAGAAAACCGTTGTTTTGTCCGAGGCAACATTTTCGCTACCGCGAACCCAACCAGAGTCACGCACGGAGTAAGCGGTTTTCACGTTACCACCGGGGTTACCGCTTACTGCGTGCGCGGCTCTGATTGTGCGCGGCTCTGATTGGGTTAAACGGTTTCTCCACCGTGCTCCGCGATCCACTGCTTCGCCCACTCGACGGCTTCGATCTTCATGTCGCAAATGTTCGAGGCAAGGAAAATCATTCCCTCAATCGTACCATTTTTGAGCCATTCCAAAGCGGTGTTACACTGCATCTTCATCAACTCCATCGGGAGCGGTTTGCCCTGGCCGAAATCCCACATGTAAATTCCCAGCAAGGTTCGTTTGTTCGGCACGATTTTCCGATATTTTGCGAAATTTTCAGAGAGTTTTGCCAAATCGTCCGCCGTCCAACTCCAAAAGGACACCAAGTCACACTGTTCGAGATGCTGTCGAATCGCCGGGTTTAACTGATGAGCATAAAGCACGACACCAAGATCAGGTTTTCGGTCAAGTTGAGCCATTCGCTTCCTGATTTCTTTGAGTCGGGCAACCGAGATCGAGGCGGCGGCTTCCGAATTGTCGAGCGGCCCGGCATTTCCGTGAAAGAAATCGTCCATGAACAGACCGGCGATGTTCGGCATCTTTTGAGACAGTTCCAAGACGTGCTCTTGTTCCTCCGCCGATGTCCGTCCTCCATCTCCGACAAAGCTCCACATCAATTTCTTGACGTGACGGTATTGGGCGGCATATTCCTCATACGGCGGCACCGGCTTGTTACTGTAGCGTACCATGATGATATTCGGGATACCGAGAAACTCAGCTCCCTGAAGCGGCGTCATGCGGCTGTTCATCGGAAGCCCGTACTGGTTGTCGTAAGAACCTTCGAGGTGCCCCCAAATCCAAAGCCGATCACGGACCGTGTCGGCCTCTTCGGAAGCAAACACCGGTGTCTCGACGAAAGGAAAGACTGAAACGGCGGTTGCAACACCACCGTATTTCAGGAAACGTCTCCGTGATAGTTTGTTCATGCGGATTTTCAAACCGTTTTGAGTTTAACTGGCCTTTAACTTCATACCTCTTCCGGCACTACGAATGGAGGACGCGGAGCACGTTTCAGGAAGGCGTCGGCCTGCGGACAGTTGACGAATTTTTCCGCTTGAGCGTCAATCGTCAGTTTTTCGGAAACCTGGAACGGAACGTCTTCAATTTTCACGCTGTCCTGGAACACTTCCTTGAAATTTTCTGCAACTCTTTCAATCGATTCCTGGAGAATCGCGTTGTCTCCCATTTTTTCGCGGATCGCTTTGAAACCTTCCGGCTTTCCGGTTCGATAGGCGGCGTTCCCCCAATGACAGACCCCGGCGGCATAGTATCCTTTCGTGATCGGTGCATTGAGCTTGACCGAGTTACGATCCCGGACGGCGTTCACGAAATTGCCAAACGGGCCTCCAGGTTCCGGTTTTTCGTACTCCATTTCGATTTTTTCAGGTTGACCGCTGTGTGGAATAAACGTCGCTCCCCGAATGATACCGTTTTCGGTGAAAAATTCAGCTTCTTCACGCGGGTTCCATTTGTCCTTCGGTCCGGCAATGTTGCACGACTCGTAAATGAGCGGAATTCCTCCGAAATCGTAAAGCACAAATTGGATCGTCGGCGTTTGAGCCTGATCCTTATACTGGTTTTCCGGGTCATTTACGAAACGGCTTCCGAAAGCGATTACGCTGTTGGGATGTTTTTCGCCCATTGCCCAAACGCAAAGATCGAAATAATGAACACCGTTGTTTCCGATTTCGCCGTTTCCGGTCCCCCAGAACCAGTGCCAGTTGTACGGTACGAGATTTTCGTGGTACTCCTGCATCGGTCCCGGTCCGCACCAAAGGTTCCAATCGAGATTTTCCGGCGGAGTCTGGACCGGTTTGAAACCGAGCGGTCCACGTGGACGATGGGCATAAGCTTTGGCGGCAACGAGCTTTCCGTATTTCCCGCTCTGTACCGCAGCCGCGACTTTGGCCCAGTCGTCGCTGGAACGGCGTTGGGTTCCATGTTGAACCAACCGGTTGTACTTTGCCGCCGCTTCAACGCATTTGCGTCCTTCGAACAGGTTTTGGCAACACGGCTTTTCCACGTAAACGTCTTTGCCCGCCTGACAAGCCCAGATGGCCATGAGCGAGTGCCAAACGTTCGTGGACGCAACGGCAACGCAATCGACGTTTTTGTCTTCGAGCATGACGCGAAAATCCTGCGTTCCTTGCGGAGCTTTCCCGGTTTTTTGCTCAATTTCCTTGATTCTTCCCTCCACCCGGTTGCGGTCGGCGTCGACGATATATGCGATTTCCACGTTCTCGATTTTCTCGAACGCATTAAGCAGCTCGCCTCCCCGGCCTCCGGCACCGGCCAAGGCGATCCGAACACGGTCGTTCGCTCCCAAAATTTGGCCCGACGCCCGGCCACCGGAAATCGCAAACACGGAAACCGCTCCCGCAGTCAGGGCGGAACGTTTTAAAAAAGATCGTCTGTTCATTTTTGATAGGGTTTTTAGTTTGACTGTCTATTGCTATTTTCGATTTCCAAGTATTTTGTTATAAAGGAGTTGCGTGATTTATATTATTTTTTTCACAAATTAAGGAATTCGTGTCATGGAACGACGATTTTGCTCCAGGATGACCGAGAAACAGGC
>CAZNVM010000339.1:0-1993 GCA_964576215.1 uncultured Planctomycetaceae bacterium
GGTTGTGTCGGCGTCAATGACAAGTTTGCCGTTTTCAAGAGAAACAGTAAATGGGCCTAATTGAATTGACATGTCGGTCTCCTTGTTTTTGTACGTTTGAAATTATTTGATCAACCTGTAGACGACAGCGTTTCGACCACCGGTTCCTTCCTTCACACTCATTTCGATCAGTTCTTCACAAACCATCTTTTGGATGATCTCATCCAGCTCGCGAGGTCTGATCTGTAAGGATCGGGACAATTCACTTCGAGTGACGACACCACCTTTGCGCCGGATAATCGCTTCGGCCCGTAATACCAGTTTCGCAAACGGCGAGCCGGCGACGTTCCGTTTGACGAGCTTCATCATTTGCCGGACAACCCAGTCGGTGAACTCCGACGCCCAGCGTGCCGCCGGACCACCGATGACCGGATTTTCGTGATTTTCGCTACAAGCGTAAATCAATGCGAGCTTGTTGGCGATCTCGTGGACGCGGGTCCAGAGCACCTGTTCGATGGCGTCCTGCGTTCGGGAATAGGAAAGATCGGCATGTTCCCCAAGGGCATTCAGGACGGCGAGGGCCTCGTCGGTCATGGGGACAATGAGCGGCGTTGGATTTTCGCTGGCGAGGTTCCCGACTTTGCCGGTTTCCGGGTTCGGCGGCTGGTATTCGGCCCACCATCGGGCGGTCTCGATCAGTTCCTTGGGAAGCGTCCGATAGTCACTGGCGTCGGGATTGTACCGTTGTCGCGGGTCGCCTTCGATGAACAGACAGCGGGAACCGAGTCCGGTGAGCATGAGTGTCGGCGTCAAGGCATCGAAAAAGACGAGCGGAATTGTCGTCCCGAAAAGGATCAGACCCGGTTGATTACAGGTCGTCGGACCGATGTGCCGCTTGGATTCGCCGACTTTGGTGCGCCGGATGATTGTGCCGTCGGCGGAGGTGTAGACCTTGAGCAAAAACGCAACTACATTGTTGTACCGCGATTCCCTTCCGCTGGCGAGTTCGGAAAAGAGCGTCTGGATTTCGTCGGTTTGGTAAAGTTTCTTCTTGTGCATCAGGATTTCCTCTTCCAGTCCTTCGCCGGACGCGATGGTTTCACCGATCATCGCCGCTTGTCCCGTCATTTCGAGGATGTAATTGTTCACTTTACGAATGTAATCCTTGCCGGTGCCCGATTCGGCGAGCGCGATAATGTACAGGTTCGGGCGAATGCCGCTTTTCGTTTGGACCTTGCGGGTGATGAGAAACGACATGAGGGCGAGTGCCCCACAAAACGCGAGTACCCGGTTCGGATGCGGTGCCGACTGGAGACAGAACTCGACGATCCGTTCGATAAAGCCGGGGACGGCGATCAGACGGCCAGGTATTTTTTCGTCTTCGACGGCAACAACCGGCGGCGGCTTTTCCGAAAGATCGGGTTCGGTCTTTGAGGCAACGAAAAACGAACGCTCCCGCAAATGCCCGAAAGAATGTTCGGCGTTCGGTCTTTCTTGAGCTTGACGCATCTTGCGAGTAAAATCCTTTTCGTCGATTGGGTTACTCAAATCCCAGGGCGGCAGACACCGGGCGTTGTACTCCAGCATGATCGGCCAGCCTTCCGATTCCGTGAGTCCGAACCCGTGAAAAATCACGTTGGCGACCCGGAGCAAGGCTTTGTGGCCGAACTGTCCTTGTACGGCGGAGGGCATTGTGGCAACGTAACTGCGACACCGGTCGATAAGGCCATCCGTTGACTTTGGGATCGACAACGCGACCGGCGGCAACGTGTTCGATCTTGGGGCTTCCTGTTTGCGCTTCGGTAAAACATTGTCGATCCACGCTTGCGGAAGTTTCGGCAGTTCGGTAACATTGCAAGGCGGCGTATGCCAGCGGTATGGTGTTCCGTTCGGATGGATCGATGGTGGCGCAACGATATACTGATTGCCAACCTGAATGTCGATTCCCGTTTTGACTCCGTGCCACTTGATTCGTTTTGAACCGGAGATTTCGGCATCCGGACGGGCGAACAGG
>CAZNVM010000340.1:0-1886 GCA_964576215.1 uncultured Planctomycetaceae bacterium
GGTTGTGTCGGCGTCAATGACAAGTTTGCCGTTTTCAAGAGAAACAGTAAATGGGCCTAATTGAATTGACATGTCGGTCTCCTTGTTTTTGTACGTTTGAAATTATTTGATCAACCTGTAGACGACAGCGTTTCGACCACCAGTTCCTTCCTTCACGCTCATTTCAATCAGTTCTTCACAAACCATCTTTTGGATGATCTCATCCAGTTCGCGAGGTCTGATCTGTAAGGATCGGGACAATTCACTTCGAGTGACGACACCACCTTTGCGCCGGATAATCGCTTCGGCCCGTAGTACCAGTTTCGCAAACGGCGAGTCGGCGACGTTCCGTTTGACGAGCTTCATCATTTGCCGGACGACCCAATCGGTGAACTCCGCTCCCCACCGTGCCGCCGGACCGCCGATGATCGGGTTCTCGTGGTTTTCGCTACAAGCGTAAATCAGCGCAAGCTTGTTGGCGATCTCGTGGACGCGAGTCCAGAGAACCTGTTCGATGGCGTCCTGCGTTCGGGAATAGGAAAGATCGGCATGTTCGCCAAGTGCGTTCAGAACGGCGACGGCCTCGTCGGTCATGGGGACGATGAGCGGCGTCGGGTTTTCGCTGGCGAGGTTGCCGACTTTGCCGGTTTCCGGGTTCGGCGGCTGGTATTCGGCCCACCACCGGGCGGTTTCGATCAGTTCCTTGGGAAGCGTCCGATAGTCGCAGGCGTCGGGATTGTACCGTTGCCGGGGATCGCCTTCGATGAACAGACAGCGGGAACCGAGTCCGGTAAGCATGAGCGTCGGCGTCAGGGCGTCGAAAAAAACGAGCGGAATCGTCGTTCCGAACAGAATCAGACCCGGCTGATTACAGGTCGTCGGGCCGAGATGCCGCTTGGACTCGCCGACCTTGGTGCGACGGATAATTGTGCCATCGGCGGAGGTGTAGACCTTGAGCAAAAACGCAACAACATTGTTGTAGCGAGATTCCCGACCGCTGGCGAGTTCGGAAAAAAGCGTCTGGATTTCGTCGGTCTGGTAGAGTTTTTTCTTGTGCATCAGGATTTCCTCTTCGAGTCCTTCGCCGGACGCAATGGTTTCACCGATCATCGCCGCCTGGCCCGTCATTTCGAGGATGTAATTGTTTACCTTGCGAATGTAATCTTTCCCTGTTCCCGATTCGGCGAGTGCAATAATGTACAGGTTCGGACGAATGCCGCTTTTCGTTTGAACCTTGCGTGTGATGAGAAACGACATGAGGGCAAGTGCCCCACAAAACGCGAGTACCCGGTTCGGATGCGGTGCCGACTGGAGACAGAACTCAACGATCCGCTCAATAAAGCCGGGGACGGCAATCAAGCGGTCGGGTATTTTTTCGTCCTCGACGGCAACGACCGGCGGCGGTTTTTCCGAAAAATCAGGTTCGACCTTTGAGGCAACGAAAAACGAACGCTCCCGCAAATGCCCGAAAGGGTGTTCGGCATTCGGCCTCTCTTGAGACTGTCGCATCTTGCGGGTAAAATCCCTTTCGTCGACTGGGTTACTCAAATCCCAAGGGGGCAGACACCGGGCATTGTACTCCAGCATGATCGGCCAGCCTTCCGATTCCGTGAGTCCGAACCCGTGAAAAATCACGTTGGCGACCCGGAGCAAGGCTTTGTGGCCGAACTGTCCTTGTACGGCGGGCGGCATTGTGGCGATGTAACGGCGGCACCGGTCGATAAGACCATCCGTTGACTTGGGGACCGACAACGCGACAGACGGCAACGTGTGTTGTGTCAAGTCTAAAGCCGTTAAGAAAGGAGGAGTTTATGTAGAGTCAACATGATGAACACCTTTTGGAGAACCTTGTGGGATGAGCCCACCCGGTAAGGCTGACCACCGCCGGAAGCGAGTTTTGCGTGGGG
>CAZNVM010000341.1:0-8173 GCA_964576215.1 uncultured Planctomycetaceae bacterium
ACGAAACGTGATGGCCTTTCTTCGGGATGCGATTTTCAGTTTTCTGCATGGGCTTGCTCCGCCTTCTTTACTTCCGAACAATTGTCCGCTAAAATGATCCTATCACGCCGCTGAGAACGTAGGCGGCGTGAACGGATACCCTTATTGAAGCAAAAACCGCACTTAAAACCAAGGACGTTCTTGAACATATCGAGCGTTTGGAGAAGTACCGGGCCTATCTTGACAGGACAGGCAAAGCGGACCGCTGGCAACTCATCGGAGCGGTTGCCACCGCCTCGGCCCGGCCGGACGTTATAAAGTTCGCACAGCGTAAAGGATTCTACGTTATTGTCCAAACTGGTCGAACCGTCGAAATCCTCCCCCCACCCGCCGGGTTCGTCGCCAAAAAATGGTAGGCGATCACTGTATACAAGTAAATGATTTTCTAGCAGACTCGCCAATTGGATATTATGGGATGTTAAAATCGGTAGTAGATGGTTCGGAAAGAATAAGAATGCTATCTGAACGAGCACGCAAACTGGCCGATAAAGAAATAGAGTTTGCATTTATACCATACAACGTCAAAATTGACATTTTGCTTGAACTCGTCAACGAATCACACCCAATCGGAGCCGCGCACGGAGTAAGCGGTTTTCACGTTACCATCGGGGTTACCGCTTACTTCGTGCGCGGCTCTGATTGGGCGCGGCTCTGATTGGGTTTACGGTTAGCTTATCATTAATCGTCCCATTTTCCCGTTTCATAACCAATCTTTGAGTAGGTAATCATGTTAAATCAAATACGACATCTTGCTCTGGATATGGACGGAACGATTTACAGGGGAAAAAAGCTCTTTTCGTACACGTTGAGAGCGTTCGACCTTTTGGACACGTGCGGCGTGTCTTACACCTATCTGACGAACAATTGCTCGCTCAGTGCCAAAGATTACGTTCACAAAATCAACGCCCTCGGTCTGCGAGGCGGCCCGGAAAATCTGTACACGTCTTCTCTTGCGGCGTTGGCATACCTGCGTAAACATCACCCGGAATTTCACGCCGTTTCTCTTCTCGGAACGGAAAGTCTCAAAGCGGAATTTCGTGAGGCCGGTTATCGTATCGTTTCCGACGACGCCTCCGACGAACCGGATTTTGTCGTCGTTGCATTCGACACGGACTTGGTGTACACTTCATTCTGCAAGTCAGCATGGTGGGTCAAGCAGGGTAAACCGTACTTTGCGACGCATCCCGACAAAATCTGCCCGACCGATTTACCGACTGTTCTGATTGATTGCGGGGCGATTTGCGACTGCATCGCCTCGGCAACGGGACGGCAACCGGACAAGGTTTTCGGAAAACCGGACCGTTCGATGATCGAAGGAATTCGTGAGACTCACGGTTTGGCTCCCCACGAAATCGCAATGGTCGGCGACCGTCTTTACACCGATATCGAAATGGCGCGCCGGGCCGGAGTGATCGGCGTCCTGGTCCTCAGCGGCGAGGCGACCCGGGCAGACTTGCAAGCGAGCGGATTCCAGCCGGAACTTGTCGTCGAAAATATTTTGGAACTGGCCGAAAAGATCGTGGAAGCGAAAAGTCGGTCCTGATGGTAATTTTTTGGAGAATGTAATACCATGAAACGCCGGGATTTTTTGAAATACAGTACAATAACAACCGGAGCCGGTGTTATCGCCGCTTCGTTGCCTTGGGAAACGACCGCCCAGGCCGCGACTTCCGAGGAACCGAAGAAAATTCGCCTCGCCATGTTTGGTCTGGGAAATCGCGGCACCGGCTTGATGCGAATGTTGCTTTCCTTTCCGGACATCGAAGTGGTCGCCGTCTGTGATCTTTTCAAGGCCGCTGCCGACCAGGCTGCCAAAATCTGCGTTGACGCCGGAAAGCCCGCTCCAACGGTTTATGCCGACGACGAGAAAGCCTGGCAAAAACTCCTGGAAAAGGAAAAAATCGATCTGGCGATCATCGCTTCCGGTTGGCCGACCCATGCCGAAATCAGTTTGGCCGCTCTGCAAAAAGGAATCTACGTCGGTTGCGAGGTTCCCATTGCAACGAGCATCGAGGATTGCTGGAAACTGGTCGAAGCGACGGAAAAGAACAAGACGCCGTGTATGATGCTTGAAAACTGGAGTTTTCGGCAGGATAATCTGGCCGTTTTGAACATGATCCGGCTTGGGTTGTTCGGCGAAATCATGCACGCTCATTGTGCTTATTCACACGATTGCCGCGATTATTTCTACTACGACGGCAGTGGCAAGGAACGCTGGCAAATCCAGTATTTCAAGAAGTACAACCGGAATTTTTACCCGACCCATGCGTTGGGCCCGATTTTGAGCTGGCTTGACATTAACGTCGGGGATCGGTTCACCGAGATTTATTCCGTTGCCACACCGGCCAAGGGGGTCAATCTTCGCATGAAACAGCGTTTCGGGGCGGATCATCCCGGGGCGACGATGGAATTTCCGCAGGGCGACGTCGTTACGTCGATCCTCAAAACCGCGTTGGGCAAAACGGTGGTGCTTAATCTCGACGTGCAACTTCCCCGGCCTTATGCAAATCGCTGGATGGTTCAGGGAACCAAAGGAATCTACGACGAGGAAAAAGGTTCGATTTACCTCGAAGGGGTTTCTCCGAAAGCCGTCGAGTGGGAACTGTTTGCCCCTTACCAGGAGAAATACAACCACCGCTTCTGGACAAAGGAGTACGTCGGCGGTCACGGCGGCACCGACGGCTGCGAATTACGCCAATTGGTCGATGCTGTCGCTGCCGGG
The DNA here is from genome assembly GCA_964576215.1 of uncultured Planctomycetaceae bacterium. Classification (GTDB taxonomy): domain Bacteria; phylum Planctomycetota; class Planctomycetia; order Pirellulales; family Thermoguttaceae; genus JAVBSX01. The sequence goes on from CAZNVM010000341.1 coordinate 2,762, forward strand.
AGACCGACACCGCTGGATGTTTACGACTCGGTGACGATGAGTGCCGTTGTCGAATTGTCCGGGATTTCCATTGCCGAAAACCGGCCCGTCGAATTTCCCGACTTTACCAAAGGAGCGTGGAAAACCCGTAGACCGTATTTCGCGCTCGACCAAGGGGATTGAGATTGGAAATGAGACGTTCGCGGTTCGTTGAAAGGCAATTTCGAAGCGGTGGTGATTGTTGACTTTTTCCTGTCTTGGATTAGACTTTCAGGGGTTCCGTTTCTCTTCGTCCCTTTCCATTGTTTTCTCACACATGATCATTTCCATTGGTAGCGACCACCACGGTATTCTGGTTCGTATGAAGTTGTGCGATATGGTTCGGCAACTTGGACACTCGGTTAAAGATCATGGACCGGCGGTGGAAGATACGGAACCGGTCGACTATCCGGACATTGCAAGCGAGGTTGCCGGGGAGATCAGCCGTGGCGAAGCGGACCGGGGAATCTTGATTTGCGGAACCGGCTTGGGAATGTGCATCGTAGCGAATAAGTTTCCCGGTGTCCGGGCTGCGCCGGTCTCCGACGAGTTGACCGCCGAACTGAGCCGACGGCACAACGATTTGAACATCCTGTGTCTGTCCGGCGACATGCTCAGCGAAAAAATGATCGACCACCTCGTCGAGATTTGGATTTCCACCTCCTTCGAAGGAGGACGACATGCCCGAAGGATCGATAAAATCACTAACATTGAGAAAGAAATCGGCTGACAACCAGCCATCTGCTCCTTGTCGTCTCCCCTCTCTCTATGAAACCGCCCGTTCATGCGCCCCGGTCCAAGCGAATAACGTTGAGCATGACCTCGATGATCGACGTGGTGTTTCTTCTTTTGATTTTCTTCATCTGCACCGCGAATTTTCGTCCTCCGGAAGAACGGCTTCCGATGAATCTTTCCCTTCCAGGATCACTTTCAGGGGCTGTAAGACCGACGCCCGAGGAAGAGGATTTCAAATTTGCGACGATACGGATTTCTGCAAACGACGGTCAAATTTTTTGGCAAATCAACGACCGAATTTGTAACTCACCGGCGGATTTGGGAACGGTTTTACGGAAATTGGCGGAAACCAAATCGGACCTGCCGATTTTGATCGACATGGACGACGACGTCGCCTGGCAACACTTCATTCACGTCTACGATTTGTGCCGTGCAAACGGTCTAAGCCGGGTCCAATTGGTCGGAGAGAAATAGCGGTGTGGAATCCGCGAAAACCGAAAACCCGAGCAAATTTTCCAGATTGACGACTTCCAAAAACAAAAGTAGAATTACGTCCTTAAAAATCTTGTAATTCGTAATTCGTAATTCGTAATTCGTAATTAACATGCCGCATGAACTCGGTCAATCGGTTTTCGCACTTTCCCATTCGCTCTCCCGGCTTGGGGAAAGCGTTAAGGCGTTCGGTTTTCGTCCGCCGGATCAGGAACCCTGGTACGAGTTGCTCAAGCACAAACTCGTGCGGCAGATTTCGAAGCGTCCGTTTCTGGTCGTCGCGGTTATGGGAGGAACGAACACCGGCAAGTCGGTCGTGTTCAACCACCTCGTCGGCGAAAACGCCAGTGCCGCCGACCATCGGGCCGCCGGGACGAAACATCCGGTCTGCCTGGTTCCGCAAGACACGGCACCGGGTGACGGTAAAACGTCTTACGATCAGGAGACGGTGGAGGAAATTCTGCACCGGCATTTCGGCTCGTTTCAAATTCAGCCCTGGGTCAAGCCGGAAGACCCGCTTGTCGGAAACCATGAGCATCGTCTCTTTTGGCGTGTCGGGAAAAATGTGCCTCCCAATCTTCTGTTGCTCGATACACCGGACATTGATTCCGACACGCCAGTCAACTGGGAACGGGCCCGGGAAATCCGTGAAACGTCGGACCTGATTCTCGCGGTTCTCACGGAGCAAAAATACGCCGACGCTGCCGTCAAACGCTTCTTTCGGGAAGCGAGTGCCGCCGGGAAACCCGTGATCCTCCTGTTCAACATGGTGGATATGCAGCGTGATCTTAATGAAGTTCCCCATTGGATCAAACAGTTTCACGACGAAACGGGTACCAATCCGGCAAACGTGTTAATCGTTCCCCACGACCGGGATGCGGCGGGAACGGGCAACCTCAACTTTTACGAATTACGAATCACGAATGACGAATTACTTGCGGATTCATTGGTTCCCGTTCCGAAACTGTCGGAACTTTTGTTGAATCTGCACTTCGAGCAGATTAAAACACAAACGCTTCAGGGTGCGCTCAAGATGATCTGCGACCCGGAAAACGGGGTGATGGGATACCTTCGCAAAATGGAGGCCGAAGCGAAAAGCTGGGGAGATGCCCGAAAAACGCTCGAAAATGCGGAAGGAATCGAAATCACCTGGCCTGGTCTGCCCAGTTCACTGTTGATCGAGGAAATTCGCGGCTGGTGGGAAACCGGTCGGCCCGTCTGGACACGGCGGATCCATAATTCCTACCGAACCGTCGGCAACGTGATTCTTTTGCCGTTCCAAAAAGCGTTGAGTTTGTTCAAAAACAGGCAGACGGACGATCCGATGGTCGAACTGCAAAGGCAGGAAGCCCAAACCGTAACGCTTGTCGTCGAAAAAACGATTGAGCAGCTTGAACACCTTGCGGAAACGAAAAACCCGGTGTTGCGAAGTGTGCTTCAGGAACTTTTGACGGGAGAAAACCGCAAACGATTGTTGGACCATGCGAAAGCGGCGCACAAAACGTTGATTCCGATTGACGACGATTTTCGGGAATTTTTGCGGGAGAGTCTTCAGCAATGGTCCGAGGAAAACCCCGGCGCAATGAAAGCGATCCGCACGCTGGACCTGGCGGCGGCGATTGCAAGACCGGTCGTTACGATTTCGCTTGTCACCACCGGTTTTGTGTTCACTCCGGCCGCACTCGGAATGCTGGGAGCGGCGACCAGTACGGCAATTTTCACGGGCACGGGCGAAGTTTTAGTCAACAAAGCTGGCGACGGAATCAAGCAAAGCACTGCGAAACTTTTCCAGTCGGTCCAAGAGGAATACGCCAGGAACCGTGCCCGGCATTTTTTCGAATGGTTTCAACGCGAACTCTGGGGAACACTTCTTACTCGCCTGGAACAGGGGGAAAAAGTCGTCGAATCGCCGATTTTTCTGGAGACTCTGGAAGCCGCCCGCCGAGTGAACGGATTGGATTTGTGAAATGAGGTGAGTTCATTCCCGAAAAAACAGCAGGAAAATAGGAGCGGTTCGAAAATTTTCAAACACGGTCTCTTGCGTTTTTGTATCCTTTTGTGGTAGAATTGTTCCGCTTTGCCTTCACCGCCACACAAGGTGCGGCGGCTAAAACATTCCCACTCAACGAAACGCCTCTCATGACCGACATTGAAATTGCCCAGAACGCGAAACTTCTTTCGATTGAAATCATTGCCGAAAAACTCGGGATTTCGGCGGATTTTTTCGAGTCTTACGGAAAAACGAAAGCGAAAATTTCGCTCGATTTTTACCAATCCCAATCGGGCAACAAACCGGGCAAACTCGTGTTGGTCACGGCCATCAATCCGACGCCCGCCGGTGAAGGGAAAACAACCACCAGCGTCGGGTTGGCCGATGCGCTTAACCGGCTAGGCAAAAAAACGACCGTTTGTCTCAGGGAGCCGTCGCTCGGCCCCTGCTTCGGAATGAAAGGGGGAGCCGCCGGAGGTGGATACGCCCAGGTTGTGCCGATGGAAGACATCAATCTCCATTTCACCGGCGATCTGCACGCGATTACCTCGGCCCATAATCTGCTTGCCGCCGTTTTGGACAATCACCTGCATCAGGGGAACGCTCTGAAGATCGATACCCGAAAAATCGTCTGGAACCGCGTCGTCGACCTGAACGACCGGGCACTGCGCAACATCGTGCTCGGACTCGGAGGTTCCGCCGATTCGATCCCCCGCGAAGGGCATTTTGATATTACCGTTGCGTCCGAGGTGATGGCGATTCTCTGCCTGTCCGAGTCGCTTGTCCAGCTCAAGGAGCGGCTTGGAAAAATCATCGTCGCTTACTCGACGGAAGGCAAACCGATCACCGCCGCCGACTTGAAGTGCAACGGAGCAATGACCGCACTGCTCAAAGACGCACTCAAACCGAACCTTGTCCAGACGCTCGAAGGGAACCCGGCGTTCATTCACGGCGGACCGTTTGCGAATATCGCGCACGGTTGCAACAGCGTTATTGCGACGAAACTGGCGATGCGGTTGTCCGAATATACCGTAACCGAAGCGGGCTTCGGCGCGGAACTCGGCGCACAAAAGTTTCTCGACATCAAATGTCGTAAAGCGGGTATCCATCCCAACGTGGTCGTGATTGTCGCAACGATCCGGGCACTGAAAAATCACGGCGGCGTTGCGAAAGACGGCTGGGACAAGCCGAACGGCGACGCGCTTCGGGCGGGAGTGGAGAATCTTCAAAAGCACATCGAAAACATGCGTAAATACGGACTTCCGGCGGTCGTTGCGATCAATGCGTTTACGTCGGACACGCCGGAGGAGATTGCGGTTGTTCGGGAAATGTGCGCAAAACTGAACACGCCGGTCGCTCCGGCGGAACATTGGGCCAAAGGCGGGGCCGGAGCGGAAGAGCTGGCGAAGCTCGTGATTGAAACCGCCGAAAAGTCGTCCGGTAGCTCGTTCAAATTGCTTTATCCCGACGAAATACCGCTTTGGGAAAAGGTGGAAACGATCTGCCGCGAAATTTACGGAGCAAACGGGATCAGTGCCGAAAAGAAAATTCGGGACAAATTCGCACAGCTTGAGGAAATGGGGTTCGGTAATTTGCCGATTTGCATTGCGAAAACGCAGTATTCCCTTTCCGCCGACCCGAACAAAAAGGGGCGACCGCAGGGATTCGAGGTTCCGATTCGGGACGTAAAAGTTTCCGCCGGAGCGGGCTTCGTCGTCGTACTGACCGGCGATATTATGACGATGCCCGGTTTGCCGAAAATTCCCGCCGCCGAGAAGATCGACATTGACGATAAAGGGAACATCACGGGACTGTTTTGATATACCATACACCGCCAATAAAGTCAACGAACCAGCCCCAATCAGCAGGAGGATTGCAAAGTCCCTGGGAACGCAGGCTTCCAGCCTGCGCGAAGGTTGCGGAATGGATTCTCCGCCCTGCACAGGTAGGATGCCTACGAACTCACTGGCAGGCTGGAAGCCTGCGTTCCCAGGAAAAAAGCGACTTTGCAATCCTCCTGCCCCAATCAGAGCCGCGCACGCAGGCCGCTAACAAGTTTGTCGTTTTGACAAATTTCAGAAAATATTCGAAACAATAGGCGAATTCCTTCGTACTGAGCGGAAGTAAGTTTATTCCTGTTTTCTCTTTTACGACATGGAGGTCAATATGTCCGCTAC
>CAZNVM010000342.1:0-3195 GCA_964576215.1 uncultured Planctomycetaceae bacterium
AAATAGTACATCTGGAAATATCTGTCAAATTTGAACCTCACTTTCTCGGCCACAAAAACAGTTGTAAGTATTTGATACAAAAGCAGTTAGCTTCATTTTACTAAAAAACCACCCACAGATTTTGGTGAGGAGGCCAAAAAATAAACTCTAAACGTGCTAACGACATCATTGTTACGCCAGAGGGCAAAATCAAAATTGTCGCAGCAGGTGATGTCTCCGTAGCCGGACAGGTCAGCGTCGACGCGATACCAGGCGACGGAAAGCCAGGTGAAAAGGCCGGGAACATCGAAATCAGAGCGGGAAATGACATTAACATCAACGCCGGTGCGGAAATCTCGGCTCGCGGAGTCGGGCAAGGCTCCGATGGCGGCGAGGTTGTGATTTTTGCGGACCGAAATTCCAGTCTGCAAGACGGCGCAGTCGTCGATGTCAGTGCCAAAAATGGCAAAGGTGGTTTTCTTGAGTTCAGTGCAAAAGATACGGTCAATATGCAAGGGAATGGTTTACGTTCCTCGGCAGGTGGAACCATCTTGATTGATCCGGAGAACATTATTTGGACGGGGGCTGGTCGTGACGTGTTCACAAATGAGGCAGATTATCGACTGGAGGCGGACAAGCGGATTTCACTGACGGATGTCGTCATTTCGTCCCGTCGTGTTGCAGGAGCCGGACGAGATGCGCATTTGACCGAGGTTTCTACTGGTAATTCCGGCAACATCACTTTGAAAGCTGCGGTCATTGAGTTGACGAATTCTGACATCTTGTCGTTTGCAACAGGTACGCATATCGCAGGAGGTATCACTCTTGATGCCAAGAATGAGGTAACATTAAAAAACACACGGCTTGATGCCAGGGCAACGGACCCAACGAAAGCTGGCAACGTAAAAATTACATTGACCGGTGATGCTGTATGGTCATATTCCTTCGGCCCCATCGACTTGGACATTCCTTTTTCACCGATTGCCGCCAAGTTCGAAATGGATGCGGCATCACTTATTAAAGGAAAGGATGTTTCGATTAATGTCACTCCGCAAAAAACTGCAATACTAGATTTTGAAAATCTCACTGTGGATCAAGACAGCATTTTTGCTGACTTGGTGTCAGGATTCAATGACATCGTGAACGATTTGGTCGAAAAAGGAAATACCAAATTCGATGAAGTCCTGGGGAAGATATTTGAAAAATTACATGGGAAAATTGAGACTTCCGTAGTAGAGGCTTCCATTACGATTAACGGCAGTATTGAAGCATCCAAAGATATTGTCATCACGGCAGTTGCGGATGCCAAAACAGAAATCAAAAATAGCAACAAAGGTCTTTCCTGGAGTTTTTCTTTTGTCCGGGCTGATTCAGAGATTGTCATTGGCGAGTACGCCGTTATTGATGCCAAACACGACGTAAAACTATCATCGGAAGCGAAAACAACAATCAGTCAAACAGAAAAGGCGGAAGATGCCGATTCTGGCATTTTCTCGAATTTTGACGTTGCTTTAGGATTAGGAATTGCCTTATCAAATAACAAGATTGACATTGCAAAAGGTGTAAGTGAGAAACAAGGTATTTTTGCCGGAAACGACATCACCATCGATGCAACAACCACACGGTCGCATTCCCTTTCCGTTTCTGGTGGAAATGGACAGTCCTACATGGGACTTGTCGTCGGTGTACTTGTCGAGAATGCCGACACTGATGTTACCGTCGGTTGCAATTTGATTGCCGGTAATAATGTAAGTATTTCGGCAAAGACCGATACGAAAGACAATGTCGTCTCCACAATGGCAGAAATGAAGGGCAAAAAGGAGGATGATAAAAAAGAGGACGACCCCAAGAAAACGGATAATGCGTCCGCAGATGCACTTAAAAAATCAACCGCGGGTTTGTTATCAAAAACTGTACCTATCGATGTGAATACTGATTCCGGTTCCGACAAATCCAACAAACTTGGAGCGGCGGGTGCCGTATCCGTTACTGTTGATAATGTGGACACAAACGTCACCATCAGTGGCTCCGCTAAGATCACGGCTGGCACCAATCCTGATTCTAAAGAAGGTAATGTAAAGATTTCCGCCGAAACCATCAACGAAGTGATGTCGAGTGCGTTTGCGCACATCGGAGAATATAAAGTCGAAGGCGAAAATACCACGAAAGCCAAAGCGATTGCTTTTTCTACTCCGCTTGTCTTTATGAACAACTCGACCACTGCGGTGGTTAAGTCGGATACTACAGTAATAACGGCACGGGGAGATATTGATATTACCGCCGAAACAAGGATTCCGTTTAACCAAACGCATCCGATATACAGTTTGTTTGACTCACTCCAAGGAAAAAGCACCGGTGACGAAGATGATATTGGAGAAAAATTGAAGGAGTTTGTAGATGGCTTCTCAGATGAATACTTTGGGCTAACCAAACTACTAAACACTTGGGGACAATCGAGTGCAAAAACCAATGAGATTGGCGGCGCGGCGATGCTGACCTATTTGGACATTAACAATACAACGATTGCCCAGATCGAAGGCGGAACATTTACTGCGTCCAATCTCAAAATTGATGCAAAAACGAACGTCGGATTGGCGAACTTTGTTGGATCGTTTGCATCTATTGCAAAAAATGAAAAGCCCAAGGAAGGTGATTCTGGAGCGACACCGATAAAAGATGAGAAATTAGAAAAGTTGCTCGCAACCCCTCTCCTGAAAATGCCCAAAAAAGACTGGGACAAAGTATATGAGTATGGTAGGGGATTAAAGTCAGACGGATCAACGGAAGAGCCAAGCGGGTTGGCGATGGGAGCGGCAGTTCTCCTGACGAGCATTGATTCGACTACCATTGCAAGGATTGATGGGGGAGTGCTCAATATATCAGTAAATCCTGAAAAGGTAAACGAAACCGGCAAGATTACCGTGAATGCCGAAACACAGGTGGTTGACATCGGCATTGCCATAGGCAAAGGGAATGCCGGATCATTCGGGGCAGATATTATGGCAAATGCCTCGTTCTATGATTCTTACACCCTCGCTAAGATCGATGACAGCGTAAAAGTAACCGCCAAGGACGTTTTGTATCCGTTCACGGTTTCCGCTAAAAATTGGTATTGCATATTTTTGCTGAAACTGTTATTGTTCTTTCATGGGAATGAAAGAAACGATCAGGCGGTTGCGAGCAGAGCTTCGAGAACGCGATAAACTTATCGCGTCA
>CAZNVM010000343.1:0-3004 GCA_964576215.1 uncultured Planctomycetaceae bacterium
TTTACGATTTTTACTGATTTTACCGTCATTTCGCTTCGCTTCATTCCGGCTTTTATTGGGGGAGATGAATAAAAGCCGGAATGGAGCATCGCGAAATGACGGTCTCGATACAAAACTTGTCGACGGACTGATAAGGGAAAAGACTCTGAATTTGACCATGAAACATTTTATCATCGCATTGTTTTTCTCGTTTGGAATTTCCGTTACGATTTACGCTCAAGGGAATTGGCCGATCTTCCACGGTCCCAATGGAGACAACAAATCGCCGGAGACGGGCCTTTTGCAATCCTGGCCGGAGGGAGGACCAAAATTGCTTTGGACCGTCGATTTCCTCGGATCCGGTTATTCCGGCGTTTCCATTGCCGACGGACGAATCTACATCAGCGGCAACGACCAGGAAAACGAACAATCCGTTGCAATGCTTTACTGTTTGGACGAGAAAACGGGAAAACTCCTTTGGAAAAGTTCCAACGGTCCCGCTTGGGATAATCCCCGTCAATATCCGAGTACCCGTGCAACGGTAACGATTGACGGCGATTTTGTCTACGACGAAAGTGCTCACGGCGAAGTCGGTTGCTTCGAGGCGAAAACCGGCAAAAAAATCTGGAGTCGGAATATTGCGAAGGAGTACGAAACAAGGATGCCGATGTGGGGACTTGCCGAGTCGGTCGCCATCGATGGCGACCGGTTGATCTGCTCTCCCGGTGGCACGAAAGCAAGCGTTGTCGCTCTTGACAGAAAAACAGGGAAAACCGTTTGGGAGGCGGAACCTCACGGATTTCGGCCCAGCTATGCGACTCCGTATTTCTTCACTTTTGAAGGTCGGCGAATCGTTGCGATTCTTACCGACAAAACGGTCATGGGACTCGATCCGAAAGACGGGACGATTTTGTTTACGTTCCCGCATACCAACAAGTTGACGACGAACGTCACGATGCCGATCTACCATGATGGTCATCTTTTCATGTCCACCGGTTACGGAGAAGGGGCAAGGTTGTGGAAGCTGGCGAAAGATTCAAGCGGCAAAATCATGCCGGAAGAAGTTTGGTATGAAAAGACGTTCGATAACCATCACGGTGGTATCATTCTCGTCGGCGATACCGTCTACGGAACGACGCACAACGGCGGTGGAGGGGTTTGGATTGCGGTCGATTTTCAGACCGGCAAGGTCGGATACACGCAGCGAAACGTTGGGCAAGGTTCGATTCACTATGCGGACGGCCTGATCTACGGATTGTCCGAGAAAAACCGCACGGTCATCCTGCTCAAACCGGACCCGAAAGAATACGTCGAACGGGGCCGATTCCAGTTGCCCAACGACGCCGACGGCATGTCTTGGGCGCATCCCGTCGTCTCCGGCGGACGGCTCTACCTGCGTCATGCTCAGTTCTTGTACTGTTATGACGTGAAAGAATAATTGGGGTGATGGTGTCTCCCCTGTTATTTTCCCAAGTGGTTATCGATTTCCGAGGCTTTGGAACTCATCAGGAAAGAGCGTTTGTACCACGGTGCTTTTTCTTCTTTTGGTTCGAAATCGGAATCCTGAATCGACTGCGGGGCGGTGTTCCTTAAAACGGCGGCTTGGTCGATAAGCTCGTTTTGCGAACGACCGGGGTGGAGCGGTGCTTCCGGCAACTCTTTGCCGTATTTTTGGTGCGAACCTATGCCACGTCCGGGAATTTTCCACGGTTTTCGCCACAGTCCGCATCCTGTGGAGTTCAAAAGTAAACCACAAACGAAAACGAAAAAGAGAATTTGACCTGTTTTTTTCAGACGAAGAATAAAATATTGGCTCATAAAAACGAAAACTCTTCACGAAAATGAGACTGGAAGGTAAAAACGATTGCGAATCATGGGAAAAATAAGCTCGCAAGTCAAGAGGAAAAATGACTTTTTGCAAAACTTTTGACTGTTTTGAGTACCCGTTCGTTTACGGTTTGAGTTCCTTAATCGTTTTCAGCGTATCCCAGGGTTTTAATCATATTGATCTCCCGAATGGAAAGCACTCGGTAATCGCCGGGAAGCATTTTTCCCAATTTGATCGGGCCAACCGAAACCCGGATCAAAGAAAGCACTTTATGGTTGACATGGGCAAGCAATCGGCGGATTTCGCGGTTGCGGCCTTCGGTGAGCGTGATTTCCAGATAGGTGCTTTGCTTGTGGTGCCCCTTGATGACGACACGCTCGGCTCTGGCAAACCCTTCGGCAAGGTAAACTCCCTTATGCAGCTGCTCGACGGTCCGGTGATCGACGGTCCCGGCAACCTGGACCCGGTAAACCTTCGGAATGCCGTACCTCGGATGCGTCAGCCGCTCGGCCAATTCGCCGTCGTTCGTGAGCAGGAGCAACCCTTCGCTGTTCATGTCGAGTCTTCCTACGGGAAAAAGGCGTCCAAACGATTCGGGAATTAAATCGATCGCTCGTTTTCGCCCTTGTTCGTCCCGGTTGGTGCAAAGATAACCTTTCGGTTTGAACAACGCAAGGTAAGCCGGTCGGCTGCGGCGAAGCACCTGCCCGTCGACACGAATTTCGCAAAGGTTCGGATCAACTTGAAAACCAAGCTGATCGACGACTTTGCGATCGACTTCCACGCGACCGGTAGCGATTAACTCTTCGCAAGTTCGCCGACTTCCAACTCCGGCGGCGGCCAGAATTTTCTGAAGCCGTTGTTTCATGGAACCATCGGCCGGAAAGGATTGGGATTGTCTCGACGCAACGGGTCTGCCAAAAGGCCCTCGCTTGGGTTTCCGAAAGGTTTTGGGAGCAGTCGTTTTTTTTCGGGACGTTTGTCCCACTTTCCGATCCGACTTTTTTGGAGACTGTTTGAAAAGATTTTTTTTCATACGGAGAGAAGAGAATAAGAAAGGTTCATCGGGAAAGTGCGTACCTTCCCATAGGTTATTGAAAAACGCGGACAAGTTGCTTTCATAGAAGGAGTTACCATACATTTTCTTTGAAAGGAGTAAATCATGTCCGCTACGCTATTATATCACATGCACGGCAT
>CAZNVM010000344.1:0-15272 GCA_964576215.1 uncultured Planctomycetaceae bacterium
GAAATAGTACATCTGGAAATATCTGTCAAATTTGAACCTCACTTTCTCGGCCACAAAAACAGTTGTAAGTATTTGATACAAAAGCAGTTAGCTTCATTTTACTAAAAAACCACCCACAGATTTTGGTGAGGAGGCAAAAAAAAAAAGTTAACAAAGGTTGATATTATTGCGAGAATAGCAAAATACCAAGACCCAATAGCCAACAGTCCGGGTCTAACCTTCGAGGATATATCAGCACTTACCGGTGTTCCCAAAAAAACGTTGGAAAGGTCTCCGTATAAAGAAATGATTGTAAAGTTGCATGTTACGGAAAGGCGTGGTCGTGAAACGCCGGACGAATACAAAAAGAATCCTAGAAAGCCAAGAGGTAGCGACATAAATAAAAGCCGCGACACAAGATATGAAGAGGATTGACAAAAGGAATTCTTTTTATTTTCTAAAATCGTTATAAGCCCGTAAATATCAGTATTTGCGGGCTTTTCTTTTGTCCAACAAGCGGACTGTTAAGAGGACATTCCCCCTTTAAGCAGGAAGGCAACACTTCGTTGCCAGGCAAGTATACTTCATAATAGGAGAATAACCGTGATTCGTCAAATTTCCATCCAGAACAGTAGTGCGATCCGCAACCGTATTATTTCCAACGCAATCGCCGGTAAAGCGGCAATTAACATCAACCAACAAAACAGTAGCACTCTGACACGTCAACCGCGTGACTTCCTCGACAAAATCTTTTCACCGGACAAATGCGGCAAGGGAAAAACTCATGAGGGTATTCTAGCACCGCCGAAGGGAATCGTCAAGAGGGCGGTTATTGAAACAACCACATCTTACGATGGCACCCTATATTCTTACCCTACGGGACAAGCGAAATTTTCATTGCTTGAAATAACAATACCCCCCAGAACAACGCTTGGTTCTCATAGCCATCCAATGCCAAATATTGGCTATGTCGTTTCCGGTTCAATCACTCTCGTAAATGATGCGAATCAAGAACGAAAGACTTATTTCGCAGGTCAGGCTATTCCCGAAATGGTTAATACCCGGCACCACGCTGAAACTTACGAACAGTGTGTTCTCCTTGTTTTCTACGCCGGTGTCAAAGGACAAGCATTAAGTGAACCGTCGAATTTCACAAAAAGTGATAACGATTCACAAAAATAACAAAATACTCCCTGTTTAACTCTCGCTTTCGTTCATTCAGATTTGTGCCATTATTACTTAACTCCATATAAATCAATGAGTTACAATTTTTTTACTGTTCGGCATGAATTGGCACAAGGTTTGCGATTATTCTGTGTTAGCCGGGGACGAGACCGGCTTGAAAGAAAAGGTTTGGTGACTCACTGATTCCTATTCGTTACTTGACCTTCGTCGCTTTATTTTTTTATCCTTTATTTCTGGTCGTAACAAAAATACCTGGTGCTGAAAGGGCACTTCGCGGCTCGCGGTTGAGCACTGTTTACTAAGGTGGGCGTTGCCCACAACTATAAAACTGTTCTAAAACTAACACAAGGAAAATTACGATGAAATTTGCAAAAATTACTGGAACGGTCTTGGCAACTGTTTTAGCCCTTGCCGGAATAGCCAAGTATGTCGGCGGAACACTTAATATTGATGGTGCGAGACGCACTCTTCGGAATTTTGGAATCCTCGTTTCCGAAATCGAGGAATCGATCCGCAGTGTCGAAAACGATATTTCAACCCTAAAATCAATTGAACGGTCGAGTGGCAGTAACCTCTGGAAACTCGACTCGCAAATCCGTCGGAATGCTGAGACAAGGTCGCAGACGGAAGAAGAAATCATAGCAAAAGAAAGATCACTGAACGATCTGGATTTGCGATTGAAAGAAGGAAAACCGCTGTTTGACAGGTTCTCCAAGAAGGAAATGACACCAGAGGAAATCGATGCTTACATCACCAAATGCGGCATTGAATTAAAAGCCCTTCGTGACTTGTTAGCTGAATTGTGTCGTCAGGACGAGCTACTTGGTGCTCAAGTGGCAAAGATCAGGCAGGAATCCGTAGCGGTTCCGATTCGAATACTTGAGCTGACTAAAGGCTTGGAATTGCTCAAACTGCAATACGCATTTAACAAACAGTATTATGCAGACATGAAACAAAACGGTTGCCCTGTCGATGCAGAGGCCATTTACCGGCAAGCCAAAAACACCTTGGCGAGCACGTTATCCGACTTGGGTTGTGGCACCTCCACCCCGATGCCTGAACCGGACTTAGGACCAGCGACTTCCACAGCTAATCGGTGTGAACAGCAGCGGGCAAAGATCAGTGCGTTGCTCGGCAGAGCTGACACTGAACCAATTATGATGAAGTAGTTCCAAGCGGAAGCGTTAATCCTAAAGGGCAGGGGACAACATCCCCTGCCCCTATCCCAAACAAACCTTCAACCTGTAAGGAGTATACAATGCAACGTTGTTTTTCAACATTTTTACTCATTTGCGTTATGACAATGGGATGCGTACCGAAAAAAGAGAAACATCCAGATACTGCACCGATGGAACCTTCGCACTATGATGCACCTTCAAAGGATTTTCCGACCAAAGGCGAGGTTGCGGAAATCAACGGTATTCCGTTGAAAATAGTTATTGCCGAAGACATGCCGTATTACAGTGTTCCGAACAACAGCGGTACCCGGATGGGAACCTTAGGAATGTTTCAAATACTGTACGTAATTGATTCCCCAAATCGGTTCACAAACGGAGACGAAGCAGAATGGTTAAAAGTTTCTCAAACGCGAAACGCTACCGACGCATTTTGGATTCAGGGAAAGTGGGACAAGAACTATTTTCGCTGGCAGCATCGTGTCGAATGGTTTCCGTTAAAAACCTCGGCAGTTTATCAGCAAGATGTTTATGCCTCACTTGAAGTATGTGTCGTACTGGATGTGACTGGGAGCATGGATGAGCACTTTCCAACTGCTCAAAAAGCAATTCGGGAATTTGCCGAAACGTTTCAGGCAAAGAATTTAGAGGTTTGGTTTAAGTTGACTACCTACAAAGATATAGACGAAATAGAAGTTCACCCTTCAGAAAGAATTGTGAATTTTTGTAATAGAATAAACAACCTCCGTTCAGGTGGAGGAGGCGATCCAGAGGAGTCGGTGTACCCGGCATTGGACGAAACTCTGACACGGGTAACATTCCGTGAGCGTTCCGAAAGGATACTGCTTCTTGTTGGCGACTCGCCCTCGCACATAAGTGGAGTCAATAATCCCAAGAGAATCGGCAACAGTGAGATCATTCGTTTAGCAAACAAAAACAATGTAAAAGTTTTCGTTGCAGCCGTAGCAGAAGGCTTGGATTTAGAAAAGCAGATGAGAGGAATCGCAGAAGCAACGGGCGGCAAATCTATTGCTCTTACGCAAAAAACGGAATTGTTTCGACACATCCAAAAAATGTTACAGGAAACAAGCAACAATGTGGCCACATACGTACAAGTTGCTTCAAAGTTTGCTGATGGTAGAAGCAAGGACGAAATAGATAAGGAACTCGGTAAGGATATTACACCAATTGTTGAAATTCTTCGTAACGAAAAGCGGATCGAAACCGATAAGTTGGTTGCACTGGAAAAAGGCGAAACGATTTGTACTACCGGCTGGATAGCTTGCCCAAATAACACTGCTACTGCCGGTCGATTGGAAGTATTCGGCTTCAAAACGGAGTTCGAAGCGACGCTCGGCGTGATGCAAACCATAGCGACATTATCGCCGGAACACAAATCGATGTTCGATATTCAAATCGAAGGTTTTGGTTCACGTGTGCGCACCGATGTCCCGCTTGGGAAGTTTATGGATGAACACGGATTGCCTCATTCCAATCCGAGTTTATTGGGGATGACAATGGGGGAAATCATGCTACTCACCGAGGCTCAGCGGGCAAGTATAAAAGAAGCACTGGAATCCAAAATCAAACGCTTGAAAGATGAACTCAACGATAAATCCCGTTGGCGGAAATTGTCTCCCGTCGATGAGCGGCTTATCGGACACGTTAGCGAGTCCTGTCTGCCGTAACGATTTGCGACAAACCGTTACACTTTACTTTACTGAAATTTTTACTTACGGAGGTTACAATGGATATTCTATTCATTTGTATTATTGCTATGTTGATAATTACGATGCTGGTGTCGTTGTGTCTCGTGTTGACTTATGAACAGCAACCAAGCGGTAGTTGGCAACAACAAGAAAACGGGAAGTACAGAGCAGCAAACCATCCTGCTGTGCCACGACGAAAAGAAGTATTGCGATTAGAAAACTTGGTAGCCGTTCGCGGGCAACGTCGTGTGTTGGACAAAATCGAACTGGGCATCTACGAAGGCGAGAAAGTTGCAATCATCGGGCCAAGTGGTGCAGGTAAAAGCACCTTGGTCTCCTGCATACGCGGCGAACTAATTCCAACGCAAGGAAATGTAGTATTTGAGGGAATGAAATTGCAGTATAACAGTACCGCCCTTTCACAGCATTACATCAATGTTCCAGTGGTAGACCAATCCGCCTCGTCACTGGTGCCGTTTCATTCGGTCTATAAGAGCATCTTCAAGCAGTTATTAGTGAAGGGGTTGACGCGGGACCAAGCAAGCGGTGTCGCATATAAAAGTTTGCAGGCCATGAGGATAGAGCACAAGGCGAATTCACTGCCAGAAAAACTATCCGGTGGCGAAAAACAGCGTGCCGTTGGCGCGAAAGCATTATCGATGGGAAACACGGGAAAACTGTTGTTGTTGGACGAACCGACATCAAATCTTGACCCGCCGCTTGCGCGCGACATCGTTAAACCACTACTAACACAAACAAATCCTGCGGTTATCATCATAACCCACCAAATCGAATTGGTAATGAATGATGTCGACCGTATATTATTACTGCAAAAAGGTAAACTCGCAGACATTACAATAATCAAAGAAGAACACCCCCAATGTTTTACAAAGCTATTGGAAA
Source organism: uncultured Planctomycetaceae bacterium (assembly GCA_964576215.1). Classification (GTDB taxonomy): domain Bacteria; phylum Planctomycetota; class Planctomycetia; order Pirellulales; family Thermoguttaceae; genus JAVBSX01. The sequence goes on from CAZNVM010000344.1 coordinate 4,952, forward strand.
AATGTGAAATCGATACATATTACCCGGAATTATTGAAAGAAGCTGCACGCCTTCAGGGACAGAGAAATATGGAACAGGAATGTTTGGAAAACGCCGGTAATTTCCGTAATGCTTACCCGAAAAAAAATTCCGGAGCAACCTATGATTCGACACTAACATCAACCTCTCATGTAAGGAAATTCAAATGAACAGTTACCCATTTTTTCACACGCTGGATGATGTGTTTGCATCACTACGTTATCATTTCAAGGCCACAGTAGCAGTTGCAGTTGTGGTCGGGCTTTTTGCCGCTGCTTTGTGCTTGAATTCGCAGTTCGGTATTACGATGTATCTTCATACACAACGACAGGCATCGCTGATGGACGGCAAACGCATTATTGTAACAACAGGCGGCGCAGAATCGCCAGTTGCAAAATTTACGACAGCGTATTTCGACAGAATTAGAGAAATTGACGGCGTTACATCTGCCGAGCCGTTTTACGAAGTGTTCGTTGACATAAAACATCGCAATAAATCAACGTTGACAATGTTGGAGTCCGCATTGCCGCAAGACCCTATATTCGCTACAGAAAAATTCGTGTGCGGAACCGCAATGAATGGAAACAAGGAAATCGTGTTGACTCAGTCGCTTGCCGATTCACTCGGTATCGAAAGAACCGGCGAAACGGTTACAGTGTCAATGGAACGCACGGACGAAGGACGAAAGGAATCACACGAACTAGAATTAACTGTTTCCGGTATCATAAAAGGGGAACTAAAGGGATATGTAACTTTGCCCGTTGCGGAGTCGTTCGATCTGTGGGCGAGCTACCAAACCAAGAATTTTACAGAAACGGATACAGAGGTGCAAGTATACCCCAGCGGAGTTGTTTATGTTGAAGACAACCGTATTTTAACCGCCCAGACGAAGTTACAGGAATTGGGATTGTCATCAAAAATGATTCGGTCGTATTATTTTCCGCGAGAGACAACATCCGATTTCACTGGCTATGCGGCGAATGAACCGAACAAGACATTATTATTCGAAAATGCAAAAAAGTGGAACTATTGGCAAATTTATGTGGAATACGTTCCTTTTAAAAGGAACGAATTTCGATGTGTTCATTATTTGGAAATTTTTTCTGAGGACAAGCCGATGACACAAGAGGTGTTTGACGTTCTTAATACCATGCGGACGGAATTTATTTTTGCTCGCCCTGCTCAAAATACTGTAGGGAAACTATTCGGTAAAAATGTTACAGTCAATGCGGTTGCAGTCAACGAACCTGTCAAAGAATTCTATCAGAATTGGTTTTCATCAAATAAAGAACCGCAAATACTGTTAAGTAAAGAAGAGTTTTCACAAAGCGAATCAAACAAAACCGGCAACAGTGAATGGCTAGTATTTGACCGGACGGCACCACATGGTGAAAGGGAAACATTGCGTATCGCAGTCAAGGTTGTCGGTTACGCGCCGCAAACAGTTATGCAGAGTACCTTTGCTCAACAGGTTTCTGAATGGAAAAATGGTTTGCTAGATTATCGTGATGGTCGATTCTTACCGCTTGTTAAGGCATCGGCGGAACACGGAACTGTCCGGGCCAAATTGTATGTTAGGGATATTGATGATGTTGATGCAGTTGCAACTTTGTTACGCAAAAACGGGTTTCAAGTCAATCATAACAGCGATATGAGCAAAGATATAGCCGCATTTGCAGGCCGCATGTGCTTGCTGGTCGGTATCGCAAGTGTCGTCCCGTTCGTACTTGCAGTTATTTCGTTGATTGCCAGCGGTTGCCTCGTCAGCGAATTAAAAAGGAAAGAAATGAACGCTTTGTTGTCTATGGGGATAAGCCGCTTCCGGTTGATGGTTTCCTGCATCATCGAAGGAATCATTTTCGTTTTCACATCGCTTGCGTTTGCCATTCCGTTGATTATTTTGTCCGCCCCATTTTGTCAAAACATATTAGAAACGATATTTCATTTGCCGCAAGGGGCATTTGCATTGGGATTGGCAGAATCCGGAGGAACAATGGCTTTCGGAATTGCAGCATTCGCGGCGGTCGTATTATGTGGTGTGTCCGAGTTGTTTCCGCTATACTTGTGCTGGCGGGAAATGAAACCGCAAAAATGTTGAAGAATTTCCGAACCCAAACAACCAAAACCCTGGACGATACTATGACACTCAATGAATCCCTAAAACTTGGCTGGCATACTCCATACGACGTATTGGAAAAGGCCGCTGAGCAAGGCGAATCGCAAGCGCAGTTCCTCATCGCTATCCATTATTTTGACGGTAACGGTATTGTTCAGAATTTGGAAAAAGCGGTCGAATGGTTCCAAAAAGCCGCTGAACAGGGTCATGAAGATGCTCAACGAGTTCTCGACGCTCTCGACACGGAAGCCTTCAAAGCGTGCCGTGAAGAGGCAGAACAGGGGAATCCGCAGGCACAGTGTGATCTTGCCGGTCATTACTTGAGCGGGGACAAAGTTGAGGTAGACCATGAAGAAGCAGCCAAATGGTTACGAAAAGCTGCTTTGCAAGGTCACGAGGGAGCACAACAAATTCTCAACAATATCAATGATCCCTTTATGAAATGTCGAGAAGCGGCTCTGCGGGGAGCACCGGAGGCTCAGTGCAATCTTGGCGTTTACTACCAACATGGCGATGGCGTTGACATGGACAAGGAGGAAGCGATCAAGTGGTACCGCAAGGCTGTCGATCAGGGTTGCGCATCGGCAATGTACAACTTTGGAGTCTGTTACTCCACAGGTGAGGGTGTTGTCAAGAACCAGAAGGAGGCAATCAAATGGTTTCGCAAGGCGGCGGAGTTGGACAATGCTCTGGCGGCTTGTAATCTCGCCAATTGCTATTACAATGCCCTCGGTGTCGTTAAGGACTACGGTGAAGCGATCAAATGGTTTCGAATCGCCGCCGAACGGGACTTACCGGAGGCACTTTATTGTCTTGGCCACTGTTACCAGCATGGACGAGGTATTGATGAGGATAAAAACGAGGCGATCAAATGGTATCGTAAGGCCGCCGATCACGAATTGCCAGAGGCGTTTTACAGTCTTGGCATCTGTTATCTGCACGGTGCAGGTGTTGTTGAAGATAAAAACGAGGCGATTCAATGGCTCAGAAAATCGGCGGAAGCAGGGTATTTTTTGGCGCAACACGAACTCGGCCTTTGTTATGCCAACGGTGTCGGCGTTGCCAAGGACGAGAGCAAGGCGTTCCAATGGTTGCTGGAAGCGGCAAAACAAGGATATGCTCCGCAATTGAATCCCAATGGTGAATGACAAATTGGCAACGGAAAAACGCTTGACTTGAACAAGGATTTCGTGAAAATATAACACAATTCCACCGACCGGTGGAATACTTGGAGGACAATCAATGACCTATATCATGGTCGATATTGAAAGCGATGGCCCTATTCCCGGTGATTATTCGATGATCGCCTTCGGTGCCGTCGTGGTGGACGAGAATCTTGACAAGACGTTTTATGGAAGACTCAAACCGATCTCTGATCGGTTTATTCCCGAAGCACTCAAGGTATCCGGTTTTACACGCGAAGATACCCTTGCCTTCGACGATCCGAGACAGGTGATGCTCGAATTTGAGGAATGGCTCAGGAAAATTTGCGTGGATCGACCGATTTTTATCAGCGACAACAACGGTTTCGACTGGATGTTCGTCTGTTGGTACTTTCACCATTTTATCGGCGACAATCCCTTCGGTTTCAGTTCGCAAAATCTTGGAAGCCTTTACAAGGGATTGGTCAAGAACACCTCCAAAAACTTCAAACATTTGCGGAAAACGAAGCACACCCACCATCCGGTCGACGACACCAAGGGAAATGCCGAGGCCCTTTTGACAATGAAAAACGAGATGGGACTGGAGATCAAGTTGTAGACTGCCATGCCAGAAGTACCCGTTCCAAGTTTTGACATCGGCTTCGAATAGAATAAGTCGTGGGGTTCGCTTGCCTTACCCCGCTCTTGACTGAATTGCTTTTGGAGTGTATTCTATTTTTTGTTAGTCGCACTTGAGTTGATTTTCGGAAAATGGAGCGATCAATGCCGTTGAATGATCTCGGAAGCCGTTTTTTTGCCTATGTCCAACTGCGGAGGCTCTCGACCGTCCGCACCGGGGACGTGGTGCGTGATCTCGGACTGACTGAAGTTCAGGAACGGAACCTTCTCAGTCGCCTTGCCCGGCAGAAATTGATCGTTCGTGTCCGGCGCGGTGTGTATCGGGTTCCCGACCGTTTGCCCGTCGGTGGGGCGTGGACTCCCGGCGAATACTCACTCCTGTCAGCTCTCATGCAAGAACATCAAGCAACTTGGCAACTTTGTGGTCCCAATGCACTCAACCGGTACGGGTTCAGTGATCAAATTCCCAATCGGCTTTACGTATACAATAATCAGCTTTCTGGCAAAAGAAATGTAGGGCAAACCGAGATTTTACTCATCAAAGTCGCCAACGAGCGTCTCGGCGATACGGAATCCTTCACAACATCCGATGGCTCACAGGTCTGGTTCTCGTCGCGGGTTCGTACTCTGGTCGATGCCGTTTATGATTGGAACCGTTTTGGAACGTTACCGCTGGCTTACCAATGGATTATGGCGGAACTGGAAGCCCGGCCTGACTCGGTAAAAGAAATCGTTCGGCTGACGTTGAAATACGGCAATATTGGAACCTGCCGAAGGATGGGGAAGTGCCTGGAAAGCTACGGAGTTGGTGCTCGCCAGACGAATCGTTTGCAGAAAGCGTTGCCGGAGACAAGTGCTTTGGTGCCGATGGTGCCCGACCGGTCAAGGCGAGGAAGCGTTGATCGCAAGTGGGGCATACTGGATAACAGGGAGGAACGATGATCAATTATTACCACGACACAACCTTGTTTCACGAGGCACTGCTTTACTTGGAATTGCTGTGTGCTATGATTTCAAAAAGGCCTTTATGAATTTATGAATCCGCTACCGATCAATTTATCATCGTTACTTCACGGACGTTCAGTCGAGTGGGAGCGACTTGAATTCAAACGCGGCTGGAATCCGGTCGACGTATTGCATACGGTCTGCGCGTTCGCCAATGATTTTCACAATTTCGGCGGCGGTTACATTGTGATCGGACTGGAGGAAAAGGACGGCAAACCGGTGTTTCCTGCCGTTGGGGTGAGACCAGAAGAGATTAACGCCATCCAGAAGGAAATCCTCAATTTTGGAAATACCGCGATTCAACCGGTGTATCATCCAATCTTGACGCCTTATGATTGGGATGGCAAAACGCTACTCGTGATCTGGGTACCAGGCGGACAGGTCCGACCCTACAAAGCGAAAGTCAGTCTCGGCAAAGAGGCAAAAGAGTACGCTTATTTTATCCGCAAAGGTTCCAGCACCGTCAGAGCAAAAGGGAACGACGAAGCGGAATTACTTTCCCTTGCCGCGACGGTGCCGTTCGATGATCGGATCAACCAACAAGCCAGAATCAGCGACCTCTCGCGGAATCTGCTTGAAGAATTCCTCCGGGAAATCGACAGCAAATTGCTCACGAAACTTGATGAATTATCGCTTGAAGACCTTGCCCGGCAGATGCAAATTGTTGATGGTCCCAAGGAATTCACGTTTCCCCGGAATGTCGGGCTACTGTTTTTCCACCCGGAACCACATCGGTTTTTTCCCGGTACACAGATTGATGTCGTGGCGTTCCCCAGAGGCACTGGCGGCGATAAGTTCACCGAAAAGATTTTTCAAGGGCCGCTTCCCCGGATCATCCGTGAATCGCTTGATTACATCCGCCGGAATTTTCTGGTTGAGATCGTCACAAAACACCCTGACCGGGCAGAGGCAACACGGGTTTGGAACTATTCCTTTGCGGCGATTGAAGAGGCTCTTGTCAATGCGATTTATCACCGAAGCTATGAGCAAAGGGAACCGGTCGAGGTGCGAATCACGCCGACGGAGATTACGATTTTGAGTTTTCCCGGTCCGGACCGGTCGATCAACATGGAACAGTTGCGTGAGGGCAAAGCGGTATCGCGGAGGTATCGCAACCGGCGGATCGGCGAATTTTTGAAGGAACTCGACCTGACCGAAGGCCGAGCGACGGGCATCCCAAAAATTCTGCGAGGAATCAAGGTAAATGGTTCTCCACTGCCGGAGTTCGAGTCAGATGATGACCGGTTGGCGTTCCTGATTCGCTTTCCGGTTCACCCGGATACACCGGAGGAATCCAAGCTGGGGGCAGAGTCGCTGGCAGAGTCGCTGGCAGAGTCAGTGGCAGAGTCAGAAGAACAGCTTCGGGAGCGTGTACTGGGATTCTTGGCTGAAGAACCTCTTAGCAAAGGAGAAATGACATCGAAGTTAGGCCGCAAAACAGTTACTGGGACGTTGAACAGGCTGATTCGGCAGTTGCTTGAAGAAGGTGTAATTGAAATGACGATCCCGGAAAAGCCGAACAGCCGCCTCCAAAAATATCGCTTGACAACGAAATGACGAACATGCGCACCGCCTCTTGTTTTTGGGGAAATTTTGGTATAATCGTACTGTGCCTTGTGGTTGTAGGAACCACCAACGGATTAACGAAGTTTGAAGGGAATTCGCCATCTTTGGGTGATCACAGTGGTGATCTCCCTTTGAAAAGGCGAGGTGATCGGATTGGAGAGCGCAAGTACTCCGCGATTTTCCAAGATTTTCCCTATTTGCGTAAGTAACGACGTGTTCGGGAGTTGTGCGTAACCTATTGAAAATAAATGGGTTACGTCAAACTGTACAAAAATGCTTGCCTAGTCTTCGGAACCGAGGGTTGGGAGTTCGAATCTCTCCGGGCGTATTTGTAAGTCTTTAATACGTAAAGACTTACGTCAAGAAAAGAAAGATGGTGGATCACCAAAGATGGTGTGGTGATCACGTTGGTGATCTCAAAATTTCACCATTTTTCCCTTGTTTTGTCCCTTTGCCATCTTTGGACAAACTCGCGGAGAGCTTGGCGACATTCGGTCACCTAAACCGAAGGTCGAAATCGAAAGACAACCCTCTTGTTCTTGTTTTTCGGGCACTTGTGAAAGCTGAACTTGAGCACCACTGCCAAAAATGGCCTGTGGTGCCCGTCTGGGTGAGCGCAAAATTTCACGATTTTCTCTTCGCGGCTGAATCGGTGTGTTTTTACCCAGTTTTGGCCCACGTTGCGATCTTTTGCCGACTTCCTCAGTAATGTGCGTGTAAACGTTCATTGTTAAAGAAATATCCGAGTGCCGTGCCAAAGTCTGTGCGGCCTTAGGTGACACCTTCGCACGCACGAGGTTCGTGATGAACGTATGTCGCAGACTGTGAAAATCGGCATATTTCCCTGCGGAATTCTTGTGCCGCAGGAAATCCGACGCTTCACGACGTTTCTCTTCTTCCTCGGAAACGGTTTGGTACTTTTCGGAACTGACCGAGTATCAAACCTCTTTCAAACAATTTTCGCCCTGTTACGTTGCCGTCGCCGCCATGAGGCCGGGCAACGAACCGGAACTCGGCAAGGTTCACGAACTCTTCCTGGACTGGAAATCGACACCACCGCGTGCGCCGGACGATGTGATGGTGCTGGACCACTTTCAGGCATTCGATGGAAAAATTCCCGAAGACCTCCGTCCTCCGGGCAATGTTTATTTTGAGAACTTTTAAAACATTGAGAATTTCTAAAGTATTGCGGGAAAACGACTTGCATTACTTAAAACCCAGCGTACTATGTGAGTGATGGGACGAACGAACCATCGTTACAGAATTCAAAAAAACACTACCAACTCAGGAGCGAATGCAATGAAAACGAAATTCACAATCATCGAAATACCGCTCCCCGACAAGTCGGGGAAGAAGAACCAAATCGACCTTGGGAGTGACCATTGGGTCCGAGGGCATATCGGAGAGTATCTCTACGATGCAAAAGTTTACCCTTGCGGATCAAAATACGGAATTCGGGAAGGGAACATCAGCAAACTTTCGATCCGTGAAACGGCAACACGCAAAGAGGTCGCCGCGTTCGACCGAGGGTGGGACATTCTCCCGGAAAACGAACACGTCCAAGAGTTGGTCGACGCACTGGTCGAACACTATTGGGCGTAAAAACTGTTCGCAGAGGCGTCCGATTCCGCTGAATGACACCTTTTTTGGAAATCATTGGAAATCTGTAAGTTCTTTTGAAATAATGACTTGCATTATGTCAAACGCAGCGTAACTTGGAAGTGATGGGACAAAGAAACCATCGTAACGAAAATAAAAACCTCAAATCCAAAGGAGAACGAAATGAACGAAAAAGTACGATATTCCAACAAGGGTCTGGCTCGCAAGGCGATGACAATTCTACTCGACAAAGGAGTGGTTTTTACGATCTTTTATGAATACACCGGTTACGGTGAGCATCGCATCAGGTTGGACTACATGGACAAAAATGGAGAGCAAAGACAGGTTTGGCCGGTCGACGAGATGATGCTCGATGTCATTCGTTACTCGGTCTGAATGCCGAAACGCCTGTTCCGGGCGTCTGGCCGGGTTGGTTATCCGGTCACTGATGAAGGTAAACCAAAACATCATTCAAAGCGAAAGGATCAAACTCATGAAAACTCCAAAAATTGAAGCCGAAAAAGTTTATGAAATCACTGTGGGAAAAAACACAACGACTGTCAAGGTTCTCAAGGTCGAACGCCGTGTCAATGGAACGCTCGTATACGATTGCCTGAACACCAAGACCGACAAGCGGATGACGGTCAGTGACGCCAAGAGATTCCTGCGGGAAATCAAACCGGAAAAGCCCATGAAGGCCGAGGGAACAACAACCGAACGTACCAAGAGTGGAAGGCCAAACGGAATGCTCTCCGGCTTGGACGCCGCCCACAAGGTTCTTACGGAGGCGGGACGTCCCATGAACGTCCGGGAGATATTTGAAACGGCAATGCAGAATGGATACTGCAATCTCAAGGGGGCGACACCTGTCCTGACGATCTCTGCCGCAATACAGAGAGAGGTGTCGGTCAAGGGGGCCGACTCTCGCTTTATCAAGGTTGAGAGAGGACTCTTTGCCGCCCGGTAAACCATCGCAAAATTGGCTGGTTTTCGTGGCCACAATAAAAAATGCAAACATGCCAAAAGAATCCAAAATCCTGACCCATTTTACGGTGGTTGATCAAGAACCGGAAACACGATCCACCGGAGAGGGCTTGAACCACCTTTATCTCCGTATTGTGTTTGAACCGGTGACCGGCTACCAAGCCGCCATCAGCATGGGTAGCGCAACCGCCGATCCAAACACCGATGCCGAATACGAAATTGATGAACGCTTTCCCATTCATGAGGCGAAGCGTTTTGATAAAAAAACTTTCGCCGAACTGGAGGAAGCCGCCCATTCCGCCGGGATTTATTGTCTTGGCGAGGTTTGCCGCAACGCCAATGTCAAACTCGAATTGACCGAAATGGCCGTCGCATTATTTCAGTGTCGGATGCCCGACGAGATGGTTCCCCCCTACGTCCTCAAGACAGGTCCGACGAAGGATTGAAGCCATCGCCGCACTTTTTTGCCGGGAATCTCCCGGCTCGCGGTGGTGACTGGCACACATTGTAGTTGGCCGATAAATGATTGAACATCAATTCAAGGATCAAAACATGAAAACAGCATCTGACATGGACTTGCACTTTTACGACTTTGCTTTATCCGACGATTTGAACGAAAAACTCAGGAAGGCGGTGATGCTTCTTGATGAGGTGCGTTTCAAATTAGCAAGTGAAGAAGCAGAATACATGGAAAATTTCCTGAAAGAATTGGATCAGGGGACGAGGCGAATTAGGGATGCCATCCGGGGTCTGGATCAAGATGCCATTGTGTAAAATAACCATCTTGTCCTTTCGTTATTTTTCGGGCATCGAAGGCCATTGCTAAGCGGCCTTCTTCCGTAACGAATATTGACCTCGCTCTTTCTTTTGGAAACGGGACATCATTCCATTCTCTTGAATCTCCCGATTCAAAGCGGCACTGAGCGTTCCCCAAGGTGTGGCACCTGTCGGTTCCCAAAGTTTGCGTTTCACCACCAGAGCAATGATCTCACGAGTCGATAAGGCCGATTGCGATTCCTGTAACACCACTGCGGCGGCATCAAGAAGCGATAAGGCCGAAAGCGGTTTTTGCGGAATCTCTTTTTCGACAATCACTTTTTCTTTTTTCGGCAAGGATTTTCTCGGTACTGGTTCTGCTTTCGGTGGTGGAACTGCCCGCGAGCGACGATGCGGTTTCGTCTTTTCCGCAACGGCGTAAATCTCGTTTTTATCGCAACGGTACAATAACTGTGCCTCGCTTCTGATCTTGACC
>CAZNVM010000345.1:0-7523 GCA_964576215.1 uncultured Planctomycetaceae bacterium
CCCTTATTTCCATACCGATTGGAAAATAAGGGCGCAGTATCGTGGATTACCCTTGGCTACTAAGGGCGCGCTATTGCAAGTCCTCTCGAAAATTCCTCCGAATTGTAACTGGTATTTTAATTCTTGACAGTTCCTTATCACCTATTTCCGATTTCCTATTTCCTCTCGGGAGCGTTTTCCAAAAAGTGGCAGAATTGATGTTGTATTCTTTGACGACTTTGTCCCGTTTCGCAGCAAGCATAAGAAAACGGAAAAGAATTCGAAGGGAACCGAAAGGGCGGATTCTACGTCTTTTCGGTCCCTATTGCAAGAGCACTTCAAATTTGTAGAGCAAGACATTCTGATCCGTGGCGACTTGTCGAAAATGGTTTTTTCGATAGAATAACGGCCCTGCCCTTTCGTGTAACCGTTCGTTCAGGAGCCGTCCCTTGGAAAAGCTGACCATTAAAAAATACCCTCACCCGATCTTGAAATACAAGTCGAAGCCGATTGCAAAAATCGACACGCAACTTAAAGAAACCATCCGCGAAATGTTTGAGTTGATGTACGAGACCGATGGAATTGGCCTGGCTGCGAACCAGGTCGGAATCCCTTACCAGTTTTTCGTGATGAACGTGTCCGGAAATCGGGAAAAACCGGAAGACGAATACGTTTTCATCAATCCGGTGATTCACAAGAAAAAAGGAAAAGAAGAAGACGAAGAAGGTTGCCTTAGCTTTCCCGAAATTCGCGCTCCGGTCGTTCGGGCAGCGGAAATCGAACTGGAAGGGATTTCGCTTGAAGGGAAACGACAACGGTTCACCTGGAAAAAACTCCTGGCAAGAGCCGTTCAGCACGAGGTCGACCATCTCAAAGGGGTCTCATTCGTGGAACGGCTTAGCGAGCCGGCGTTTGTGGGAATTCGTGAGCAACTTGCCGAGTTGGAAATGCAATTCGAAACAGACCAACGGCTCGGTTTGGTTCCACCTTCCGATGAAATCGAATCCCAAATCGCCCTGTGGTGCCAAAAATGGTAGCTCAAAACAGTAGAGGAAATCGGAAATTGGAAATCGGAAATAGGGTGAAAAAATGGTCTCCTATTTCCGATTTCCAATTTCCGATGTCCTTAAATTTCAACACTCTTTTCCGTTTCATTACCATTTCGTTTACACTTTGAGCATTAAAGTTCCAGGCGGATCGTTTCACCCGAAGTCGTCTTCAAAGAAACACTTCCGCCGGGCAGGTCGATTTTCACCTCTCGCGGAGGCCCCGTAAACGTCAGGTCGATCGCGTTTTTCGTTGCGCGAATGTTGACGCTTTGATCCTGCCACCGGATTCGGTCAATTGCAAGATCGGGCCAATCTTTCGGCAGACGCGGACGAAGAACAAACCCGTCCAATTTCGGCTCGAATCCCATAAAACCGAACAGCATCACTTGAGGATAGAGAACGCTTTCGACAAATTCCAGATCAAGTCCAAGCCCGCCGGGAACGTTGCCGCCCTGCATATTTCCCCGTTGTTTTTCCGGGGCGTAATACTTGCGATACCCTCCTTCCGCCTGGACTTCGCGGAACCATTTGACGTTTTCCGCAAGATGTTTGGCGGCGTTGTCCGGTCCGAGATACCGGATGCGTGCCATCAAGTCGTGAAACGCAAAACCGAGTACGGCACCACCGTCCTGAACCTGATCGCCGAACGAGATCGTGGCAGCACCCGTCCATCCCCAAAAATAGTAATCGAGATTCCGCCGGGTTGAGGTACGCGGTCCAAAACGCCAGTAATAAATGTCGTCCCCCTGTGAGGTGTCCCCTTCCACGATCCGGTCGCCGTTGAGCCAACTCAAAATGGACTTCGCCTGCTCGTCATTAGCGTAACCGTAATAGATCGCCTCATTATTGAGGAACGTAAAACCGAAGTCGTAACGCTTCCCCTCGACGAGATCGATGGCCGCGACGAATCGCCCTGTTGCCTCGTTCCAGAACATTACGTTCGCTTCTTTGAGCTTTTGGGCCAGCGAGCGCAACCATTCGGGAGAGCGAACGGTTGACGTTTGCGGTACTTCCCATTCGGGATGTTTGAGAATCGCCTCTTCCAGAGCAGCCATCTTCAAAATGGCGTCATAGTAATAAATCGTTGCCAGGCAATCCTTGCCGCCGAACGGAAGGACGTCCCAGTAATTTCCACCGATGCCGCGACCGGCATGTTGAGCCACGTTGCCCGCTTCGTCGTAGAAAACGCCGGAACGCCCGTCATGTCCGGTCCAGGGAACGCGAACACAATGATACTTCTCTATCTCGAATTCCCGAAATGCGTATTCCAGAGCCGTTCGCATCCGATTCATGTTTTTTTGCAGGAAATCAACATCTCCCGTCCATTGCAAATAATCGTAACACCCCTGGATGAAGCAGGATTGGTTAATCGTGTGGCGGCTGTCGAACGTCGCAATCCAGGAACGAAGATTGACGTTGCCGCCGTTCCCGTTTTCGAACACCAAACGCAGTTGATTCACTTTTCCCTTCCAGAGCGGTTCCTTGTTCAGAAAAAGGTGGGAATAATGTTCGTCTTTTAGCGGAAGCGGCACCACGGCTCGTTTGTCCGCCGAAAATTCCGGATCGCTTTCGGTGGTCCATTCGAGGTAAATCGTTGGAACGGCGTCACGGATGTCCCAGTCCCAGCGTAACAGCGCGATCGTTTCCGTGTCGATGAAACAAGGCGGCGGCGTCAAAACGGCTTTTGCTTCCGTCAGTTGCAGTTTGACGCCGGTTTTCGCCTCGATCCCGTTTTCGACAAGCCCTTGCATTTGGAAGCCGTCCAGCGACGGAGTGAGGTAAACGCCGTAATGTTCGTTGTAAAACGCTCCGTGAATATGCGTAAACACCCAACCTGCCCCGCCTTGCGAGTGGAGCGGAAAAGGCCAACCGTCGGCATGGCCGTACCCGTGATGCTGGAGTGTGGTAACATAACCTTCGGCGTCGATTTTTCGTGCAAGAAATGCGGCTTTCCAGCGGTCCCGGTTGGTTTGTGCCTTGTCGGTGTCCGGCCAGAGCGACGGTGTCGCCTGCCAACCATCTTCGAACGTCGACATCGGCCCGGAATTGGGGTAATGGTGCCAAAACAGGTCACGCATCGCGGTCCCGATTTCGTCGTGACCTTGAATTTGAAATCTCGGAAAATTTTCAGGGATTTGCGGATTCGGTTCCTGGGCCGTTCCAAGCGGTGTCAACAACGTCAAGGCCAAAACCGTCAGTATGCGTTTCATGGGATGTTCTCCTTGGGAATAAATTTCGTTCTACTTTTCAAAATCCAAAATCGTCGGTGTGGAGCACTTCTTGTTCGGCGTTCGGATCATACGCCAATTCCGCCTGTTGGTGGGTGGGCAGACCGTCAACGTAAATTGCCTTGTAAGGTTTCACGGGACAGATATACTCGCACGCTCCGCATCCGACACAAAGTTCCGGACGAATTTCCGGGATCGTCAGGAAAAGCTCCGGCGGTCCGAATGGCACCATCTTCACCGCTCCCGTCGGACAATGTTCGCCGCAGGCTCCACAGTTGGAGCCTTGCGTGTTGACGACGCAGTTTTCCTGGAGGAAGTGAACCTTGCCGATTTGGACCTGGTGCTTTTCCTCCGGGGTGCGAAGCGGTTGAAGAGCGTGGGGCGGACAAACCCGTGTACAAATCGTACAGTCGTAATTGCAGAACCCGTTTTGAAACCTGACCACCGGTTGCAAAAAACCGTTGATACCATATTCGGTTGTTGCGGGCGTCAGGATTCCCGCCGGACACTTGCTGACGCAAAGATGACACCCTGTACAACGTTTTTGAAATGCCTTGATCTCTTTCCCGCCGGGAGGGAAGACCGGGTGCGTCAGTTCGTAGGAGACCCGACTGGTTCCCGATGGCAGGTTTTCAGGAACGGCGGCGGAAACCTTTGCGGTTTCTGCGGAAAAAACGTACGCAAACGGCGTCAAGCGGAGAAGCCCGTGAAAAATCGCCAAGCCTGCCGTTACGAGAATCCACTGACGCCGGTGAATATCAGCTGTTTCAACGGCTTGTGTTTCGAGCATCAAGGAACATTTTGGTGATGGTATCCTACTGTAAACAATTGCGTTTTTACGGCAGGCCGGGATACAGTTGAAACAGAGGACACAACGGCTTGCGTCGATCTTTCGATGCTTGACGTCAATACATTCCCCTTTGCAGACCGTTTCACAACGCCTGCAGCCGACGCACCGTTCGTTCAAGCGGATGCGAAACACGGAAAACCGAGAGAGTAACCCCAAAAGCGTACCGACGGGACATATCGAATTGCAATACCAGCGGCCATGCCGAACGGCAAGGTAAGCGATCCAAATAAAAAACGCCGCCGAAATCAACATTGCGGCACCGCTGAGGTGGATCGGTCTGTGGTACACGGAATAGTTTCCCGCCGCATGGGAAACGGCCGCAACAAGATTATTGCCCAGTAACACCAAAGGATAAAGCCAGTGGGAAACGATGCGACCGAAATTCGAATACGGATCAATTAGCGACAAAAAAATCGGCAAAGGAACAAAGAAACCGACAAGCAGGACAAGGAAAAAACCGTACCGCAAAATTCGGTTTCGGGATGTTACCGGATTATACTTGTAACGCAAACGGCGGGTAAACATCCTGGCCGTTCGGGAAAAAATATCCTGTAATATTCCGAGCGGACAAATGACGCTACAGTAAATTCGACCGGTCAAAAGCGTCAGGATGCTCCAAAAAACCAGCCCGCCCACGGCACCACCCAAAAACAGCGGAAGGATTTGCAGATGTGCGAGGGCGTGACACCCCAACGACATGACACCGGTGAAATCGACAAAAAAAAGCGTCAACGCCGTGAAAAACAGAATTGCTGCGACCAGCCGAAAAGTTTTCAGTATCATGGGAAATGAGGTGGGAAGATCAAAACAGTCTACGGAGCGATGGTGATTATCGCGTTTTCGCTTGCCGACGGGGTAAACTCGCACTTGTCCGTTACAACCCAGGATTTGCCGACTTTTTCCATTTCGACATCAAATTGAACGCGTTCGAAACCGGTTGCGCCTTCCAAACCGGGAAACAATGAGGCCGAAGCGGATTTGAACTTGTAGGAAACGACGGCCGTAAATTTGACCTGAGCGGTCTTGGAATTGGACTCGACCCTCAAATTAAAGAATTTCACGCTGGGGACACGAACGAGAGCCATGTTCGCTTCCGCTTTGGCAATCGTACTCGTAGCCGACGGGTGAATGAAGGTTTTCACCCGTGCAAGGTCGTCTTTTTCAATCGCGTCGGCAAGCCGGGTCAGCATTTTCGAGATCGCCTTGTAATCCGTTTCGACGTAATAAACGCAAAACAGGCCGATTGCAAGCACAACCGCCGCTCCGGTGAAACCGCCGATGAGCACCTTACGATTTCGTGTTCCCATGTACACCGCTCCGCTGGACGCGGCAAGCGGCAGGGACACAAAAAGCCAAACCCAGAGACTATCGAAAAATACGGACATGTGGAGATGCGTGAGAAAAAGCCAAGCAGAGCCGCAACCGCAAGATTGCGGCTCCGATTGGGGTGTGGTTTAAATGGTAACTCAAAACAGTCAAGGGCATCGGGAATCGGGCATAGGTGATAAGTGAAAAACTTCCTCCGATTCCCGATTCCCGATTCCCGATGCCCTAAATTTCAACACTTTCCGGTTTCAATACCATTTCGTTTACACTTTGAGATTTCTATTTTCGATGATCACCGATATTCGGAATGTTCTTGTGAACGTTCGGACCGAAATAGCGGAGTGACACCAACGGTTCACTGCCGGTGTTTTCGACAACGAACCCTTTCTCCGCAGCATCGGCGGTGATGTAAAGTTCGTCGTTCGGCTCGGAACCAAATTTAATCATCACCGGCGTTTCGATTGAGAGCTTGCCGACTTTTCCGTAGCCCTGAACCGTGATCCAACCGCTGGCGGCACCGTCCTTGATCGTGCACTTGCAACCGGGCAGCACGGTCAATTCCTTCGCCGAGAAGAGCGATTCGCCGTTGATTTTGCCGTAGGTGATCCACTTGTCGAAATAACAGTCGCCGGATTGGGCCGGGTCGAGAATCGGCTCCACGTAATTCGACGCTTTGAAGTTCGGATCGACGTTTTTGTCCCAATCAAGCATACTGATAATAAAATCGAGGTCTTGATGCTTTTCCTTCGGAACGTCTTTAACGAGCAAGTCCCAGGGAACCTGCCGTCCTTCGACGAGCGACTGAAACATGCCGAACACGTCGCTCCCCCATTGCGGTTCGTAGGTGCAAAGCGAACCCGGTGCGTGAAGAACTCCCGCCGGAATAACCCAGCCGGCCCCCCGTTTGAGCCGGTACGCTTTCGAAAGATCGAGAATCCCGTTGTCCCCTTTGTTCCAGTTTTCGAGACATTTGCGAACGTCCGCTTTCGTCGTCCCCGGTTCGAATCCCATGAAGGTATAGTCGAAATGGTTTTCGGCGGCGTTCAATTGCGGCGGGAAATAATACGCTTCCGGTTTCCCTTCCTGACCGGTCAGCGCGGCATGTTCCGACATTTGGTGCATGTGGTGCGGAATCGGACCGGCGTTGTCGAAAAACTTGGAATAGACAGGCCATTTTTTGTACTTGTCCCAGATCGACGCCCCGACGACTTTTCCTTTTCCTTCGGTGACGATGTCGCGGAGCAGGCATTTCTTGCCGTCGAACTTGACGTAGCTGAGTCCTTCGTCGTCGGCACGGTTGTCGTTCGCCGCTTCGGTCGTGCTGGAAAACCAGCGTTCATCGATCCCGCCGCGATGTACGCCGAGAGCGTACCAGTCGGTTGGAGCGAGTTTGATCCGTTTTCCCGGATGAAGGAACGAACGCGGAACCCAGTTCGGAATCAGCCGCAGAATTCCTTCTCCGGCGTCCATCGCCTGCTGATAAATCTGCGCAACGTTATCTTTCGAAACCGCTTGGGAACGGCACTTACACTTGCAATCGGACATGTTTTTCTCCTTGAATTGATAAGAGACATTGGTTATTGAAGAATGATCTCGTTTCCGGGATTCTCCGAAAACGAAGTTCCAGTATAACGCCTCAAAACCACGGATTCAACATGCGACGAAGAATTTTTTTTACGGGAGGCCACGCAGATTTTGTGGTATACCATACAACGTCAATTAAATTGACATTTTGCTTGAACACGTCAACGAGCCTCGCACAATCAGAGCCGCGCACGGAGTAAGCGGTTTTCACGTTACCACCGGGGGCACCGCTTACTGCGTGCGCGGCTCTGATTGGGTTTCGGTTAGCCTGTCGAACCCCGAACAAAAACGCTTCGCCCTTTTAGCCGGTACGCCGCGTTGTTACCGGATAATCTCTTGGAAAACCTCATTTTCCACCTCATTTTTATGGTTCATCGGGAAAGTGCGTACCTTCCCATAGGTTATTGAAAAACGCGGACAAGTTGCTTTCATAGAAGGAGTTACCATACATTTTCTTTGAAAGGAGTAAATCATGTCCGCTACGCTATTATATCACATGCACGGCAT
>CAZNVM010000346.1:0-21431 GCA_964576215.1 uncultured Planctomycetaceae bacterium
ACGAAACGTGATGGCCTTTCTTCGGGATGCGATTTTCAGTTTTCTGCATGGGCTTGCTCCGCCTTCTTTACTTCCGAACAATTGTCCGCTAAAATGATCCTATCACGCCGCTGAGAACGTAGGCGGCGTGAACGGATACCCGTATTTTAATGTCAGCCGAACGATTTCTTTTGCGGAGTCAGGCCGGGCATCCAGTTCCGACCTGATCCATTGGTACGCCTGTGGAAGCGTCCCAAAGCGGTCCCAATCATAAACGGCATCGACCAAGGTACGAATCCGCGACGAGAACCAGACCTGTGAACCATCAGGGGTTGTGAAGGATTCCGTATCACCGAGCCGGTTATCGGCGACTTTGATAAAAAGGATTTCAGTTTGTCCGATGTTTCGTCTGCCTGAAAGCCGATTGTTGTACACGCAGAGTCGATTGGGGATTTGATCGCTTAACCCGTACCGGTTGAAGGCATTGGGACCGCAAAGCTGCCAGGTAGCCTGGTGTTCAAGCATGAGAGCGGACAAAAGCGAGTATTCGCCGGGAGTCCACGCCCCGCCGACAGGCAAGCGGTCGGGAACCCGGTAGACACCACGCCGGACCCTGACAATCAATTTCTGCCGGGCAAGGCGGCTGAGAAGGTTAATGGGAATGCTCCCAATCACTTGATTGAGATTTGGTTTGGAATTTTGTGTCGTCGATTGTTGAATCGGAGCAGTTTCGCTTCGTTGGAACAGATGCGGGAAAAGATTTTATCGTTTGTCAGCTATTTCAATGAAACTTTGGCCAATGAGGAGTTGCGGAGTATTGGTTTTGGGAGGGCGAATTTTTGGATTGGGATGCGGAATTTAATGTACAATATGAGTCGATTGGTAAGTTTGAAGCGTCCGAAACGGGTGAAACAGGGCTGAAGGTGCGCGCCGAGGCCAACTGGCGGAGGCGAAAAGAGGTGAAAACGAGCAAAAATGCCCCCAATTTCGCCTGATTTCGTGAGATTGGACGAAAAAATATTTCTCGAACGGAAATTTTGGTCGTTCAACTCCAAAAAATGCGAAATTTGATGATTTTAAGAGGTGCCCTAATGAAATCGGGAACAGGAGACTATTTTTTACACCCGATTCCCTATTTCCGATTTCCTGTTTCCTCTACTGTTTTGAGTCCCCATTCGTTTATCCTTCCACCACTTCCGCTTTTTTCGAAGATCGCTTTCCTTTGTTGCCGCGACGGACTTTTTTGACTTTTGTTTCGTCCATTTTGCGTTCGACCCGACGTTCTTTCAAGCGGACCGCCTTGCCGACCCGATCCCGAAGGAAGTAAAGTTTCGCCCGACGAACGACGGCGGAACGAACCACTTCCACCTTTGCAATACGCGGCGAATGGAGGGGAAACTTCCGCTCCACCCCTTCTCCGGCGACGACCCGGCGAACCGTGAACATTTCACGAGTACCGCCACCGCTTCGAGCGATCACGACGCCGTTGAAAATCTGGATACGTTCCTTATCCCCTTCCATGATACGGCAGTGAACATTGACCGTATCTCCAATTTCAAACGAGGAAACCTCCGCTTTTTTGCTGAGGTTCTCGACCAGGTTCATAATTTGTTGAGACATGATATAAGTGATAGGTGATAGGTGATAGGTGATAGGTGGTTGTGAATTTATCACTTATCACCTATCACTTACTAAGTCCGGTCGTTTCTTTAACGTTTGTAAACGACTTTGTTCTTCACGATATTTGGCGATTTCGCCGTGGTTGCCGCTCAGGAGGATTTCGGGAACTTCGAGTCCCCGATACTCTCGCGGTCTTGTGTATTGTGGAAATTCGAGCAACCTGTTCGACCGGGAAAAGGAATCGTCCCGATTCGATTCTTCGTCGCCGAGCACTCTAGGAATCAGTCGCATGACGGCTTCGATCACCACCATTGCCGCGACTTCACCGCCGTTGAGTACGTAATCTCCGATGGAAATTTCTTCCGGCTGCAAAATTTGTACAATTCGTTCATCCAATCCTTCGTATCGTCCGCACAGGAGCACAATCCGTCGCTCCCGGGCCAACTCTTCGACAAGCGGCTGAGTAAGCGGCTTCCCTTGCGGCGTCAGGAAAACCAATCGGCCCGGTTCGCTTTCACTTTCCTGCACCTGCTCGACGCAGGGAACGACGCGATCCACCTTGAGCACCATTCCCGGTCCGCCGCCGAACGGACGGTCGTCGACGGTGCTATGCTTGTCGTCGGCCCAGTCGCGGATGTTGTGCAGTCGTACTGAAATCAGGTCCGAGTCCAAGGCGTTTTTCAAAACGCTTTCCGAGAGAAACCCCTCGAAAATACCGGGGAACAGCGTCAATACGTCAAACACCAGCATTGCAACACCCGATTACTCTTCGGTTGTTTCCTCCGGCTGCACGGCAACCGGCTCTTCAGCGGGCTGTTCTTCAACGTCCGGCTGCACGGCAACCGGTTCGGCGACTTTTTTCTTCGTCGGGCGCGGAGTCGGAGCGGGAATGTCCGACACGGCGATTCCCCGGCGACGCTTTTTCGCCAACCGTTCCAAAGCCGCTTTCTGTTGCTCCAGATGCGTGCCATTTTGACCGTATTTCTTGATCAAAACCAAGGCGTTTTCCGAAGGAGAAGCACCAACGCCGAGCCAATAAGCGATTCGCTCTCCGTTGAGGATTGCCCTCGCGTCGGTTTCGGGAACCAACGGATCGTAAACGCCGAGTTCCTCCAAAACACGTCCGTCACGGGGGTTACGTCCGTCCATTACACACAGACGGAAAAACGGACGATGTTTTCGTCCCATCATTTTCAATCGAATTCGTACTGCCATTTTTTAAGGGTTAATAAGGGAATAGATGAAATCTTAGTTTTTCTTTTTATCTCGTTCTCGTTTACGTTTTTCTTTTTCGCGTTCTTTTTTGGCGGCAGCCCGCTCCTTCGGGGTAAGCCGTTTGCCGGTCCCGACTTTCGTGCTCTTGACCGCTCCCATCGGGTTCTGTTGCACTTTTTGGGTCAATTCCTGCATCGCTTTCATGCGATCCCGCATGTTCATCGAACCCATCGCCTTCATCATTTCGGCCATCGGCAGAAACAATTTGACGAGTTCGGAAATCTGGTGCGGCGGAACTCCCGCTCCTGCCGCGATGCGCCGCCGCCGACTCGTGTTGATAATCGTCGGATCCCGGCGTTCCGCAAGGGTCATGGAGTCGATGATCCCGCCGATCCGTTTCATTTCGTCGTCGGTGTCAACATTCATTTCCCCCATCATTTTGCCGAGCGATCCCATTCCCGGGATGAAACTCATCAGTTTTGAAATGGAACCGAATCGTTTCATCTGGGTCATCTGCTTGCGAAAATCGTCAAGGGTGAAAATCCCCTTTTCGAGGTTCGCTTGAGCTTTCGCCAGTTCTTCCTGATCGAGCTTTTGCTGGGCCTGCTCAATAAAGGTGAGCATGTCCCCCATTCCGAGAATTCGCCCGGCCATACGGTCCGGATGGAACTCTTCGAGTGCGTCGAGCGTTTCGCCGGTTCCGATGAATTTGATCGGGACACCGGTTACGTTTTTCACCGACAAAGCCGCTCCACCACGAGCGTCTCCGTCGAGTTTCGTCAAAATCACGCCGTCCAGTTCCAGTGCCTTGTTGAACGCTTCACTGCTGTGAACTGCGTCCTGGCCGGTCATGGAATCGACGACGAAATAAACCTGATCCGGTTCGAGTTTTTTCTCGATCCGGGTCAACTGATCCATCAATTCCTGGTCGACGTGCAATCGTCCGGCGGTATCGAGGATCAAAACGTTGACGTCTTTTACGGCGGCGGCTTCCGCGGCGGCCTGGCAAACGGCAACCGGATCCTTGTTTGTCCGGTCCGTGTAAACCGGAATTTTCAAGGAATTACCAAGGACTTCCAATTGGTCAATCGCCGCCGGACGTTGCAAGTCGGCGGCGACGAACATCGGTTTCAGACCGCGTGCCGTGAGCAGTTGGCCCAATTTACCGCAGGTGGTCGTTTTCCCGGAACCTTGCAGACCGCAGAGCATCAATATCGAAAGCTCTCTCGGTCCCTTCAAATGAAGATTGTGATCAACCGGTCCCATCAGGTTAATCAATTCTTCGTGGACGATCTTGACGACCTGTTCCGTCGGGTCGAGCCGCTTCATCACCGATTCGCCGAGGGCTTTTTCGGTGATTTTGTCCATGAACTCCTTGACGACGGAAACGCTGACGTCGGCTTCAAGAAGCGACTGCTGCACGAGTTTTAACCCGTCCCGCATATTGGATTCCGTCAACCGACCGCGTCCCCGGAGGGAGCGGATTGCGGAACTCAGGCTTTCTTGAAGGGATTCAAACATGGGCGGATGATTTCGGGCGAACTCAACCACGCTCGACCGGAAAAGTCGAGGGAAAGACCGCCATTATACCAAGACAAACCGGGATTTGGCAATGGGGGGCGGTCTGTCAAGAGAACTGCATTGTTCAAAATGGATAGAAATTGAAGGCACCTCTGGGAACGCAGGCATCTTGCCTGCCCCTGGGTTCGCAGGCTTCCAGCCTGCCTCGCGCAGGCAAGATGCCTGCGTTCCCAGGGACTTTGCAGTTCTCTTGGGCGGTCTGTCCTGCTCCGTGCCCTCAGTCCGTCGACAAGTTCCCGTTTTTTATGCGTGTTCGTTGTTATCCGGAAGTTTCGCTACGCTACACTTTCGGCTCTTTTTGTTTTCACGCTCTCTCACACTTCCGGAAGTTCGTACCCTTTGCGATGCGAACGGACAAGGCATTTGTTCGCTTCGGCGTCGCCGGGGAACGTTTCGTTGATCGGATCCCACTTGAGGCTACGACCGAGATAACGGGCAATATTGAGCAAATGGCAGATCGTTGCCGTGCGGTGGCCGCTCTCAAAATCGCCCATCGGACGCTTTCGTTCCGGGATACACTCAAGCCAATTGGAAACATGCGACGGCAATTTCACGTCGGCATGTTCCTTGAAATACTCGTCCGTCAACTCCTGTGGATTGGACGTAACACGGGCACGGAAAATTTCGGCCTTCGCCTTGTCGCCGATGAAAATGGCACCACCGCGATTGCTTTCCACGCCGTCCTTGCCCAAGTGAACGGTAACACCATTGGCAAAGCGGTACTTTAACCTCGGTTCGGAGCAAAGTCTGTTGCCGCGATCTCGGGATTCCGATTCGCCGTAAGTCGGCGGGTCGAGTTTGCCTCCTTCGACAAGGATTTCGACCGGTCCGGCGTCGTCCAATTCAAGAGCGCATTGAATCTGGTCGAACCCGTGCGTCCCCCAACCGGTCATTTCGCCGCCGGAATAGGGGCGGAATGAAAGCCAGCCCGGATTCGCCCGCGGCGTGAAAAGATCGATGTGATAAGGAACCGGCTCCGTCGGGCCGCACCACAAGTCCCAGTCCAGTCCGTCCGGAATTTCTTGTGCCGGAAGACCACAGTACCAGGGAGTTTCGTAATTCGCGGCGATCACTTCGGTAATTTTGCCGAGTTTGCCTTCCTGGATCATCTTGCAACCAAGATAATTCTCGCGGAAAGACCGTTGCATACTGCCGCACTGGAAAACGATGTTATTTTTCCGGGCGGCCTTACGCATGAGGATGCCGTCGCCGATGGTGAGCGTGATCGGCTTTTCCACGTAAAGGTGTTTTCCGGCCAAGGCGGCGTTGACGCAGATCAGCGAACGCCAATGTTCCGGCGTTGCGGTTACGATGGCGTCCACGTCTTTGCGGTCGAGCACTCTGCGGTAATCCTGATAGGCGTCGGCGGCCCCGGTCTTTTGGGCGACGTCTTGTGCCCGTTTTAACCAAGCGTCGCAGGTGCAGATCGGTTGAGCCGCAGGATGTCGGGCCGCTTCGGTGAACACCGAACCGCCTTGCCGTCCAACGCCGATCCCGGCAACGCCGATCCGGTCGTTCGCTCCAGGGGTATTACCCTGAGCCAGTGCCGAGCGAGAAATAATAAGCGGAGCGGCAATCACGGCGGACGCCTTGAAAAAATCACGACGGGTGAATGTTGAGTTTGTCATTTTTTAGTAATGTTTTCAAAAGGATTGGCGTAAAGCACTCCATTGTAGCGTTTTCACAATTTCGGGGCAAGCGTATTCGAACAATCACCGAATCTTAATATGCACCTCGCGTAGTTGTTGCTCGGTCACGGTCCCTGGTGCTCCCAGCAAAATATCCTGGGCGTTGCTGTTCATGGGGAACGCGACCACTTCGCGGATGTTCTCCTGGCCGGTGAGAAGCATGACGATCCGGTCAATTCCCGGAGCCATGCCGGCGTGAGGCGGAGCACCGTAATGAAAGGCGTTAAAGAGAGCGGGAAACTTGCTTTCAATGTCCGCTTTGGTGTAGCCCGCAATTTCAAACGCTTTCACCATGATGTCCGGTCGGTGGTTTCGCACGGCACCCGACGATAACTCCACCCCGTTGCAGACAATATCGTACTGAAACGCCTTAATCTCCAGCGGGTCCATCGTTTCCAATGCTTCCAGTTCCCCCTGCGGCATCGAAAACGGATTATGCGTAAACTCAACGGCACCGGTCTCTTCATTAAGACCGTACATTGGGAAATCCGTAACGAAACACATTTCAAACGATCCCAAGTCGATCAAGTTAAGCCGCTTGCCAAGTTCGGTGCGAATCTGTCCGGCCAGTTTGTCGATCAACTTGGGAACGTCGCATACAAAAAACAGCGTGTCGTTCGCCTTGAGGCCAAGACGCGAAATCAGCTCCTGCTGCTTTTCCGGCATCAGGAATTTCACAATGGGACCTTTGAGCGAGAGATCGTCGAGAACGGAAATATACCCCAAGCCTTGCATTCCGATTTCCGTGGCGTAGGCCAGCATTTTCTCGAAGAAACTCTTCGGTGAACCGGCACAATTCGGAGCGACAATGCCGCGAACCGGCTTGTTTTTGAACGGGGCGAAATCCACCCCGACAAAGAAGTCCGTCAAGTCCTCAATAATGAGCGGGTTACGCAGGTCCGGCTTGTCGGTCCCGTATTTCCTCATGCTCTCGGCGAACGGAATTTTTCGGAATGGGACCGGACTCACTTTTTTGTCCGAAAACGTCGAGAATGTTTCATGCAGAACCTTTTCGGCGGTTTCAAAAACGTCCTCTTGCGTGGCGAAGGCCATTTCGAAGTCCAATTGGTAAAACTCTCCCGGCGACCGGTCCGCGCGGGCATCCTCATCCCGAAAGCAAGGCGCGATCTGGAAATACCGGTCGAACCCGGACGTCATCAGCAATTGCTTGAAAATCTGCGGGGCTTGCGGCAAGGCGTAAAACATGCCGTGATGTTTTCGGCTTGGCACGAGGTAATCCCTGGCCCCTTCCGGAGAGGAGGAGGTCAAAATCGGCGTTTGAAATTCCAGGAAGCCGAGCTGCTCCATTTTTTTGCGCAAAAAACTCACCACTTTCGAACGAAAGACGATGTTTTGGTGGACGACGGGGTTCCGCAGGTCCAAAAAGCGGTAT
Organism: uncultured Planctomycetaceae bacterium; assembly: GCA_964576215.1. Classification (GTDB taxonomy): domain Bacteria; phylum Planctomycetota; class Planctomycetia; order Pirellulales; family Thermoguttaceae; genus JAVBSX01. Next base: position 7,477 of record CAZNVM010000346.1, read on the forward strand.
TTCAAGCGCAATTCTTCCCGGATCTGGTTGGATTTTTCAATATCGAACGGAAGCGGCAGAATTGCCCGGCTCAAAACGGTCAGGTTTTCGACTTTCAATTCGACTTCGCCGGTGGATATTTTGGGGTTGACCGTCTCTTTCGCTCTTTCGCACACAACGCCTTCCACTGAAACGACGCATTCCTTGCCCAGACCGGCCATCAGGGCGGCCTCGTGGATAACGATTTGTGTCGTTCCATAATGATCCCGCAGGTCGACAAAAATAACGCCGCCGTGATCGCGGATCGTATCGATCCACCCGGCCAGCGTCACTCGCCGTCCAACATGGTCCTTACGCAGTTCTCCGCAGTTGTGTGTTCTATACTTATTCATGGTTTTCTCGCTTTGAAAGGAAACAACAGGACGCACGGAATTATACTTCCATTTCCCTCGAAAACAAGCCGCTGCGAACAAGTCACAGGAGGATTGCAAAGTCGCTTTTTTCCTGGGAACGCAGGCTTCCAGCCTGCCAGTGAGTTCGTAGGCATCCTATCTGAGGGCAGAGATTCCATTCCGCAACCTTCGCGCAGGCTGGAAGCCTGCGTTCCCAGGGACTTTGCAATCCTCTTGGAACAAGTCATCGGTTCATCTCACGATAACGGTCGCCTGCCCAGATAAAGCGAGACGACACCACAGGTCATGCGTTTGAAACACACATCCTGCAAACCGGCCTGGCGGAGTTTGTCGGCCTGCGATTCCCCTTTTTCGAATTGGAGAACGCTTTTCGCAAAATAATGATACGCTCCATCCCGATTCCGGGAAATCCATTTTCCGACGCAGGGTAGGATTTTCGTCAGGTAAAACCGGTACATCGGTCCGAGAATCGGCAAGTGTGGCAGGTCGAAATCGAGAATCGCAACGACACCGCCGGGCCGAACAACCCGGACCATTTCCGCGAGACCACGATCAGGATCAACGGTGTTTCTTAGCCCGAATCCGACGCTCACCGCCGCAAACGTTCCGTCTTCAAACGGCAAAGCAAGCGCATCCCCTTGCCAAAGCACGATGCTTTTTTCGGCGTGAATCTTTTGAATTTTCCGACGGCCCACTTCCAGCATTGCCGGGGAAAAATCGATCCCGACGACAACGCGGCGGTCCCGGAACCACCGCGAGTTCGCTTCCCGGGAATCGGACGCTTCGCTCGGCACGTCGTCGATTTCCGCGTCGGTTGCGGTCGCAAGTTTACGGTGCCACGCAATCGAAAAATCGCCGGTTCCGCAACAGACGTCGAGAACTGCCCCAAGCGGTTCGCTTTGCAGTTCTTTCCAGGCTAGTTCCACTGCCCGCCGCCGCCAGGAGAAATCGAGTCCCAGCGAAAGGGAATGGTTGATGAGATCGTACCGCGGCGCAATCTGGTCGAAAAGTCGCCGGATCGTCTGCGGGGATTTGTCAAGCATGAATGATGAGTGATAAGTGATTTCCTATTTCCTATTTCCTATTCCCGATTCCCGATTCCCGATGCCCTTACTCTCAATCTCCGATACTGCCGAATCAACCGTTCGACCGCATCGGTATCGGAAAACCTTGATTCCGCGATTTTTCGTGATTCAACGGAGATTTCTCGTCGCCAGGCGTCGTCTTCGAGAACGGTAATGAGTTTCTGACGTAATTCTCCCGGATCGTTCGGCAAAATCAACTGGGATCGGCACGGTAAAATCTCGGACGTGCCGCCGACATCCGTTGCGATCACCGCGACACCACACGCCAGAGATTCCAGCAAAACCCGGCCAAGCGGTTCCTGCCGGGCAGGATGAACCAGCAACACAAGCTCCGGCAAAAGGTCGGGAATATCGTTACGGATTCCCAGGAAATGAACCCGGGAAGAAGCACGACTGCGAAGATTGTTCTCAAATCGGACCGCCTCGTCTTTGCCGGAAAACCGCTCGCCAACGAGCACGAGATGCAAATCAAGCGGTTCAAGAATCGGTTCGACGGCGTCAAGCAAAACATCCTGGCCTTTGCGCATTCCGATTTGTCCGATACAGCCCAAAAGCCGGGCCTCTGCCGGAATACCGAGTTCGCGGTGAAGGTATTGCGTCGGCGTTTTCGGACGAAATTCCTGCAAATCGACGCCGTTGTACAGCGTAACGCATTTGGCCGGTTCGATTCCCTGTTGAACGTGAAATTCCCGGACGGCCTGCGAAACGGCGAAAAGCCGTACATGTTGATTCAGGTCGTCGATGGCGGCACGGCTGAGCCGAATAATGTCACGTAAATGTGCAAAGCCCGGAATTTTCAGTGCCTTTAGCACCGGCCCGCTGAGCCGTCCCATCGATAAACTGTTTGCGTGAACGAGGTCCGTCGAATGTTCACGCAGGATTTTTTCAAGATGACACCGTTTTTCCGCAAGCGTCAAACCGGAGAAATCATCCGGCCAATCCATGTGCGGAATTTCCAAACGGTTCAGCTCCGCAGCAAACGGTCCGGTCGGCGGCGCAACAATCCGGAACGAAAATTCCGCGTTCGGCAACAGTCGCAACACCGCGAGCAATGATTTTTCCGCACCGTTGATCGAACCGTATTCACACAAATAAGTGATTTTCATCCGTTCGGATTTTTTCCAAAATGGTTTCGACGAGGTTTTCCAACGATTCGTTTTCCGTATCGACAATGAGGTGTGCGGTTTCTTCGTAAAACGGTTTGCGTTTTTCCAGCAGCAGCGCGATTTCCTCTTCGGCAGGCAGGTTCGTCAGATCGGGCCGCCGTTCGGCGGTCGTCGCATCCTGATTCATGCGACGATAAATGGTCTCTTTCGAAGCGGTTAACCAAACGACGAACCCATGCTTTTTCAAAAAGGATCGGGTCGATTCCCGTAAGATTGCTCCGCCGCCGGTAGCAAGAACGATGTTTTGACCGGTTTGCAGCGAACCGAGTACGACTTTTTCGATTTCTTCCGCTTCCCAGTCGCGGAACGTCGGTTCACCGTATTCGGCAAAGATTCGGGCAATCGATTTTCCCGCCCGGTTTTCGATCAGTAAATCGCTGTCGTACCACGAAGCGTTCAACCTTGCCGCCAAAAGTTGCGCTAACGTCGTTTTGCCAGTCGCACGATAACCAATGAGAATTAACGGAGTTTGCATGTTTCGGAAATCGGGAATCGGGAATGGGAAATCACTTATCACTTATCACATATCACTTATCACTTATCACTTCTCTGCGCGTGTGCTTCTTCGATCATTGCAAGCATGTTTTCCAACGAGACGTCGCCTTCAACGGCATGGGCTGGCGAAAAAATATATCCTCCCGCTTGTCCCAGTGCGATCAGCCGCCGTGACTCTTCACGAACGTCATTTGCCGTTCCGTAGGGAAGGGTTCTTTGAGTTGAAAGTCCGCCGTGAAAGGACAAACGGCCGCGATACCTGGGGAGCAAAGACCAAACGTCCATGACTTCCGGTTGAAAAGGGTTGAAGCAGTTTAACCCGATCCCGGCAAGATCGTCGAAAAGCGAATCGACCTTTCCGCAACTGTGAATCATGAGAAATTTTCCACACTCCTTGCGAACCGTTCCATACATCCGCTGAAGTTGCGGAAAGATAAACTTTTTCCACAGCTTCGGTCCCATGATGAGACCGGTCTGTTGCCCCCAGTCGTCTCCGAAATAGATCGCGTCGATGTCGTAGCGGCACGCTTCACGAACCTGCGCAATATTGTAATCCGCGATCTTTTCGAACAATTCATGCACAAAATCGGGATACCGGATAAAATCCATGAGCAAATTTTCCATGCCGCGCATCGTCCACGCTCTTTCATAGAGGGAAAAACCGATACGAAAGACGCGAAAACGGTCCGGGAACGCATTGATGCCACTTTCGATCTCTCCAAAAAAACGCGGATTCAACGGATCAGGAAATTCGTACCCTTGTAGCGTCGGTTCCTTTAAAAGAACATCATCGGGAAGCCCGATGTCTTTATCGACCTTGCGGTTCCACGTGACGCCGAAACAATCGCGGTAAATATCGTCTCCCAAATCCTCAAAAAAACCAATATCGCTTCCAAGACCAAGGAGATGATTTTCGAGCGGTGTTTCTATATCATCGACACCGTAGTATTCTTTCAGTTTTTTCGCAGCCTCGATGGTAAAGGAAAACGACCAAGGGACATACGGCGGCGTTTCCCCGCTCAATACTTGTCGGACAACATCTCGTTTCGTCATGTTGGATAAAATTTAGGGCATCGGGAATAGGAAATTGTCTTTTCACTCCCCACTCCCCACTCCCCACTCTTCACTTATCACTTATCCTTATCACTTATCACTTATCACTTATCACTTATCACTTATCACCTATCACCTATCACCTATCACCTATTCCCGATGCCCTAATCTCCCCGATCTTCCAGGACTCGAATTCGATTTGCTGCTGAATTTCGTCGGCAAATTCAGGGTGAACGACCAAAACGAGACCGATTCCGCAATTGAAAACTTTTTTCATCTCGTCGGGATCGACATTGCCGAGTTTTTGCAGCCAACCGAACACGGGGGGAACCTTCCAAGAACCGGGCTGTATCACGGCTTTGACGGTTTGCGGCAAAATTCGTCCGAGATTCTCCTCCAGGCCGCCGCCGGTAATGTGGGCGATCCCGATGATCCTTTCGTTTGCCTCGTACTTTTCCAGCAGATCAAGGACCATTTTCACGTAAATCCGGGTCGGCTCAAGCAGTTCGTCGCCGACCGTTTGGCCCAGTTCCGGGACAAAAGTATCGGCGGACAAGCCGTTCATCTCGAACACGATCTTGCGGACCAGACTGTACCCGTTGGAATGCAAGCCGCTTGAAGCAACGCCGATCAAAACATCGCCGGGCAGAATCGCTTTGCCGTCGATAATTCGTTTTTTTTCCGCAACGCCGACGCAAAAACCGGCCAAGTCGTACTCGCCGGGCCGGTACAGATCGGACATGATCGCCGTTTCGCCGCCGATCAGAGCACAGCCCGCTTGAACGCAACCATCGGAGATACCCGAAACGATCTGTTCCAGGAGATCGGGATCATCTTTCGGCATTGCGACGTAATCGAGGAAAATGAGCGGTCTCGCCCCGCAACAGATCGCGTCGTTGACGCTCATGGCGACCAGATCAATCCCGACGGTGGTGTGGCGGTTTGCGGCGCAAGCGATTTTCAGTTTTGTGCCGACGCCGTCGGTACAACTGACCAAAACCGGGTCGGCGTATTTTTTTGCGTCGCTGTTGAGCTGAAATAGTCCGGCAAAGCCGCGGTCAAGCCTTAATACTTGCGGTGAAAAGGTTCGAGTGGCCAATTTCGGCAGTCGGGCCATCGACTCGGCGTAGACCTCCAGATCGACGCCGCTATCTTTGTATGTTGCTTGCATGGTGAGTTGTTTCGCCCAGCGTTCAGGGCGTGGCGGACAGCGGAAAATTGAAACGGTACCGCTCCATTCTATCACATCATTCCCGAAAAGCAAGTTCGGGAGGCAATCCTCCTGGGCAATCACAGTCCGTCGACAAGTTTACGATTTTTACTGATTTTACCGTTATTTCGCTTCGCTTCATTCCGGCTTTTATTGGGGGAGATGAATAAAAGCCGGAATGGAGCATCGCGAAATGACGGTCTCGATACAAACTTGTCGACGGACTGGGCAATCAGAGCCGCGCACGGAGTAAGCGGTTTTCACGTTACCACCGGGGGCACCGCTTACTGCGTGCGCGGCTCTGATTGGGCACCTGATCGGGAAGGCGTTCAGGGATTTGAAGGAGGCGCGGGATCGATTGCCAATCCCGGTAAACCGGAGTACAATGGAATTCCGAAGCGGTTGCAATCCATGCTGATATTTGTAACGAAAAACAATGAAATCGACCGACATTCAAATTTTGGAAGCGTCCTGTGCGACGCAGGAGTTCGCTTATCGCAGTCCGATGAAGTTCGGCGGACGCATCATGCACGGCATCGTGCTGCTCGACGTAAACGTCAAGGTCCGGTCCCGGTCGGGAAAAACCGGTACGGGATTCGGCTCAATGACCATGGGCAACATCTGGGCCTGGCCCGGCGGAAGAACCGATCCGACGGACACGCTCGACACGATGATCCGCTTCGGCAGGGAAGTCGTTCGGGAAGCGGAAAATTTCCGCGAGTTCGGGCACCCGCTCGAATTGATGTACGATTTTTCAAGGCGATATGAGACATTCGCCTATTCCCGGAACGTCATGGCCGATTCCGCTCCGGAACCAATGCCGCGACTTGCACAGCTCGTCGCCGCAAGTCCTTTCGAGGCTGCACTGTTCGACGCTTACGGCAAAATGTTGGACGAAAATGTTTACAATTTGCTTTCGGACGAATTTTGTAACCGTGATCTTTCCCATTACCTGGGGGAGGATTTTCAAGGGGAATATCCCGACCGATATACGTTACGAAAACCGAAAGACCGGATGCCGCTTTACCATTTGGTCGGTGCGCTCGACCCGTTGACCGATGCCGACGTTAAAACGCCGCTCGACGACGGTTTGCCGGAACATTTGGGACAATGGATTCACTACAACGGTCTGACCCATTTCAAAATCAAGCTCAACGGCGACGACCTCGATTGGGACGTGGAGCGGGTCCTTGCAATTGACCGCATCGCCGAAGAGGAACAAGCGAAGCGGGGTTGTACGCAGTGGTGTTACTCGGCGGATTTCAACGAACGGTGTGCCAATGTCGAATATGTACTGGAATTTTTGAACCGAATCAAGAAACGAACACCGGCGGCGATGGAGCGATTGCAGTACATCGAACAACCGACCCATCGGGATTTGAAAGCGTTCCCGGAAAACAAGATGCACCGTGCGGCGGAAATCGTGCCGGTCGTCATTGATGAGTCGTTGCTTGACCTTGAATCGTTCCACGAGAGCCGCAAGATGGGCTATTCCGGGATCGCGCTCAAGGCATGTAAAGGGCACAGCGAAGCTCTGCTCATGGGTGCCGCCGCGCAAAAGTATGACCTGTTTCTTTGCGTCCAGGATTTAACCTGTCCCGGGGCGTCGTTTCTTCACTCGGCGTCGCTGTCGGCAAGAATCCCGACCGTAGCGGCCATCGAAGGAAACAGCAGGCAATACTGCCCGGCGGCCAATGTTCCCTGGACGAAAAAGTATCCGTCCATGTTCATCGTCAAAGACGGCACGCTCGGAACCAATGTTCTCACCGGTCCCGGATTATTTTGAAGTACAAACGGCCAACTTTAAAACCACCCGCCCAACGAATTATTCAGGCTAACAGACCGATCCAGGGACGCCGTCGAGCGGCTCTTTTTTAACCGAATCGTCGGTAAGTGATTTCGCCAACTTCGTGCAGCCAGGCTTGTCGTTCCTCCGGTGTACTGAGAATGACCGGTTCGAAATTCCGGCGTTCCATTGATTCGCAACCGCATAGACCGAACACGATGGTTTTCCAGAAGTTTTCGAGCGGATCGTGGTAAACGTTCAACTCGATTTCCCGGGGCGTGTTGCTTGTCGTGAAAACCTGTACGATTTTATCGCCAAGCAGCGGAATCGGCCCCTTTTCCGTGAAACGGTACGCAAAACCGAACCGCAAAACACGGTCGAGCCAACCGCCGAGAATCGCCGGCGGACTGCCCCACCAGTTCGGGTGGACGAAAACGAGTCCCCGGGCGTCTTGAACTTCGGCTTGATATTTCTTGAGCGATTCCGGAAGTTCTTCGTTACGGAGTGTCAGTTCTTCGACCGGCAAAACGGGATCGAATCGCTCCGCATAGAGATCGTGCAAAATCGGTTCATGTCCAAGTTCTTTCAACGTTTGGCAGACCGTTTCTGCAATCGCATGGTTGAAGCTTCCCGGTTTCGGATGAGCAAGGTAAATGAGGGTTTTCATCATGGGTTAGCCGCCGCATCTTGTGCGGCGCAGTTGAAATGTTTATCCCGGCGGACATTCCGGGAGAACGAACGAATCGCTGACAACGCTTGGGATTTTCACGGGCCGCCCGGTGGATGTGTTGACAAACACCCAGTTGGTTTCGGCAACGGCCAGTACGACGGAATCGGAATCGCGGACAAAACGGTACTTGCGGACCGAACTGACGTTTTTCCAAGAGCCGATCCAGGTTTGAATCGTAATGCAATCCCCTTCCAAAGCGGGCCGCAGGTACTCGACCGTGTGCCGTCTTGCGACCCAGGATTTTCCCAGTTCCGTGTAACGCTGCGACGACCAGCCGTTTGCGGTCGAATGAGCGATGGCGGCTTCTTGCATCCAACGGACGAAGCAAACGTTATTCGCGTGGTTATTCACGTCGATGTCGGAATGACCAACGACGATTCGGTGCTCGTAAACGGGAATCGGCATTTTTCAAATGAGAAATGAGGAAGGGTATAGTCGTGAAATCAGGTATGCTGCACACGAATACAAATTGCCGGTTTCCCGACATGGACGATAGTTGTACCAAAATTCCGGATTTAAGGAAATGCCCATTATTAAAATTTTTTCCACTGAAAAACGGCATAACCAAAAAAACAGCAAATGGATATTGACAAGCACCGGCTCATGGTGTGCGGGTGTGCGGGTTCGTTTTCACGGACAATCTTGTCAATTTTCCCTGTTCCGTTAGAATGGGGACTCCCGTTTTTTTCATGTTCGACATTATCACGATCTTATGCAAACCAACGAACTCCGCGAAAAATACCTGGCGTTTTTTGAAACCAAAGGCTGCATCCGCAAGCCGAGCGACGTGCTGGTGCCCAAGTGGGACCCGTCCGTGCTGTTCACCCCGGCGGGAATGAACCAGTTCAAGGACCACTTTCTTGGCCGGTGCAAGCTCGAATTTACCAGAGCGACCACCTGCCAAAAGTGCCTGCGAACCGGCGACATCGACAATGTGGGGCGAACGGCGTACCACCACACGTTTTTCGAGATGCTTGGCAATTTCAGCTTCGGCGATTACTTCAAGCGGGAAGCAATCCAGTGGGCCTGGGAGTTTCTCACCTCGAAAAAATGGCTCGCCATCGATCCGGCGAAACTTTCCGTTACCGTTTACAAGGACGATCACGAAGCGGCGAAAATCTGGTTCGAGGAGATCGGAATTCCGCAAAACCGGCTAAAATACCTTGACGAAGACGAAAATTTCTGGCCGGCAAGTGCTCCCAGTGAAGGGCCGGACGGCGTTTGCGGACCTTGCAGCGAAATTTACCACGACACCCCGACCGGAGCGGTCGAAATCTGGAACCTCGTCTTTACGCAGTTCAACCGGGTGGGCAATCCGCCGAACAATCTTCAGCCGCTTCCGAGCAAGAACATCGATACCGGCATGGGATTGGAGCGGTGTGCTTCGGTGCTGCAAGGGGTCGAGACGAATTACCACATCGACATTTTGCGTCCGCTGGTCGAAACGGCGGCGGAAGTACTTGGTGTGAAATACGAACCGGGCGCATCGCAGGGCGATGCGGCTAACGATCACGCCCGTCGTTTGCGGCGGATTGCGGACCACGTTCGGGCTTGCACTTTTGCGGTGCATGAAAACGTCTATCCCGGCAACAAAGAGGAAAAATATGTCATTCGCCGCTTGCTCCGCCGGGCAGTGCTTGATGGTCGCCAAATGGGACACAAAGAGACTTTCCTGCATTTGCTCGTGCCAAAGGTGGCGGAATTGATGAAGGAACCTTACCCGGAACTGTCGGAAACGATCAGCCGGGTCGCCAAGGTGATCGAAACCGAAGAAGAGCATTTCATCGGTACGGTCGATTCGGGGCTTGAAAAGATTGAGAGGATTTTTAAGACGACAGACGACAGACGACAGACGACAGGAGTGAACCCTGCCGACTGCCGACAGCCGTCTGTCGTCTGCGGCACCGACATTTTCGACATGTACCAAACCTACGGTTTCCCTCCTGAACTGTTCGAAACAATGGCGTTAGAGCGAGGCTACACCTTTGACTGGCCCGGCTTCAAGAGGGAGATGGAGCGGCATGGCGAAATCTCCGGTAGTGCCGAAAAGGGTGCGCTCTTCAAAGACGACCCGCTGGCGGAAATTAAGAAAACCCATAAGACGGAGTTCGTGGGGTACGATCAAGACCAATGCGAAGCAAAGGTGATCGCCATTCTTGCCGATGGGAAACTTGTTGATTCCGTACCGGAAGGTCAAACAGTACAAATCATCCTGGATAGAACCCCATTTTACGGCGAAAAAGGGGGACAAGTCGGCGACACAGGTGTTATTCTCGGCCATTGGAACAGGGGACTTGCTAGTGCGTTTATAGTAGAAAATACGCAAGTTGATGGCGACCTCACCGTACACATCGGACATCAATTTATTCCCTATGAACACTGTGATTTTCCAAAAATCGTGTTAAAAGTCGGTGATAATGCGAGGGCGTGGGTCAATATAATCAATCGACAGGAAATTTCTCGCGCTCACACTGCAACACACCTTTTACATTATACTTTGCGACTTTTTCTCGGTGGGCACGCTGAACAGCAAGGGTCGAAGGTTGCAGATGACGAATTGAGATTTGATTTTACACACCATCAGGCGGTTGATAAAAAAATGCTCCAAAAAATCGAGCGGAATATCAATGGATGGATTTCCAGTAATGATAACGTGAGTTCGAAAGAAATGGACATCGACGAAGCCAGAAAAGCAGGAGCAATGATGCTCTTTGGTGAAAAGTATCCTGAAAAGGTCAGGGTCGTTAAAGCGGAATGCCACTACTACTATGGTGACGATGACTTTGATGACGATGTATGCGAAAGCAAAGAACTCTGCGGCGGCACGCACGTTAAAAACACCTCCGAAATCGGCCTTTTCAAGATCATTTCCGAAGAGAGCGTAGCATCGGGTGTTCGTCGTATCACCGCATTGACGGGACTAAAAGCCGTCGAAAAGATGCAAGCAGAAGCCTCTATTGTCCAACAACTTGCGTCCACGCTAAAGGTTCCCGTCGAAGAAATACCTGCGAAGGTGGAAAGCCTTGCCAGTCAGGTTAAACAGTTGCAAAAGCAGATTAAGACGGCAGACGGCAGACGGCAGACGGCAGCGGGGCCGGACGAGTTAATTAACTCGGCGAAAATGATTGGAAAAACGAAGGTGATTGTCCAAAACATTCCGAATGGCAACCCGAACGATCTTCGGCAACTGATCGACCAGCTCAAGCGGAAAGCGGAAAGCGTCGCCGTGATGCTTTTGACCTCGCCGGAGGAAGGGAAAGTGCTCCTTTTGGCCGGGCTGACGCCGGATTTGGTGGCGCAAAACCTCAGTGCCGTCGATTGGGCCAGGGAAATCTGCCCGATCCTCGGCGGCAGCGGTTGCGGCGGACGCCCCGACTTCGTGCAAACCGGCGGAAAAGACCCCGGCAAAATTCCCGAAGCACTCGCAGCGGCGGAGCAATGGGTTAGGGAATCGGGAATCGGATGTAAAAAATAGTACCCGATTTCCCATTTCCCATTTCCTATTTCCTATTTCCGATTTCCGATTTCCCATTTCCCATTTCCGATTTTATCCCTGCGTACTTCACTTGCCATACTTAACCAGCTTATCCAATCCCCGTATTAAAAGCGTCGTGAAGCTGCATGAGGGGCGTTTTCGGCGTCAATCGAATCGTTTTCTCATTGACGGTTTTCGGGAAATCCAACGTGCATTTCTGTGCGGAATCGACGTCCGGGAACTTTACGTATGGCCGGAAGCGTTTGAAAAATTTCCGGAGCCGGAAGTTCGAAACGATTTTCTTCGGCAGGCGTTGCAAAAAGGGGTGGAACTTATCGAGGTCTCCGAAGCGGTGTTTGAAAAAATCGCGTTTGGACAGCGTCGGGAAGGGATTTTGGCTGTTGCGATTCCCCGTTCGCTCACATGGAACGACTTGCGTTTGCCGTCCGTCTTGCTCATCGGCGTTGTGGAGCGTGTCGAAAAGCCGGGCAATCTCGGTGCGATTTTCCGCAGTGCCGACGGAGCCGGACTTGACGCTGTTTTGATTGCCGATCCGCTTTGCGACTTGTACAATCCGAACACGATCCGTGCCGGATTGGGAACGGTTTTTCACGTTCCCGCAATCGTTGACACCAGCGAAGCGATTTATCGGGAACTTGCAAGGCGAAAGATCACAATGGTCGCAGCCCGTTGCGACGGGGCGGTTTCTTACACGGACTTTGATTGGACCGGTCCGACGGCGATCATTCTCGGGACCGAAGCGGACGGACTGTCCGAAGCGTGGCGTCGTCCTGAAATTCAAGCCGTCCGTCTTCCGATGCACGGAATTGCGGACAGCTTAAACGTCTCCAACGCCGCTGCGATCCTCTTTTACGAAGCCCGACGGCAACAAATGAGAAATGAGAAATGAGAAATGAGAGCCGGGGACTGTGTTCCCGGATTCTGTCCGTTAGAATAACGGTTTCCGTTGAAAAACATTAACAAATCAGATACACTCATGCTTGATCGAAAATTCATTCTCGAAAACGCGGAACTGGTTAAAACGAACTGCCAAAATCGCGGTGTTGCCGTTGATGTGGAGGCGTTCGTCTCTCTGGAAAAACAACGCAAGGAAAAACAGACCGAAGTCGAAAAACTTAACGCCGACGCAAACGCCGTCTCCAAACTCATCGGGCAGATGAAAACGCCTGAGGAAAAAGAGGCCAAAAAGGAAGAAGGCCGCGTTCTCCGTGAGCGGAAAAACGTCGTCCAAACCGAAGTCGACGAAATCGAGAAAAAACTCGACGCGATTCATCGCGGTATCCCGAACCTGTCGCATCCGGACGCTCCGATTGGGGCCGACGATCAATCGAATTTGCGCCGATTCCTCGGCAAAACGCCGATTCCGACGTTCGATTTCGAGCCGCTTGACCATGTTCAACTTGCGGAGAAACTCGATTTGATCGATTTCGAGGCCGGGGCGAGAGTCGCCGGAGCCGGATTCTACTTCCTGAAAAACGAAGCGGTGCTCCTGGAACTCGCCCTTCAACGGTACGCTCTTGAAATCCTGGCACAGGCCGGTTTTACGCTGACAACGACGCCGGACTTGGCCCGAAACGACGTGCTTCAAGGGACCGGTTACATTCCGCGCGGACCGGAAACGCAGATTTACAGCGTCGACGGAACCGATCTCAGCTTGATCGCAACGGCGGAGATTCCGCTCGGCGGAATTTTGGCCGGACAAACGATTGACGCGGAAAAACTGCCGCTGAGACTTTGCGGGATTTCGCACTGTTTCCGAACCGAAGCGGGAGCCGCCGGAAAAGCATCCCGGGGACTGTATCGGGTTCACCAGTTCACGAAGGTCGAAATGTTTGCGTTCACGTTACCGGACCAGAGCGAGACGATGCACCAGGAGATGCTCGACCTGGAGTGCAGGATATTTGATGGGCTGGGGATTCCGTACCAAGTCGTCGACACGGCGACGGGCGATCTCGGCGGACCGGCTTACCGCAAGTTTGACCTGGAAGCGTGGATGCCGGGACGCGGAAACGGCGGCGAATACGGCGAAGGGACCAGCACGTCCAACTGCACCGATTTCCAAGCCAGAAGGCTCGACGCCCGATTCAAGGTCAAGGGGGAAAAGGGAACGCAATTCGTTCACACGCTCAACGGGACCGCGATTGCCATCAGCCGGGCACTCGTTGCGATTTTTGAACTTTACCAACGCAAAGACGGCTCCATTGCGATTCCCGAAGTGCTCCGGCATTGGGTCGGGAAAGACGAAATTCGACGGTAAGGGAACGTGGAATACTTGGAAACAACCATACAACGTCACCAGACCCAATCAGAGCCGCGCACGCAGTAAGCGGTTTCACGTTACCACCGGGGGTACCGCTTACTGCGTGCGCGGCTCTGATTGGGTTTCTCAAAACAGTAGAGGAAATCACTAGCGTCCAAAGGACTGAACGCAAAAACGTTTTAAGGTATTGAAATATAACAAGTTACAACTATAATCGACCTGTAAGGACTTGAAAAGGGAATGGGTTCCGAAAAATTTCCAAGTCAGGCAGGTACACATGTA
>CAZNVM010000347.1:0-7305 GCA_964576215.1 uncultured Planctomycetaceae bacterium
AATTTGACAGATATTTCCAGATGTACTATTTCGATACAACGTGACTGAAATACTTTACTTTCAAGGTCCATTATCTACTTTTCTGTTCCACATACCTCAAAAAACCTATTTTTTTACCCACAGATTCTGGTGGGGAACCGTTATTTTTATACTGTTCCTAAACGAAATGGTATTGAAACCGGAAATAGTGTTGAAATTTAAGGGAATCGGGAATCGGAAATTGGAGGAAGTTTTTCACTTATCACTTATCACCTATTCCCGATGCCCGATGCCCTCGACTGTTTTGAGTACCCGTTCGTTTACGGTTTGAGTTGGTCATTTGACCGGTGGAACGCCTGGATCATTTCCCAGGCTTCTTCCGGAGAGTCAACGTAGTGGAACAGTTCCAAGTCCTCCGGATTGATGACGCCGGTTTCGACCAGATGGTTGAAGTTGATCGTTTTTTCCCAGAATTCCCTGCCAAAAACGATGACCGGCAACTTTTGCATTTTGTTCGTTTGCCGGAGCGTCAAGGCTTCGAACAACTCGTCAAACGTGCCGAAACCGCCGGGAAAGACGACGAGGGCCTGTGCCCGAAGCAGGAAGTGCAGTTTCCGTGCCGCAAAATAATGAAACTGGAAACAAAGTTGCGGCGTGATGTACGGATTCGGATGTTGTTCATACGGTAATTGGATGTTGAGCCCAATGGACAACGCACCCGCCTCATAAGCTCCCCGGTTTCCCGCTTCCATGATCCCCGGTCCGCCGCCGGTGCAAATCACATAATTGTACACGTCGTTGCCGCCGGCGTCCAAACGGCATTGGTTCTGTTGCGACACCAGAAAAGCGAATTGTCTGGCCAATTCATAATAGCGGCTCATTTCCAATTCCTGGTTCGCTTTACGGAGTGCCTGTTCATTGGCCGCTTTTTGCACCCGTTCCAGAGCCGTTTCCCGGTCCACAAATCGGGCACTGCCGAAAACGATGATCGTCGAGCGGATTCCGTATCGTTCGAAAAACCACTCCGGTTTGGTAACTTCCGCGTCAATTCGAATGGCACGTGCAGCATCGCTGTCGATAAATTGTTTGTCCTGAAACGCGATTTCGTAGCTGGGCGAATCAAGCAAATGGGACGGTTCGTATCCGCGAGGGTGGGAAGGGACAAGTAACGGGGCCGGTTTTTCGTGGTTGAAGTCGTGCATGATGGTGTGGGAAAATTGTTAGCGGCGGGGTTTGCTCCGCATTGGTGTGGGGAAAAAGCACTCAATTATTCTACCTTTTAAAAATCGGAAAGGCAACCTGAATTTCAGAGGTCTCCTTCCGGGGTGCAGGTCGCTAACAAATTCACCAATAATAATGGCAGCCGGGAACGGAGCGCAGCGTAGTGACCGGATTTCCCCGCGATTTGGTCCGGTCGCTTCACTCCGTTGCGCTCCCGGCGGCCATTCATCGCCAACTTCGAGCGGCCTGATTTTTTTCAACTTTTTTCTAAAGCTCTGGATTTTTCGCAAAAAATTGTTATGATAGAGCCGTAATGGTCTTTGGTTTTTTGCTCTATTTCGTCGTTTTTCCATGTCAATTTTTGCCGAAGTTACTTTAGCGACAGGCCTGCTTTTAGCACTCTGTTTTTTCGTTGCACTGATTTTTTTGGTTGTCGTCGGGGCGATCCTGTTTTTCTACGGACCGCTCTGGTTCCAGGGATTCATGTCCGGGGCCAGAATCAGCCCGTTTTCGCTGATCGCAATGAGTCTGCGAAAAGTCAATTCCCGGCTCATCATGCAGGCGAAAATTATGGCAAAGCAGTCCGGTTTGCCGATCACCGGTCCGCAGGGAATCACGACGAACCGGCTGGAAGCCCATTATTTGGCCGGCGGAAAGGTTGCTCACGTCATTCAGGCAATCATTGCCGCCAATCGGGCCGGGATCAGCCTTTCGTTCGACCAGGCCGCCGCCATCGACTTGGCCGGACGCGACGTACTTGAAGCGGTCCGGACCAGCGTCAACCCGAAAGTTATCGTTTGTCCCGACCCCAAGAAAACCGTTGAATCCATGCTCAGTGCTGTTACGAGAAATGGTATTGAACTGAAAGTTCGGGCAAAAGTGACCGTTCGGACCAACATTGAGCAACTTATCGGCGGAGCGACGGAAGATACCATTATCGCACGGGTCGGCGAAGGGATCATTACCGCGATTGGATCCTCCAACACTCATTTGGAGGTGATGGAGAATCCCGACCGGATTTCCCGGAAAGTGCTCGAACGCGGTCTCGATTCGCAGACGGCGTTCCAGATTGTTTCGATTGACATTGCGGACATTGAGGTCGGCCAAAACATTGGGGCGCGACTCCAAATGGACCAAGCGGAGGCCGATATGCGTGTTGCACGTGCCAGAGCGGAAGAACGCCGGGCCTTGGCACTTGCGGCGGAACAGGAAAACAAAGCGACCGTCGCCGCCAATCGCGCCAATGTCGTTTTAGCGGAAGCTCTCGTTCCCACGTCACTCGCCGCCGCATTTCGACGCGGAAACGTTACGTAAATTACGAATTGTGTTCCTAGATTGCTCAACGCCAAAAAGGTGACGTTGTAATGGTGTGTGTTCCCAACCTGTCGGAAAAAAATCGCTGTTCAATTGCGTAAAAAACGTTACTTTGTTTTGAGCAATACCAGTTCCAAAAATTCGGAGACGTTTACGGTTTGAGTCCCATGTGTAACCGATTGCCTTTTCTGATATTCGTTACAGTCGTCTGTTTTTTTTCGGTCCACGGTCTTCCAAGTCAAAGTGCCGGAGAAGAAACCCAACCTGAAGAATCACGTTCGGTCTTCTGGCTCGGTTTTCCGATTTTCGGGCGAGACAGGCAACTGACGGATATTGATCTTGCCCAAGATATGTCGTTTGGCTCGGCGTTCCTGCTACAACTGCGGCGTCAGGCCATGATGTTGGCCGCCCGTGAGGAATTCGGAGCTTTGACCCGCGATGCCTTTTTGGATGAAATCGTTCCCGAGGGGGCCGTGCGGTTTGGAGATGTCGATAAGTTGGCTTCCGCCAACGTGGAATACGTCGATCACCGGCAGTTTTTAGCCGACGTGGAAAAACGGTCTCGCAACGAATTCGTCACCACATGGCGGCAATATAACCTCAAGAAATCTCAGCCGGCTACACCGACGGAAGAGGCGGACCTTGCGGGAATCGAACAATTGCTCTGTGAGTGGGCGTTGATTCCCCAGTTCGAAGCGGTACGGCGCACCCATGACGCGATTTACCGTCATGGCGAGTCGCTCCCGCTCCTGAAGCTACTTGTTCGGGGTTATACGCAACTCCAAATGCTCACGAATTTTGCTCCTCGCGACACGCATCGGGTTTTCCAAGCCCGTGCGATGCTGTACGCTCAGCGGGCGGTTGTCAACTACGGCGAAACACCGGAAACGCTTTTGCTCCGTGCCTCGGCGTGGTCGTTGAACAATTTTCACCGCATTGCCCGTGAAGAATTCGCCGCGATTTCACAGGACGAGTTGGAAAAAGCCGACACCTGGCCCCGGTTGGCCAAGGCGTACTGCGAATTTGACATCAAAACAATCGCCGCAATGACCGAAACGGCTGATCCCGAGACACAGCGGCCTTTTGCCAAGTTGCTACACTTTTTCCTGCTCGGCTTTGCGGTTGAACCCGTCGCATTGACGCGTCCGTTCGGTGAAAAAGCGGTTGCCGACTTGCCGAATTGTGCCCGGCTTTACATTGAAACGCAAGACATCAACACGTTCGATACGGTTTGTGCTCCAGACGGTTCGCCATTTCACGAACATTTGGCCCGTCGTATTGCACCTGCCGTTCGGAACATGCGTGATCTTCCCGAAGAGGTTTTGGACAAGGCTAAACAACTTGCGGGTACGGTCAAAAAGACATCCGGCGGTTCATTCTCCCTGTTCGGCGGAAGGGCACCCCAACAAGATTTTCCACTCGAACAATATTATATTGATTATGCCGCTCTTCTCAAATCGCTTCGGGAAGCGACTACGCAAAACGATCCCGGCGAGCCGTCTTTATCGATGCTGGAGTTACTTCTCCGCGACGACGAAATGAAAATCGTCGAAGAAGTTGCCCGTGGTCCTGACGGCACGTATTCACTCCAGTTCGGCAAAGGGGCGGACGTACTGCCTGCCCTGGCCGCGTTTGGTGGGGGACAAAAGCTGGTGCTGGTCATTTCGCTCAAGCCGGACGAGGAACCCGACAGTATGACACCCAGTGCCGAATCAAATTTCGTTCGGGTCGATATGAAAAAAGTCGCCGATGCTCCATCGGAAACACCGGTGGAACCGCAAAAGGACACGCGAGACTTTTCCGGAGAAGATACTGAATAATTCACCTGTACCCTAACTGTACCGTTGGAAGAATTTTTGTTAGAATAGGTGGAATAGTGTGGATTTCGCTCGAATACCGGGCCGTTTACACAAATTGGCTTCGATACTCACTGCGAAAATCAATCAATTGTGCGAAAGCCTATTTTCACGAATCTCACACCATTTAACAACGATGTATTTCCAACAGTGCTACAAATTATGAATGAATAATCGATTTCCTAATTCCTAATTCCTCATTTCGATGTACCGTTTTTTGTCCCCCCTGTTTCTTTTGTGTTTTGCCGGACCGCTCTGGGCGTGTAGTTGCGGCGGAACGATTTCGTACGCCCCGATTGTGGCGTCGCCGGTTGTTACTTTTGAAAAAACATCTGACGTGCCGGAACAAACCGAAAGGCAGATTGTGAAAAAACCGGTCGTTCCGGCGATCCCCCAATCGGCCTATCCTCAGTCGGCCAATCCCAATTCGGTCGCCGAAAAACCTGTCAAAAAAACGTTGACTCGTTTGCAAACTTTTGATTTGCCGATGTTGGAAACGACGGAGCAGTTTTCTGAAACGCAAACGGTCGCCAAACCACCGGTTGATGGTGGTGTTACGAAACAGCCGGACGAAACGAAGCCGGAAGTAACTTATCCTCCCGAATTGAAAAGTCGGGAAAATGAATCGGAAAGTATTACTGTACTTGCTCAATCCTCTTCCCGAAGAGGAGAGGAAGGATTGAGGGACAAGCCGGAATCACCGGAAGGTCCGAGTGGCGTATCTTTGCCGAATGAATTAACTCAGGAATCTTCGGAAACACCGGAACTTGTGGCGGATTCAACGGAAACGAGCGGTTTTCGCAAAGATCGAAGTCGGGAAAGCCGGAATCAGGAAAATTCGGCCGTGTCGGTGAGTGTTTTGGAAACCGGACATGGGGGAGCAGGTGGGAGCATAGAGGCGCAGTCCTGGACCATCACGACTTTGGTTCTATTGGCGGCGATATCGACGGTTGCGTTTTTATGTATGGTTCTGGTGGTCGGAGAGTATCGCCGAAGATGGTTGAACGCGATCATGTCGCAGAACGGAATGACGCCGGGATTCCAAGGCGGCTTGTACGACATGCCCGGCATATCAATGGGTTACAGACGTTACGAAGATTAACTCATTCCTCATTCGTAATTCATAATTCGTAATTAAAAAAGGCTGAGTGGCGGAATGGCAGACGCTGGGGATTTAAAATCCCTTCCCCATAACGGGGGTGCGGGTTCGAGTCCCGCCTCGGCTATTTAGGGTGTTTTTTGACACCAGGGCAATGAGCGGTCAATTGCGGTAAAGGGCGGTAATCTAAGAGGTTACGGCTCTTTTTACTTTTCTTGACTCCCCCTCATTTCCCCCCGTTTCCGCCCCTTACTGGCGGGAAAAGTGGCGGGAAATTTTTATCCGATACATACGCTTCTTGGCCGGGTTTTCTCAGTGTTATTCTGACTTCCTTCTTTGAACGTCGCCGACTTTTGTGGCGGGATTTTCCACCGTGCAGCTTCCTCATAGTCGGAATCTTGAATCATCAAGTAATGATCCTGTCTCACACGTCCAGTATGCCCAATCCATTGCGATTCCTTGAACGCACCCCATTTGTTGTAAACTTCATTGGAACGGGTCATTCTCATATTGTCGAATGGACGGGGAATTTCAAGCAGACCGGCTCGCTTCACAATTTTGGCAAAAGTCGTGCCTAAATTCTGTTGGGGATCGCGGTATCGATTGATTACAAATTCCTTTCCTTCGCTCTCCGGCATGAAAAACAACGTTTCCAGTTCCGTTTTCAGCTCCGGGAAAATCGGTACAATCCGGCTTTCCTTTCCTTCGTGGTGCTCCGTCTTGGGACTGCGAACAAAGAAACAATTTCGCTCCCAGTTCACGTCTTCCCACTTCAGGGCAACCACCTCGCTTGGGCACCGTAATCCGCCAATTCGGGCAAGGGTGATTATCACCCTCCAATCTTGGCACGGGCAAGCATCTAACAAACGGTGGTACTCCTCCATCGAAATAATACGATCTCTTGACCGGTTGACGAAACTGCCACGTCCAATCCCGTCCAAGGGGGATTCTTCGATCCAGCCTTGCTCAACCGCCCAGGTGAAAACCGATTTACAATGCTTCAACGTCGAAGCAACCGTCGCCGGCTTTAGCCGTTTCAGGAGAGCCGCTTTCCATTTCATCAGTGATTCCTTCGAGAGGTCTGCCAAACAATCGGCCTCTTTGAAAAACTCAAAGAATCGGCGTTTTGCATGATAGTATTGTGAAATGGTTGCTTCCTTGATTTTCCCCGTTTTGCGGTCCAGTTCTTTCATTTCGAGAAATTTTGTCCAAACATCCTTGAGCGTGTGTGTTTCGGGTACATTGATTAGCCCGGCATCTGCCAATTTCCGCTTAATTTCAGGTGACGCCGATTCCAACCAGGCAACGGTCTTTTTGTCAGGAACTTCATCGTTGGTTTGATAATAGATCAGCTTTTCAACAATCTTTTTCAATTCGTTGGCTGTTCCTTCGGAATACTTGCGTCCACCCAGATAAATAATCAGGCGGTGTCCGTGCGGATCAAAAAATCTTATTTCATAACCGGGCACTTTCCCGGCTTTTCGTGTGTAAAGTGTTGCCATAATCATTCTCCTTTCTTTGGTCGGCAACCCACACAGCTTTCCTACCCGTATTATCGGAAAACCTGTGGTGAGTTCAAGGGGTGTTTTATTTCTTGTCAAAAATTGTTTTGGTGTTAAGGCGGGCGGAAAGATCATCTCTTTGCTAGTCTTTCCGCCCTTCTTCAAAGCTATTTTCAAAAACTTTTATAGTGGCAACGGTAACAGGTTCCCGGTATTCCCCGGGAAAAACGCATTACCCGTTACCGTTGCCGTCTGTAGCGAGTTGAAAAACAACGGTTCCCGGTCCGTGCTCGCTTTGCTCAAAACGGGTGGTCAATAACCCTTTGGTGACCAT
>CAZNVM010000348.1:0-2811 GCA_964576215.1 uncultured Planctomycetaceae bacterium
GGCAGTCCGTCGAAGAAGTTTGTATCGAGACCGTCATTTCGCGATGCTCCATTCCGGCTTTTATTCATCTCCCCCAATAAAAGCCGGAATGAAGCGAAGCGAAATGACGGTAAAATCAGTAAAAATCGTAAACTTGTCGACAGACTGCCCCCCTGGGAACGCAGGCATCTTGCCTGCCCCCGGGTTCGCAGGCAAGATGCCTGCGTTCCCAGGGACTTTGCAGTTCTCTTGGTTTTTTTGGGACGTTTCCCGGTTGCCGAGGTTGTTTTGTAAAAAAAATAAGGTAAAAATAGGGTTTGCCCTCCGATGAGCAGCTTGGCCAAACGATTCGGACGTTACCAAAAATCACGGCTACTCCACTTATTTTACTCACCAAAATGAAATACAGACCACTTTTACTTTCCGTCGTTTTCGCAACGACAATGATGTTTTCCGCTTCCGTTTTTGCCCAGAGTTGGTTGATGGCCAAAACGGAAGAACTGAAAGGCGAATACGGCGAAGTTGCCAAAACGCTTCAAACGACCGTCAACGAAGCAACGCTCCTTGCGATGCTCCAGCAACCGGGAACGGACAACGAAATCCTGTTCCTCAAGATGCTTGCCTGCAAACGGCTTGCAACCCAGGGGACGAAAGAAGCGGTTCCGACGCTTGCGAAAATGCTTGACGACGAAAAAACCGCTCTTTACGCAAGATACGCTTTGGAACAGATTCCTGCGGACGAAGTGGATGCCGCTTTGGCGGAAGCGACGAAAACGCTTGACGGACTGTTGCTCATCGGCGTAATCGGCAGTATTGCCAATCGCGGCAAAGTGGAAGCGGAAGCAACGCTTTACGCCCTGGTCGCTACGGAAGACGCCAAAGGACGCAAATATCCGGAAGTCGCCAAAGCCGCGATTGCCGCAACGGGTGCCCTGGCCGGTGACGGAGCGGTCCAGTTCTTCAGCGGCGGAATGCTTGATGCCGCTCACGAGGGGTGCCGTAAACAGTTCGGACCGGAAATCGCCGACGCCGCGTTTCATTGTGCCAATCAACGAATTGCACGGGGAAACAAAGAGGCGGCAATCAAGATTTTCCAGACGATTGCAACGATGTCCGAAGCGAACGATTTTCAACGGGAATCTGCCGTTTACCATGAAATTCTGACGCTTGGAAACGAGGGGGTTGACCTGCTTGTCAAGCAGATTCACTCGGACAACCCGAAATTGTTCGCCGTTGCGATGAAAGCCGCTCGGGAGCTTCCTGTCGGAGCGGAGGTAACAAAGAAACTCGTGGCACAGCTTGCGGAGGTGAAGGACAATGCCCGACGTGCTCAACTGATCCTGGCGATTGGGGACCGAACGGATGCCGATTCCAGAAAAGTCTCGCTTGCTCCAATTGCGGCTCTTGCCAAGTCGGACAACGCCGCCGTTGCCGTTGCCGCGATTGTCGCCTTGAAAAACATCGGCGACGTGTCCGTTTTGGCAACGCTCCTTGATGCAGCGTCCTCTGCGAATTCGGAAATTGCCGCCGCCGCGAAAGCGACTTTGGAAGGAATTCCCGGCAAGGAAGTCGATCAGGCGATTGTCGCTTTGTTCGAAAAAGGTGACGCGAAAACGCAAAAAGCGGCGATTGGATTGATCGATGCACGCCGGATTGTGAGTGCGTTTCCGCTTCTCAAGAAAGCGGCAACCTCGACGAACAGTGAAATTCGCGGTGCCGCGTTGTCTGCACTGGCCGAAGTCGTAACCCTTGCCGATTTGGAAAACCTTTTCGCGGTTTTGCCGGCGGCGACGACGGAAGAGCAGGCGGTGGAAAACCAAAAGCTTCTCAAAGCCGCCTGTTCACGGATGCCGCGTGAAGAAGTCGCGGCGAAAATGGTTGAAATCCTCAATAAAGCGGACGAGAAAGCCAAACCGAACCTGCTCGATATTCTTATGCAAATCGGCGGTCCGACGGCGATAAAAACCGTGACGGACTATGCGTTTGGCAATTCACCGACCATGAAGAACAAAGCGACCGAGCTTTTGGGAAAATGGAGAGAACCGGAAGACGCGAATGCCGTCGCGGCCGCCTGTTTGAAGCTCGCCCAATCCAAAGACCAGTACAGCCAACGCGGTTTACGTGGGTACGTTCGTTATCCGCGTCAGTATCCGATGGAGGAAACGCAACGGATCGAGATGGTCCGCACGTATTTGACGCTGGCGACCCGTTCGGAGGATAAGGAACTGGTTTTCCAGGCGTTCACGAAATATCCGTCGGCGAAAATGCTCGAAGAAGCGATGAAGCTTCTGGACGACGATTCGATCCGTGAAAAGGCGTGTGAAGCGGCGGTTTCCGTTGCGGAGAAAATTCAGGGTGCATCGCAAGCGACCGCCGACGCCATGAAAAAGGTGATCGAAACCGCAAGGGGCGAGCAAACGAAAGAGCGTGCCAAGCGCGTTTTGGAGAAACAGTAACGAAAATCGGGCATCGGGAATCGGGAATCGGGAATCGGGCATAGAATAAAACCGATTTCCGATGCTTGGTGTCCGACGTTTTCAGGAGTAACTTTGATGGACTGGACCAACCGTATATCAAGCAATGCCGACATTTGCCACGGAAAACCGTGTATTCGTGGAACACGGATCATGGTGTCCGTGATTTTGGACAATCTCGCCGACGATGTCGACGAGGCAATGATTCTTAAAAATTATCGGTTCCCCACCAGAATCTGTGGGTAAAAAAATAGGTTTTTTGAGGTATGTGGAACAGAAAAGTAGATAATGGACCTTGAAAGTAAAGTATTTCAGTCACGTTGTATCGAAATAGTACATCTGGAAATATCTGTCAAAT
>CAZNVM010000349.1:0-1821 GCA_964576215.1 uncultured Planctomycetaceae bacterium
ATGCAAGGTTTTTCAGCAATCTGGTAAAAAAACAAACGCAAAACACTTGGCAATTAAAAATCACGCAAATCCTTTTACAACAATGGGTTACTTCGCTTGACAGTCAAGTCAGACTGCCAAGTTACTTAACGGCGTAGGATGGCATCCCTAATTCGTCTCGTTCCCTGATTCAATTCGTTCAGGAAATTTTCCATGTAATCTGCTTCTTCGCTTGCCAATTTGAAACGCACCTCATCAAGAAGCATCACCGCCTTCCTGAGTTTTTCGTTCAAATCGTCGGATAAAGCAAAGTCGTAAAAGTGTAGGTCCATTTCAGATATTGTTTTCATGTGTTCTCCTCATTTTTGGTTAACTCTGTTTGCGTCCAGGACTTTCCTGCCCACGTTATTCCTACAGTACGCTCCGTTACAAAAACATCAAATGAATTCTGCAAGGAATCCAGAAGGTTTTCAGAAATTTCCCCAGGCCGCGAAAATGGCCCGGATCGCGACGTATATCCCCAAGCCTCCCGGCGACGCGCCACGGGCGATTTGTCGCAACCGTATGGCCGAAAAAAGTGTCTTGGGGGAAAGGTTCGTTGTCAGGTTTCGGCATCGTATTTCTTGCCCTTTGCATAAATGCCATCGGGATGCTATACTGAGGCGACGGCATAGGGATCAGATCAATAGAGATTAGCCAGTTTGAGTGAGCTCGGAGTTCACATCATAACAAACCTGAAAAACTGTTAAACATGGCGGCGTGAAATGGGAAAGAGTAACTGTATCATGATAGAAAAACAAAACATACACCCTTTGATTTGCGATTATATCGCTTCTAAAGGCGAAAATGGCAACCAAATTCTACGTCCAGAAAGCGATGGTGAGAATCCGAGTCCCAATCCAAGGAAATGGGAAATGGCATCCAATCTCTTGTACGAAGGAGCAACAACAGAAATGCTACGACCATTGTTAGGGGAGGATATTGTGCATGATTTTTCCATGTTCTGCGATGATGTCGGCAATAATCCGATAAGGAAAACACGACTCGAAAAAATGAACCCCGACAAAACCCCGACATCCCGAAGACGAAAGGTGACTACAAAAGAATTTGTTCAAAACTGGATTGGCGCAAAAATGGGTCCCGCAATAATCAGATGCAATAGCGGACAAGATTGGTTAACATTGTTCGATGAGTCGCCCGTCATAATTGATGCGACAAAAATGTCATTTGCGGAACTGAGCGGAACGGATTTTCGCAAGCGTACACATTTTGAACCCGCTTGGTTTCAAGATTTATTGAGCAAGAAAGTGCTTGTCATAGAAAATCTCGATATGCTTACACCAAGGGGCGACGAACTAACCAATGAATTGGCACATTTAGACTATTACGCCTATCATGCTGAGGGAATTCCCGGACAGATTGACTTTCTTTTCTTGTGCCGTTGTGAGTATGAAACTGGAGATTGTCGTGCGTTCAACACAGAGAGTCCCTGCGTTATCCCGACGGACGTATCAGTGTTTATTGTACAAAGAGACAATCCAAAACACCAGATTATACAGGAGATTTTTAGTCGCTGTGGTGTTATAGACATGGCATGGGACAACGAATAGGAGGACACTATGAGCGTTTCAACGTTTTTTGAAAAACTAAAAAAACTTAACCCAACGGCAGATTTTGTTCTTCTTCCCCGACTTGCCGGGGAGCGGTATTTCGATGATTGTGAATTTCGTTTTCATTGCATTCGCTCCTCATTTGGTAGTGTATTTTTGAATTTTGTAACGATGGTTGGTTGGCCATCGTGACACACTTTACCATCAGGAAATACGATTGCAAGTCCTTTTC
>CAZNVM010000350.1:0-3238 GCA_964576215.1 uncultured Planctomycetaceae bacterium
AAATACCGGAATTTCGTTTGCCGCAAGCATCTGGGCCGTCGGATTCAAATCGTCGAGCTGTGCCTTGATTCCTCCGACAAGAGTAAAGTATTCGGTCGGCGTGAGTTCCCGGTCAAGTTCGAGGGCGAGAATGGACAGAAAACGGCCCTGTCCGAGATCGGAAATCATCGGCAGGTTTTTCATACCGAACTTGTTTTGAATTTCTTGTGGTGTCATCACCTTGTCGGTTACGTCAAGGCTGACTTGTTGTGCGTATTCGTCGATTGGCATGATTGTTTGGTGGAAAAATGGTGGTTAGTAACCGGCAAGTTTCATCACGGTTTTTGTCAGTTTGTCCAGATCATCTTCCGGCGTATTTGATTTGAATTTCAACAAAAAGTCGGTGATTTTAAAGTGAACACTGGAATTCGGGTCTTTGTTGACGTCGGCGATCATTTTAAGAATGTTCGCCATTCTCCAATCGGCCCGTTCTTCACCAAACGGGCCGTAGATGCGTCGGAACCATTTCCACGACTGTTCTTCGGCGGCGGTCATGCGGAATTTCAATTCCGCAATGGTACAGCCGCCGATGGCCAGCGCGAGTTTGTGCCAAAACAGCCAGTCGTGGTCGTCGGTCAGTTTTTTACCAACTCCTCCTCATCCTCGTCGGAGAAGGAGTTGAGTTTTTTGTGCATATTGTGGATGCGTTCCATCGGGCCGATGGACTTGTTGCCGAGATATTCCTCATCGCCCGGCTTGAAAATCGGTCTGCCGGCTTCGTCGCAACAGACCAGGACCGCGATTTTCGCACGGTAGTTTTTCCAGTCAAAGATTTGTTTGTTACGTTTTTGGATGATCACGGAATTTTCGAGCGCATCCCTCTCCGCAGAGGAAATTTGCCGAACGAACACGAATTTCGGTTCCCGTTCACCGGTAACAGGATCGGGGTCGCCCCATTCGGTGACATCGACCTGTTCGATTCGGAAGTGGTTGTTGGGTTTGAGTGCTTCGTCTCTGGTTAAAAGCGTCATAGTAATTGTTGGTGGTTGGAGGATTGTGGTGAGTTGAAAACGCGAAAATCGTCTTACGACGGCTGCGGAACATAGGGAAGCGGTCCGTAGAGCGATTTTGAGAAAGTTCCGACCTTTGGGAACCCGCGTATCGGTTCTCCGGTCAGTTTGAATTTCAGATTCGATTTGATGATCTTTCCGTAATCGCCCTGAAGCCCCTGGCCGCCGTTGTAATTGGCACCGCAGGCAAAGAAGCCCTGGAGCGTTTTGTCATCTTTTTCGACCGCAAGCACCAGAGCGAATTGCGGCGTCACCACTTGGGAATTGACGACGCCGGAGATTTCCAGGGGGATCGCGTCCGGTTCGAAGTTGGTTGCCAGTGAGAGGTCGCCGGGATCAATTGCACCTCCGGCGTACATCTTGTAGAGTCCGCCGAGCAGTTGGTCCTGAAACTCTTCCTGGTCCGGCGTTTCGTCGCCGATGGTAATGTTCCCAACGGAGACGCCGTTGAGAAGGTTTTTGGAGGTGTCCGTTGTTTTGGTTTTTCCGCTGACTTTGATCGGAAACAACAAACAGTAGATTCCTTTGGCAACAAGAGCCTTAAAGGCTTGTTCGGAAATTTTGTCCAAATTGGTATTAAGCGTAATTTCAGGCATTGGTAGCGAATGGTTGGAAGTGTGGAGAGGGAAAAAATTTAACGATGGATGACCTCGAACATCACGCTGTAGATCATTTCACTGCGCTCGTCGATGTGTCGAAGCGTACTTTGAACTTTCATTGCGGAAAATATCAGTTCGGCGTTTCCGCTGTTGGAGCTTCGCTCCATTTCCGCAAACCGTTCCATGACCGCATTGGCGGCCTTTGAGCCGTAACAGACGGCATCGGCGGTGTCTTTGGCGGCACAGGAAACGAGCATCTTGGTTTTCCACGAAAGGACGTTGAACTGGGTGTAATCCTCCGGAACGGTTTCGGATTCCGTAATCAGTATTTTCGGAGTACCAGTCCAGTCGGAATCGATAATATCCTCAAAGTGGACGTGAATCGGCTTGACGATTTTGGCGTCCAGGACGGCTTGTTGTGCAAGGAGCGAGATCATATTCCGATATTCAAGGTTTGTGCGTAAGGCAACGGAACATTGAGGTTCGTTGCCGTTTTCAGTGCTCCGGCGATTTCGACCAGGTTTTCGTCGAAGTCGAGACCATACATGCCGGCACCTTTTTGAGGTGATAGCATTCCGGTCTGTGTCGCAATCATCATTTCTTTAGCGTCTTCCAGGATGCGGTAGTACGGAAGCCGTGTTCCGATCCAGTCGCAATACCAGAGCACGTCGTCAACGCTCATTCCGGCTGGCGGCGGTGGCAGTTCGCCATCGAGGATCGCCATTCGGATCCGCCAGTCGGTGATTTCGTGCAACGCCTCGATAAGGCCGACCTGTTTCCGCTGGCAAGAGTCGATGTAATCGTCGAACGCGCCACGGATTCCTGCGAAGTTCGTCGCGGACGAATCCCAAAATTGGTACGGCAGGTCCAGAGCGGCCAGGGCGACCCGAATGACCGAATCAATGAAGCTCTGAAACTGGTTCGACGGCGTGGTATCGGTCAACAGTTTCACATCCTCGCCTGGCCTGAGGTCAAAGTGAATCGCTCCTTTGTCGAACGCTTCCACTTTCGACTTTCGGCCCTGGGCGGCGGCGTCCGGGTCTTCTTCATTGACATCGTCGGTGATTGTAGCAAACCCGATCAATTGGGCGATTTTCGCTTTGGCCAGAGCGTAGTCGATTCCTTCATAAATGTCCCGGAACTGATTGATGGCAGGTGCCATGAGCGAAACGCCCCGGATTTGATCGGCTCTGGTGTAGTAACCGACCAGAATCATGTTTTCCGCCTGGACCTCACGTTCAAACGTAAAACCGCCCTGTTCGCCGCGTCGGTGGATGGCGTACTTGAACGCCTGGTTTTGGTTGCCGACTTTGACACCTTGAATCCATTCGTAACCGTCGGTCCTCAACGGCTGCGCTCCACCTCCGTCCGGGTTCCGTATCCGGTCCCCTTCAATGAGTTGGATTTTTCCGTTGGAACATTTGAGTATCCCGATGTCACCGTCAATGACACGCTACGCCGTTAAGTAACTTGGCAGTCTGACTTGACTGTCAAGCGAAGTAACCCATTGTTGTAAAAGGATTTGCGTGATTTTTAATTGCCAAGTGTTTTGCGTTTGTTTTTTTACCAGATTGCTGAAAAACCTTGCAT